>JALVPX010000189.1 GCA_027031565.1 Deltaproteobacteria bacterium | reverse complement strand
TGGATAAAAAGAGATCGTCATCCTGTTAATCTTGACAACTCCTGAACCAAACCTAAGTTTTTAAATGTAATAAAGGTTTCATACCTGTGCACTTTCATCTGGAGAGATTCAATAAGGAGGTAGAGGATGAAGAAAATAAATATTGCCGTAGTGGGCGTGGGCAATTGCGCCAGTTCCCTTATTCAAGGTATCCATTACTATGGCCCCGGAATGAAAAACCATGCTATCGGCCTCATGCATTGGTCCATAGGGGGATATGAGCCTAATGATATAAGAGTGGTTGCAGCCTTTGATATAGACAAAAGAAAAGTTGGAAAAGATGTAAACGAGGCCATATTTGCCTTGCCCAATTGTACAACAATTTTCTGTAAAGACCTACCTGAAAGCGGCGTCTCTGTCCGTATGGGCAAGGTATTGGATGGATTTTCGCCACATATGAAGGATTACCCAGATTCACACACCTTTGTACTGGCAGACGCACCTGAGCCCTCCATGGATGATGTGGTCAAGGTATTGCAAGAAAGCAAGACCGATATACTGGTCAATTATCTTCCGGTTGGATCTGAAAAGGCCGTGCGTTTTTATGCGGAATGCGCTTTAAAAGCGGGAGCGGGATTTGTTAACTGCATGCCCGTGTTCATTGCTTCAGACCCCAAGTGGGCCCAAAGGTTTCAAGAAGCAGGCATTCCCATTATCGGGGATGACATAAAGGCGCAGCTTGGGGCAACCATAACGCACCGAATCCTTGCAAATCTTTTTGCCAGGCGCGGGGTCAAGATAGAACGAACCTATCAGCTCAACACAGGCGGCAACACGGATTTCCTGAATATGCTGAACAGGGAGCGCCTGGCCTCGAAGAAGAAGTCCAAGACAGAAGCTGTACAGGCGGTTCTTCCCGAACCAATTGAATGGGAAAATATCCACGTTGGTCCCAGTGATTATGTTCCCTGGCAGAAAGACAATAAAATCGCCTTCATAAGGATCGAGGGCAAGCTCTTTGGGGATGTTCCAATGAATCTCGAATTGAGACTCTCGGTTGAAGATTCACCCAATTCAGCAGGCGTGGCCATTGATGCAATAAGGTGCTGCAAACTTGCGATGGATCGTGGTGAAAGCGGAATAATAGAAGGCCCATCTGCCTTTTTCATGAAACACCCCCCAAGGCAATATTCAGATGATGAGGCCTACCGCATGACGGAAGACTTTATAAAGGGCATATCCTATGTAAAGGCGCAAAGGCCTGAAAATGGCGAGGATGCCCTGGCTGCTTAGGCCATGCAGAAAACACGAATGGGCATACAACCAAAGAGGCAGATCGATACTGCGCTCATACTGGCGGCTGGAAGGGGAAGCCGATTGAGCAAAAAGGGTACTCCAAAGCCCTTGACCCCTTTTCTTGGAGTGCCCCTCATTGAACGCTCCATCAGGTGTTTCCACGCCTGCGGAATCAAAAAATTTGTAGTGGTCACCGGATACAAGGATGAACAGGTAAGAAAATTCCTAGACAAATTGGCAGAAAAACTGCCGGACATCTCGATAAACCCCATTTTCAACAGGGATTGGGAAATGGGTAATGGCACATCGTTCATGGCTGGTGCTAGGACACTTGATAAAGACTTCATATTGTCAATGTGCGACCATGTATTTTCCAGGGACCTGGTTCAAAAGGTCCTTGCCTGTAAGGCCCCGCCTGGAGGCCTTGCCCTACTTGTAGACACACGCATAAAGAACCCAGTCATAGATCGTGATGATGCAACCAAGGTCGCTTTCAAAAAGGGCCGAATTGAAAAGATAGGTAAGACCATGGAGTGCTTTGATGGCTATGATACCGGTCTTTTTGTCTGCTCAGGTGATGTAGCCGTCATGGTGGATAAATCTGTATCTTCACGAAAGGTGTACTCACTTACAGATATCGTGACTGCACTATCTCTAATGGGCCGCGCCCTTGTCATCGATACCAATACCGGGTTCTGGGCTGATCTCGATGACAAAAACGCGTTCAAGCGGGCAGAAAAGGCCTTGCTGATGCTTATCAGAGGAAAGGCGCACGACGGCCCTGTTGCAAGGCTCTTGAACAGGCCGATCTCCATACGCCTTTCCACTCTTCTTGTGAAGACCCCTGCCACGCCAAATCAAATTTCTATTTTAAGCTTTCTGCTTGCCCTTGCAGCAGCATTCATGTTGAGCAAGGATTCCTATTTCTGGTTTGCGGCAGGAGGCCTGATTGCCCAACTGGCCAGCATTGTTGATGGATGCGACGGCGAAATAGCCAGACTCAAGTGGCAGCAGACAGAATATGGAGCCTGGCTTGACGCTGTTTTGGACAGGTATGCAGACGCCTTTTTAATCGCTGGTGTCACCTGGCATGTGGCCAATCATAACATGATGGGCAACCTGGGATGGCTCATTGGTTTACTGGCCCTGATCGGTTCCCTTATCAACAGTTACACTGCAGACAAGTATGACGGCTGGATGAAAGAACACAAAAAGGCGCAGCGTTTCCGGCTTGGACGTGATGTAAGGATCTTTTTGGTATTTTTGTCAGGTATCTTCTACAGGCCTGTTGAACTCTTGATAATGCTGGCCGGCATCATGAATACCGAAAACATCAGGAGGATGTGGCAGCTCAAATCTGCCACGTAAAAAGGGCTGAATCCAATATGTGGCATATCCGATTCAGCCCTTTTTGATCAAATATTTACTAAAAAATTACTCGGTCTGTTCCAGATTTTCCCAAATCTTGTCCATGGATGTCTGCAATATCTCGAGTTCCTTGTCTGAGATACCCTTTGTGGCCTGCTCATGTATTTCCATACCTACTTTGTCCACCATCTTTCGCATCTTCTTGCCCTTGGGCTTTAGGAAAATGCGGTAGGCCCTTCTGTCACCGGGATCACGGCGGCGCTCAATAAGACCGGCCTCTTCCATCCTGTCAAGGGTCCTCACAAGCGTAGGGCTTTCGATATGAAGCCTGTGGGCCAATTCAGTCTGCGTATGGCCCTCTTCCTCGAGCAGTTTGGCCAGCACGCAGAACTGGGCAGTAGTCAGACCATAGTCGGCCAGCTTCCTGTCCATGGCCTTCTGAAAGGCCCTTACGAGCCTGTTGGCAATGAATCCCAAACATTGATCTATTTTGAAACCGTTTTCCATTTTATTTTAACCTATTAAATTTTTTATTTGCGTGAGTAACATGCCAAAAACTTCTTCAATAGTCAAGTCTGATGTATCAATTTTTATTGATTTTTCAGGCCGTTTGAGCGGGGCCTCTTTCCTGGAGGAATCGGCCCGATCCCTGGCCTTTATTTCTTCGAGTATTTTGTCAAAGGGCACATTTACTCCTGTAAGGGCAAGCTGCTCCTGCCTTCGTTTTGCCCTGACCTCGGGCGAGGCAGTAAGATAAAATTTGACATCGGCATTGGGAAATACCACGGTTCCCATATCCCTTCCTTCTGCTACGATGTTTCCACCCTGAGCCAGGGCGCGTTGCAGCCTGGTAAGATGCCTTCTCACAACTGGATGTCGTGATACATCTGAAGACATAAAATCTATTTGCCGCGTCCTGATCTGGCCGGAAACATCTTCTCCATCCAGCAGAATCCTGCCATCCTCGAAGCCAAGTCTAATCCCTTCCAGCATCGCATCCAAGGCGGCCTCGTCGTCTGCAGATATGCCCCTTCTCTTGGCTGCCAGGGCCACAGCCCTGTACATTGCTCCAGTATCCAAGTAAGTGAAACCCAGACTCTTTGCCAATTCCTTGGCAATAGTGGACTTGCCTGCACCTGCAGGACCATCAATGGTGATAACAGCCATGCACGTTTACCCGAATCTGCCTGTGATGTAATCTTCTGTTTCCTTCTTTTCCGGCTTGGTAAAGAGGATGTCAGTGGCTCCAAACTCTACTGTGCGGCCCATGTAAAAAAATGCCGTATAGTCTGAAATACGTGCGGCCTGCTGCATGTTGTGGGTAACTATCACAATGGTGAAACGCTGTTTGAGACGCCTGATCAGGTCTTCAATTTTGTACGTGGCCACCGGGTCCAAGGCTGAACATGGCTCATCCATGAGAATTACCTCTGGTTCCACTGCAATGGCCCTGGCTATACATAACCTCTGCTGCTGGCCTCCTGAAAGATCCGTGCCCAATGCGTTGAGGTGATCTTTGACTTCATCCCATAGGGCAGCATCCTTGAGGGCCTTTTCAACCCTGGCATCAAGTTCCTTCTTGGAGAACTTCGCCTTCAACCTGATACCATAGGCCACATTGTCATAAACCGACATGGGAAAGGGCGTGGGCTTCTGGAAGACCATGCCCACTCTGGTTCTCAGGTCTATCAAATCGACATCGTCATCCAAGACATTTTTGCCGTCTAAGATGACCTCGCCTTCAGCCCTGTGATCCGGGTAAAGTGAATACATGCGGTTGTACGTGCGGATATGGGTTGACTTTCCACAACCCGAAGGACCTATAAAGGCCGTTACATGGTTTTCAGCAATGTCCAGATTGTTGTCGAATAAGGCCTGCATCTTTCCATAATAGAAATTCAGATTCCTGACCTTGACCTTCACCGGAATTTCTGGAGGCAGAAACATCAATGGCCCTCCCCTGATTTAGATCTCCCCATTCTGTGAACCATGGTACGTGTGCCAATATTCATGAGCAAAACTATCACGGCAATTATCAAAGAGCCTCCCCATGCCTTTGTCTGCCAATCCTCGTATGGAGACATGGCATAATTGAATATGGTTACTGTCAGGTTGGCCATGGGCTCTAGCAACCCTGTGGGCCAGTAGGGACTGTTCAAGGCTGTAAAGAGCAACGGCGCCGTCTCTCCAGACACCCTGGCCACAGCAAGTATGATACCCGTTAACATACCAGTACGGGCACTCCTGTATACCACGTGCCATACCATGTGCCAGTATGGGGCACCAAGGGCCAAAGCCGATTCCCGCAAGCCAGTTGGAACGAGTCTCAACATCTCTTCGGTGGTCCTAGTTATTACCGGAAGCATTATGATGGCCAGTGAAACTGCACCTGCCAGACCTGAAAAGTTTCCAAGGGGCACCACCAGGATTGCATAAACGAATATCCCGATCACTATTGACGGAGCACTCACAAATATATTGGACAAAAATCTCACGACATCAGCGATCCTGGTATGCCTGAATTCGCCAAGGTATGTACCTGCCAGCACTCCTAGCAGGACTCCCAGCACAGTAGCAATGGCAGTTATTATGACCGTACCCAACATGGCATTCGCCAGCCCCCCTCCTTCCTCTCCTGGAGGAGCTGGAAGCTGCGTAAAAAAATCCCAGTTGATGGCGCCGATACCGCGGTAGAACACCTCTGCAATAATCCATACAAGAAAGGCCAAACCTATGAACGCTGCTGCTGCTGAACCTGTCAAGGCCAGCAGATTGATACCCTTTCTTACGGCTGGAGACCTGGCGCGCATACCTATGCCCCCTTACCCTTTGGCGCACTCTTTTGCAGCCACCATTCAGCAACCCCCAACACAACAAAGGTTATCAGGAAGAGCACCAGGCCCAGTTCCACCAAGGCTGAAAGATAAAGATCATCCGATGCCTCGGTGAATTCGTTTGCCAAGGTGGAGGCAATCGTGTTTGCTGGGGAAAACAGGGACCACGACAACTCATGGGCATTGCCTATCACAAAGGTGACGGCCATGGTCTCGCCAAGCGCCCGCCCAAGACCCAGAAAGATCCCGCCCACAGCACCCCTGCGGCCGTACGGGATGACCACATGCCACAACACCTCTGAAGTGGTGGCGCCAAGGCCGTAGGCCGACTCTTTCAAGACCTGGGGCGTCATTTTGAATACATCCCGCAATACAGAGGATATGAAAGGCAATATCATTATGGCCAGCACTATGCCTGCAGTCAGCATGCCTATACCCATCGGAGGGCCGGAAAAGAGCGGAATGAAGCCAAAGTGTTCCTCCAGCCAAGGCTCAACATAGTCTCCCATTAAAGGGGCAAGCGTGAAAAGGCCCCACATGCCGTAAATGATAGACGGCACCGCTGCAAGAAGCTCTATGGCAGTTCCGAAAACCGGCCTCAGGGGCAGCGGAGCCAACTCAGTCAGAAAAAAGGCGACCCCTATTGCCAAAGGCACTGCAATCATGATGGCCAGGGCAGCAGAGACCAGCGTGCCTACAATGGTTGTCAAGGCGCCAAATTCCCCAACAACAGGATTCCATTCCGTGGAAACCAGGAATTTGAAACCAAATTTGGTGATGGAAGGCCAGGCGTAGATCACCAGCACAAGGACCATGAATGCCAAAAGCCCCAAAATAAAAATCGCTGAGCCCAAAGTAGAAATCTTAAAAAGTGCATCGCGCCACTGGCTGGCATTGCCTGCTTGGCCACTGTTGTCCATTAAAAAGCTTCCACCCCTTCTCTTTTAAACAACAAAAATACAATTTGATTTGATATTAATTGAAGGCAGACTCTTTTACCACAATCCAAAAGCTGGCGCATCCCTTAATTTTTCAAAACTCCTGACGATGAGGACAAGGTCCGGGCCACCACTCCAAACAGGTCTGCCATGGTGAAAGGTTTGGCCAAAAAGGGTAGATCCTGTTCCGAAAGCTCTGGCGGTGCTCCCCCCTTTTCCATATGACCGCTCACCATCACGATCTTCTTTTCAGGGTAATACTTTCTCAATGTTTCAGCCAAGGCCAGGCCGTTTTTGTCTGGAAGAACGATATCGCACAGCACCAGGTCGATATCATCCTCGTGACGGTTAAGCAGGTTTTGGGCCTCGCCTACATCTGACGCACAAAACACCCTGTAGCCTTTTTCGCTCAAGGCAAGCCTGACGATATTTTTGACCATTTCCTCATCTTCCACCAAGAGGATCCCGTAGCCGGAAAACCGGGTTTCTACTCCGTGGCCCGGCAGCAGGTGACTTGCCTCCGTATCATCACCCGGCCGGGGAAGCATTATGTAAAACACCGTGCCAGATCCCGGCATGGAATCCACCTCGATCCTGCCTCCAAACTGCTTGATTATTCCATAAACCACGGAAAGCCCAAGGCCTGTCCCCTTGCCCACGTCCTTGGTTGTAAAAAAGGGATCAAATATGTGGGCCTTTGTTTCGCTGTCCATCCCATAGCCATTGTCTTCTATTTCCAGGCATACGCTGTCTTGGTCAGCAAAGAAACCGCCTGATCCAAACTTTTCGCCCTTGTTGAGATTGTAGGTCGAGATGACTATTTTCCCGCCCTCGGGCATTGCATCCCTGGCATTAATCATCAAATTGGAAAGGACCAATTCAATACAATTCTTGTCGGCCAGAATATCCCACAAGCCCGATCCTGGCCTTAACTCTATCTCAATGCTGGTCCCGGCTATCTGGCGCAGCATGGTTTCAAGGTCGTGCAGCACCTGGTTGAGGTTTACCTTGATCAAGGGCGCCTTTTTGCCTTTGCTGAAAAGCAGAAGCTGCCTGACGATGGACGAGGCCCTTTGAACGGTTCTTTCTATCTCGTCTAAATTGTGCCACAAAGGGCTTCCTGGTTCGCTGTTTTTCTTGGCAATCTCCACGGAAAACTGGATCACGGCCAGCATGTTATTGAAGTCATGGGCAACTCCTCCTGCAAGCACACCCACCGCTTCCATTTTATGGGCCTCCAGCAACTGTGCCTCCAAGGCCAATTCATGGCTTATGTCCCTGAAAGCAACGACAAAATTCTGGATCCGGCCCCCTTCGCTCTTCAACGGAAAGAGAGAGACATCTGCATCAAAGCGTGAGTCATCCTTTCTGGGTATTCCCGTGACCCGCTTGCGCCAGGGGATCCCTCCTGAAACAGCTTCCTGCAGGCTGCTGTAATGCTCGCCGCTTATGCCGGTAAAAAGGGAAAACAGCGTCATCTCCTTCAAGTCGTTCAGGGTATAATTTGTCAACTCCTGGAAACATTTGTTCACATATTGAATTTCCAAATTCTTATCGGCTATCAAAATGCCGATAATTGCCTGGTCAACCACGTCTGCCAGCAGCTCCCTGGCCTTTTGCGCCTTTTTCCTTTCAAAGATCTCGTGTTCAAGCCGTGCTATGAATTCCTTGGCATATATCATCCTCAAAAAAAGGAGCATCAAAACCAGGGAGATCAGGAAAAACACAAATGACAATCCTGCCCTCAATTTGAACAATGCAGAAGGGTTATAGAGTTTGACCAGGGACCAGTCACCCCCGAAAAGCGGGATATGAATCATCTTGTATGGCACAAGGGATACTCCAGGCTCGCCAAGTACAGGAGATTCAACGCCATATTCCATATCAGCAGCTGAAAGCACTTCTTGGTTTCCGTCGCGGAGCGTTACCCTCTGTATTCCCGCGGCGCTGGGCCCCAGAATCACTTTGCCGGTTCGGTCTATCAGGAAAATGCCTTCCTGTTCAAAATCAGACATGAAATATTTCGACAAGGAATAGCGAAGGAGCAAGGCCCCTGCGAACTCACCCTTGTAAATCACAGGGCGTGCGAAAAATGAATTGCTGCCCTGCCCTGTTGCCAAAAAGGAGATCCCTGAGGAACCGCTGATTGCCCTTCTAAAAATGGGCAGGGATGCAAGACCGTAGGAATTAGGCTTGTCATCACTTTCCAAAATTGCGTGACCCTTTTTGTCAAGAAGATAGATACCTGATACTCCTGAAAGACGCTCTAACAGCCTGAGTTTGCCAAGGTATTCAGATTTGTTGCGCGCTATGTAGTCAAGCCCAGTATCCTCTCCGGTGAACATGATTGCAATGATCTTGGCCATGGAGGATCCTGCCCTCTCCAAATCGACAAACCTCTTTTGGAGCATTTTCAGTTTGGAATGGACCTTGTAGCGCTGCTGAGATTCAAACGTCTTTTCCAGAAAAGAAGACCCATTTATGGATACAGCGATCCATATGGCAAAAAATAGAAAGAAAACAGTACAAAATCTCAGCAGCCCTTTACCGCCTGCTGAATGAAGATAAATCAACAAGACCATGTTCAGTAACACGAGATCGAGCAGCAGCAGGATCGTGTAAGGCCAGTAAAGTATGAAACTGTTGAGGGCCAGCGAAACAGGAAGCAGCGACAAATAGAGTCTTTTCTGCCCGCCCCTGATTTCCAAATAGGAAACGGCAATTGCCGCCAGCATGGCCATGAAAATTGCTACCGCCGCCCGGGCTTCAAGAACGGCAAAATAGGCTGGCAGGAACCATTGCCCAAGTGGGAAAAATATCTTCAACAATATGGCCGTTATGAGTGTGACAGTGATTATCCTGGAAGAGGATTCATCTTGACAACAAAAAAATTTTTGCTGCTTGGAACAACACAAACACAGGAAAAGCAACAGGTAGAGTGTACCTGCGAGATGAAGGAAATAGCCCTGTGCCTCTATCATAGGATGAATTCATCCAACATGTTATATACTTCCACGGGCAATTTCAGGCCCAGGCACTTCAACCTCCTCTTATTTATAACGAACCTGTACCTTTCCGCCCTTTGGACGCTAAGCCTGGATATTGGATATTCACGCAATATATTTGCTGCCAGTTCGCCTGCCTGATGCCCCATTTGATAAAAATCCACACTCACTCCCCCAAGAAAGCCGGACTTGGTGAAGGCCATATTCAAGGCCAGGTCTATCTTTTTTACTTTGCGGATCAATAAGGGCGCAAGCTCCTTGATGGTATATTTTTCTCTTTTTTTGCCCTTAACCGACATGGTTAAGGGAATATAGCCCCCGATTTGCGGGTTATTCTCTATTTGCAATGCCTTACGGCCCAGCTCGTCCATGTCTGAGACAGGGAAAAAGAGCAGCCTCTTGTCAAGACCAGCCTCTTTTAACTCTCTCACCACCTGGCCTTTCAATATATTGCCCATGAAGTCGGTCGAGTACAGGAGGGCGATCTTTTTCTTTTCCGGGGATATGAGGTCGAAAAACTTTATCTGTTCAGGCATGAAAAGGTATTCATAAACACCTGTGATATTTTTAACCGGGGTTCGGCCGTCCAGGAAATGAAGTGCATGGTTGTATTCCTCCAAGGATCGATTCAACCCTGAAAAAACTACCCATGGCGGTCCATTTCCCACGACCTGGGGAGCAACGACGCTGAAGGCCAGATCATCTATGGTTATTATCAGATATGGAACCTCTCTTTCTATCTTTTGTATAAGTTCCCGCTTTCTCTTGTCCAGGGCCCTTCCACCAAGCCTCTTCGAGTCAAGGTAAATATTTGTTATGTCAAGATGCTGAAACTCGCTTTCCCTCAAGGCACTCAAGATGCCTTCATATTGAGGAGCACCGCAAAGATCGTGCCTGGAATAGCTTGCAACAATGAGAATCTTCTTGGCCGGGTCTGCCAGAAGTTCACTGGAATAAAGGAGGCCGATAATCAGGCAAAAAAGAAACAGGGTCTTCTTCATGGATAATCCCTTAGAGTCGATATTTTATGTTTAGGATTTTGATGTTATTGTACGACATCTTTATTCATATATCTAAAAAATATTCAAATCTACTTGCAATGCTAGACAAACAAAGATACCAGCTTTCCTGTGAAGAAGAGCTTGACATTTTACTGGGGGTGATCAACCGCTTTATCGGCTATTTTACCAGGGACTCCATAAGGGAAACAAAAAATGACACCAAGACAGAGTATCCCTTTGTTCCAATGGACACCCGCCAGGCCTTTGAGCAGATATTGGCAGCAAGGCGCCATTTTGATTCTCAAGGAAGTTTCAACAGGCCCCTGACATTCATCGACATCGGGTGCGGAATCGGCCAGATCATGCTCATGGCCGAAATGGCAGGCTTTGATGCCTTTGGGATAGAAAAAGATCCTTACCCATGTACCATAGCCCAGCGGCTTATGGGCAAGGACAAGGTGCTGCTCGAAGACATCTGGAATTTTGACGGATACGGCAATTTTGATGTCATCTATTATTTCCGCCCCTTTTCAACCAAAGAACTCCAAAGCCGCTTTGAAAAAATGGTAGAGGATGAGCTTAAGCCTGGAGGCCTGATCATAGGCAACAGACGGCTTTCAGACTCTATAGAAAATGACAAACGCTTTTGCAGGGTAGATCCCCACTGGCCTGTATGGCATAAAATTACGGCTTGACTTATGGCTGCCTCTAAAAATTATCTTTTTGCCCAATGGCTGCGTTGCACTCAAAAAATAATCCTCGAAATATAAACAATATGTCTGCGGTTATTTTTTTCGCGCGCCTTGCCCTTTAACAAAAAT
>JALVPX010000188.1 GCA_027031565.1 Deltaproteobacteria bacterium | reverse complement strand
TTACAGGCCTTTTGAGCCCTGATGGTCAGAAGGCCATTAAAGAGTGTGGGCCAGATATGGTTCTTAAAAAGCCGCTCAACCTCAAGGCCCTGAACCGAGGTATCCAGGGGTTATTGGCAGGTTAAGTTGCTACCATTTCATTTTTTCACAATATAAAGATTAAGATTTGCTCTAAAAGAACTGGTTTTTTAATGGCGTTATCTTTTATTTGCAGGAATCCTTATGGTAAAGGTGGTACCTTCACCAACCTGGGTGTGTACGTCAATGCTGCCGCCATGTTTTTCCACGATAAGATTTCTTGCAATGGCCAGACCCTGGCCAGAGCCCTTACCTACCTCCTTGGTGGTAAAAAATGGATCAAATATGCGGTCAATGATCTGTTTGGGAATACCTGTGCCGGTATCCGAGATGTCAACTCTTGCATGGCCCTCGTCCATGGATGTAGTGACGGTTATAAGGCCTTTTTCACCTTCTGGGTTTTCCCCTAGGCGCTCTTCTATTGAATGAGCAGCGTTTACCACCATGTTTAGTATTACCTGACCCAATTCGTCGGCAAGGCACTGGACAAGAGGAAGTTCTGGGTCAAGCCTGGTGACAAGGTCTGAAACGTATTTCCATTCGTTTTTGGAAATGGTTGCAATGGTTTCGATTATCCGGTTGATATCGGCTTTCTTCATTTCCTTTGAGCCCGGATGGGAAAATTCCTTCATTGCCCTTACAATCTTAGTTACCTTGCCGATACCTTCCTTGGCCTGTGAAAGAGCGCTGATCACTTCCTCTTCAATATATTCCCAATCGGCATCCTCCATGGCCTTTTCCGCCCTGTTTACCAGGTCTGGGAAAAGCCCTGTTTTTTTGGCTTCCTCCAGAAGCGGCACCAGGGCCTCTATCATGGATCTTATGTCTTTAAAGCAGTCGGAAAAAAAATCTATATTGGCGCCTATGTATTGAGTGGGTGTGTTGATTTCATGGGCAATTCCAGCTGCAAGCTGGCCCACGGCCTCTAGCTTCTGGGCTTGGAGCAGCTGTGCATTGAGGATATCCCTTTCCTTTTCTGCCTCTTTTCTCTTTGTTATGTCCCTTGTTATGCAGACTGCTCCTACTACGGTACCGTCCTTGTCCTTATAGGGGACTGCGTTTATTTCAAGATAGCATTTTCTATTCTCATCATAGGCCTCTACAATTCTTGCCTTTCCGTCTTTCATTAAAAGCTTATGGGGGCAAAAATCAGGCGGGGAATCAGTTTTATGGATTCTCTTGTAACAGCACTCTCCCACGGCTTCTTGCACGCTTAGGCCCATTGCTTTGGCCATGGTCTTGTTACACCTTACAATACGGTAGTCCTTGTCCACGAGGCCGAGGATTTCACTAAGGGCGTTAGCAGTTCGTTCCCATTCTTGTTTGGCATGTTCCAGTAGCCTTTCTATTATTTTCTGTCTTTTCAGGGAATTGTGAAGGGCCTCTCCCTCCCTTTTCAGTTCTTGGGTTTTTTGGTCAACCATTTTAAGTAGCTGTTCCTGGTTAAGCTTTGCCACGACCATCAGGCCTGATTTGTAAAGGGCTTTTTCCACAACCTGTATCAGCTGGTCCAAGTCATCAATGGGCTTTGGAATAAAATCCCAAGCCCCAAGGCGGAGGGTCTTGATGAGGTTGTCCACGGTTCCCACTCCGGAAAGTATAATGACCGGAACGGCTTCGTTCTTCTCTCTGATTCTCTTTAATAACTCCAGGCCGTCCATGTCAGGCATTTTGATGTCAGTAATGACTATTGAAGGCTTTTTCATTTGGAAAAGTTGCCATGCCTCAAGCCCATCCCTGGCAACGTGAACTTTGTAACCCTTTTCATTGAAAAAATTCTTCAAAAATTTACGATCCTGGGCATCGTCTTCTGCTATCAGAATGTGTTTTTCGATTTTCATTACCCTTTTCTTTAAGCTTTTTATTCTTAACGTCTTTTATTGCTATTTAGACAAGGCTTTTTCTACTGCCCTTATCAATTCCGCAGCCGTAAACGGCTTTATCACAAGTTCTATGGCACCCAGTTCGTTAATCTCTGAAGAGTCTATTTTATCACTAAAGCCAGTGCAGATAATGATGGGGAGGTCAGGTCTCAGGATACGGACACGTTTAGCCAACTGTAATCCGTTAATCCCAGGCATGCTCATGTCTGTTATTACCACATGAAAGGCATGTGGGTTCTGCTCGAAAGTCGATAGCGCCGCTTCTGGTTCGGAAAAAGGAGAAACGCTATATCCCCTTTTTTCCAAGGAGATCTTGGCAAGTTCTGCTATGGTAGGTTCATCGTCCACGAAGAGGATTTCCCCTCCCTGTCTGGTGTTTTCTACACCTTTTCTCTTGTTAAAGGCCTTTTTTTCACCTTTGTACACAGGGAAATAGACATCAAAGACCGTTCCCTCACCCAGCTTGCTTTTAACATCTATGCATCCTCCATAATCCGTTACTATCCCATGGACTGTAGATAGCCCCAGACCAGTACCTTTGTCTTCTTTCTTGGTAGTAAAATAAGGTTCAAATATCCTGTTGATTATTTCTTTAGGGATTCCGTGGCCTGTGTCCGCAACTGAAAACTTAATGTAGGCACCAGGGCTTATTTCATGTTGAATATTAAGAGCCAGTTCCCTTGTTACATGTATCTCCTCCAATGAACAAGTGAGGATCCCTCCACCTACCATTGCATGCCAAGCGTTAGTACAAAGGTTTATTACGATTTGGTGGATCTCAGTAGGATCTGCAAGGACGTATTTATCCACAGCGTCAATTTGTTGGTTAATAACGATTTCTGCAGGCAGGGCAGCCCGAATCAACTTGATGGCTTCTTTTACAATGCTGTAAATATTTAACGGGACCCTTTTGCGCTTGGCCTGGCGGCTGAAGGTAAGTATCTGCTTAACGAGCTCCTTGGCCCTGGCCGATGCCAGGATAATTTGCTCAATATAATTTTCGAGTTTGTCACCTGGAGGGATTGCACCTTTTGCTATTTCTGCATACCCCATAATGGGGGTCAGGATGTTATTAAAATCGTGGGCAATTCCTCCAGCCAGGGTGCCAATGGCCTCCAGGCGCTTGACTTGCTCCTTTCTTTTTTCAAACCCTCTTTCTTCTGTTACATCCCTAAAGGTGTAAACAAAATACCTATTTCCTTCTCTTCCATCTGAAACAGGGGACGCCGTTGCTTCTACCACCAGCTTTGACCCGTCTTTTTTTATTACTGCCATGTCTCCCCTCCAGACCTGGATCGCGTCTAATTCCGGATTCTTTGGTTGAAATAGGTTTTGTTTGGCATCACATTCACAAAAGATCGAGGGGTTCTTTCCTAAAAGCTCCTGGCGCTGGTAGCCGCTCATTTTCTCAAAACGGTTGTTTACAACTACTATTTCTTGATGGCTGTTCGTAATAATGATTCCCTCAGCAGTCTGTTCCATGGCCGAGGCAAGGAGACGTCTTTCAAGCTCGCTCTCGACTAATTCCGTAATGTCTCTGCAACTGCCCCCGACTATGTTTTCCTCTCCTGGAAGGTTAATGGGGAATAATGTGACATGCTGATGGAGCTTATCGCTGCCGGTCTTTAGTGTGAAATCAAAACTGCGGGCTGAATTGTTCTTAAGGGCTTTCTTTGCTTCCAAATGAAATTTTTCTGCTATATCAGCCGGAAACAGTTGCTTTAGGGTTTTTCCAACGATGTGATTGGAGTCCTGAATATTAAGGTATTTGACGCTCCCATTGCTTGAAATAAACCTTCCCTCACTGTTGAGCATGAATATATGATCCTTTGATGACTCTACAATAG
>JALVPX010000187.1 GCA_027031565.1 Deltaproteobacteria bacterium | reverse complement strand
TTGATAGATTCTGCAGCTTCCCGGGCATCCTGGTCTGGAAGGCCGGCCAGCAGGTAGATTCCGATTGACTCCCTCGGGATTCCTTCGCTCAACAAGCTGGCTACCGCCTCCTTTACTGCAAGATTGGTCACCTTTGCTCCAGTGGCCTTTTGTCTTTCAGGCGATACGGTCTCAAGGCTCAGTTTTATGGTCTTGAAGCCATGTTTTTTGAAATATCGTGCCACCGTCGGCGTCACGAGCCGGGCATGAAGACCATTAGGCGTATGGAAAGTAAAAGCTATATTTTTCTTTTCCAGCCAATCCAGTACCGGTTTGAGCCTCGAATCAAAATCTACCAGCAGGGCATCGTCATAAAATGAGACGTGCCTGACTCCTGCTTTGTGCAGGCAGAGGAGTTCCTCGGCTATCTCTTGCGGCTTGCGCTGTTTGAAGGGGCCAGAAATCTTACGCGACC
This sequence comes from Deltaproteobacteria bacterium, assembly GCA_027031565.1. GTDB lineage: Bacteria > Desulfobacterota > Dissulfuribacteria > Dissulfuribacterales > JALVPX01 > JALVPX01. Next base: position 10,813 of record JALVPX010000187.1, on the reverse strand, counting down.
CGCAATAGGTGCAGTTGAAGGGGCAGCCATACGCAGTCCTTACACCTGCATAATTAAGACCGTCATGAAGGCCAAGCTCATACCATTTCTTACGTTTTCGTATTGGCTCAACAGGGAGATCCAGCTCCCTGCACAACAAAGAGGCATTTTTTTCCAGCGGGCCCTCCAGCACCAGGTTTGCGCCGCTGTTTTCCCTGGCATGAGCGGGCCAAAGCGTGGCATATATCCCGCCGAGTATTACAGGGGCATCTAGGCATGCCTGCCTTACAGCAGATACAGCCATATTCACCCCTTCGTACCAGTAAGACATGGAAGAGGTGACAAAGACCATGTCAAAGGGCAGACAGGCGCGGATGCGTGCTGCAAAATCGTTAGGGGACACCCCGTAACGGGAATATTTACGGGGTATTCCTTCAAGCAACTTGGGGCGCTCAACGGCCTCTCTCGGGAGCCTGCCCGGGGCCTTGAAGGGTGATAGTGCATCAACCAGGGATACCTCTACGCCCCTTTCCCACAGCCATTCGGCAACATGGTAAAGCCCCAGGGGGCGTATCCAGAAATTATAGGCTGCAAAATCATATATCCATGGATTTATGAGTAACGCCTTCATGACGCACTTAATATACAACATAACAGTCAGGCAGTGTGCGGCATGATAGCGCTCCCGGAACCATCCCTTCTGATTTTTCAACGAACACCTCTTTCCGTCACCTTGCTCCATTTCGTTATATAATACAATTTTGTTAAATAGGAGCCTCTTCATAGAGACAAAATTGTAATAAATTCTGGTTCACCAAAAAGCTGCCTCAGACATTTTTCAAGAACAACTATTTAAAATAACTCAATAAAAATCAAACGGACCTGATTTGGCACATCCATTGATTATATCTCATATCAAGTTCGCAGTTTAAAATTTACAAAAACTACAGGTAAGGAGCTTCAGCAATGAAAAAAGGAAGGTGCAATCTGGAAACGGAGTTCATTCTGGCAATTGGAGTGGTTTTGGCTGTTGTCCTGGCTGCTGCCAGTGGCTGGGCGGGAGAGGAGGCAGCCAAACCTCTTACGCTGGAAAGCAACAAGGCGGCAATAGATCTTGTTCAGACGCACGCCAATTTCTTGTGGACTCTGGTGGCAGCGGCCCTTGTCTTCTTCATGCAAGCGGGTTTTGCAGCGGTCGAGGCGGGTTTCACGAGGGCGAAAAACACAATCAATATCATGATGAAAAACATCATGGATTTCTCTATTGGCACCATTGCTTTTTGGGCAGTGGGATTTGGCCTCATGTTCGGCGCCACTAAAACCGGCTGGTTTGGAACCACCGATTTTTTCCTCAGCGGCTGGAAGGGACCCGACGGCGATCAATGGGTGCTGGCCTTCTGGATGTTCCAGGTGGTTTTTGCCGGCACCGCCGCCACCATAGTCTCAGGCGCCATGGCCGAGCGCACCAAGTTCCAGGCCTATCTGCTATACAGCATCTTTATATGCGGTTTTATCTATCCCATCTTCGGCTCCTGGGCATGGGGCAGCCTGCTGAACGGCAATGGCTGGCTGGAACAGATGGGTTTTATAGACTTTGCCGGCTCCACAGTAGTCCATTCAGTGGGTGCCTGGTGCGCCCTTGCAGGTGCCATAGTGCTTGGCCCCAGGGTGGGCAAGTATGGACCAAAGGGTGAGGTAAGGGCGATACCAGGCCACAATATTCCCTTGGCTGCCATCGGCGTGTTCATCTTGTGGCTCGGCTGGTTCGGTTTCAATCCCGGGTCAACCACCACTGCCGATACAACGATTGCCATGATCTTCGTAAACACCAACCTTGCAGCAGCAGCGGGTGCGGTCCTGGCCATGATCACTTCCTGGTCCCTGTTCAAAAAGCCTGAGATAGGCATGACCCTGAACGGTGCACTGGCAGGCTTGGTCGCCATTACCGCGGGCTGCGCCAATGTCTCGCCCACAAGCTCCATTGTGATAGGAGCAGTGGCAGGCGTGCTCGTAGTGCTCTCAGTGCTGTTTATCGATCATACACTCAAAATCGATGACCCGGTCGGCGCAGTTTCGGTGCATGGCGTATGTGGTGCCTGGGGCACCCTTGCGGCCGGGCTGTTCAACATTGAGGGAGTGACAACCAAAATTATAACAACCCAGCTCATCGGCATAGGGGCCTGTTTCGTGTGGTCCTTTTTTACCGCCCTCATCATGTTCAAGGTAATCGATGCGATAGTTGGATTGCGCGTGAGTGAAGAAGAAGAGTTGGAAGGCCTCGATGTGACAGAGCATGGCGGCCACGCATACAACGACTTCATGGTGGTTGATCATTAGCAAAAACGGTTAGCCTGGCAGGCTGGGTCTGCCTGGCTGCCCAACAAATATAGGGAGAAAGCATATGAGAAAAATAGAAGCAGTAATAAAGCCGTTCAAATTGGATGACGTCAAGAATGCCCTTGATTCCATAGGCATAAAGGGAATGACCGTATCAGAAGTAAAGGGCTATGGAAGGCAGAAGGGGCACAAGGAGGTCTACAGGGGGGCTGAATACGTAGTCGATTTTCTGCCAAAGGTGAAGATCGAGGTTGTGGTTGAAGAATCGATGGCCGAGTCCGTGCTCGATGCCATCCGGGAAGCAGCCAATACCGGCAAGATCGGCGACGGCAAGATCTTCGTGCTGCCGGTGGAAGATGTGATCAGGGTCAGAACAGGAGAAAGGGGAAAGGAGGCGATATAGATCTTTGTGAGGAAAGGGAACGAAAGCGAATCAGTAGAACATTAATTCAAAGCTTGTACAGACAGGAGGATAAAAATGAACAGAATGCGGGAACAGTTTTTGACAATGGTATTGCTTTTCGGCTTTTTGGCTGGCGTGCTCATGGTATCCAGTGCAGCGGCAGCGGATGACAAGCCCGAATTCGAAGGCTCTGTCAGTCTCTACAGCCAGTATGTATGGAGGGGTTTTGAACTCAGCCGCGACAGTTTGGTCATTCAGCCTTCCATGACACTCAGTTATAAAGGAGTTTCTGTGAACGTATGGCAGAACATTGATACTGACCCATGGTCAACTTCTGGCAGCGGATCTTCTGACAACCTGAACGAAACAGACATTACATTTGCTTATGGCTGGGAATTTGGCAAGTGGTCCACCGAGTTGGGATACATTTGGTATGCCCTTGATCAAGCTTATGACTCTCATGAGATATATCTCAGCGCCTCATATGACACTGTGCTGTCGCCATCGCTTACAATTTACAGGGAATTTGGCCATTATCCAGGCACTTATATAACCCTTGGTCTTTCTCACTCTGTTCCATTGCGAGGCAATTTGTCGCTGGATCTCGGAGCGGAGTTGAGCTATCTAGACTCGGACGACGAGGGCGCCTATGCTGATCCAGGGGATCCAGACGACGAATACAGTGCATTCCATACGGTCTTATTGTCAGCGGCCATTCCTGTGCCAATCAATAAATATGTAACAATCAGCCCGGAATTATATGTTTCTCTGCCATTATCTGATGATGCATCAGACTTGATAAGCGATACAGGCATGCATCAAGGCCGAGAGGTGAACGTCTTTGGAGGGGTTACGTTGAGTCTGTCTTTTTGATTTTTCCCTCCTTCCCTTCCCAGGGGGTGCGGCTGCTTGCAGCTCTTTTGTGCGGCAGCCGCACATTTTTACGTTTTTGTATGTAACATAGATGTATTTTAACATTTTTGTATAAAAAACAGGCGCTGAATACCATTCCACCTCAAAAAGATATCATAAAAACAGTTTGTTGCAGCATCCACCCACTAGGGAATTGTTGTTGCAATAAAAAAGCTGTTTGAAGTTCAAATATACATTTATGTAAACCTGGGGAGGGAAAAATGGAACAGATTCAGTGTGGTGATACCGCGTTTATTCTGGTGTCAGCAGCCCTGGTCTTGCTGATGACACCGGGCCTGGGCCTCTTTTATGGAGGCATGGTGAGGAGCAAGAACGTTTTAGGAACTATTATGCAAAGCCTGATCATGATTTCCGTTGTAAGTCTCGAATGGGTCTACTTGGGCTACAGCATGAGCTTTGGCCCAGATATCAGCGGGTTCGTGGGTGATTTGTCCTTTGTAGGGCTTAAGGGGGTAGGTGCTGCTCCAAATCCTGATTATGCCCCCACCATTCCTCACATGGTGTTCATGATCTACCAGTGCATGTTTGCCGTTATAACACCAGCCCTGATGACTGGAACCTTTGCCGAGAGGATGCGTTTTGCACCTTTTTTGGTATTCAGCGTACTGTGGGCGGTTCTGGTCTACAATCCCATTTGTCACTGGGTATGGGGCGCAGGCGGCTGGCTGAAGGCCAAGGGCGTGCTCGATTTTGCCGGCGGATTGGTAGTGCACCTTTCATCAGGTGCTGGTGCCCTTGCCGCAGCTCTGGTCATTGGCAAGAGAAAAGGATATGGAAAAGAGGGCTTCATGCCGCACAATCTGCCCATGACACTCCTTGGCACGGCCCTCCTATGGTTTGGATGGTTCGGTTTTAACGGAGGCAGCGCCCTGGCAGCAGATGGAATCGCAGGCGTGGCCTTCACCAACACCCATCTGGCAGGTATGGCAGGCATGGCAATGTGGGTCTTGGTGGAGTGGTTCCACAGGGGATATCCCACAACGCTCGGCGCAGCCTCAGGAGCAATCGCAGGCCTTGCCACTGTCACCCCTGCTGCAGGTTTTGTGGGTCCGAATTCTGCAATACTCATTGGCTTGATAGCAGGAGTGGGGTGTTACGCGGCAGTATCTTCAAAGACCAAGATCGGGCTCGATGACAGCTTAGACGTGGTGGGGATTCACGGCCTTGGAGGAGTGCTTGGCACCCTGTGCCTTGGGCTGTTCGCATCGAAGGCAGTAAATCCTGGCGGAGCAGATGGACTCTTTGCTGGCAACAGCAGTTTTTTTATGACCCAGCTTTTCGGTGTCGGGGTAGTGCTGGTATATGCCTTTGTGGTGACGTTTATATTGCTCAAGCTTGTGGACGCCGTTTCAAGATTGAGATTGAACGTAGAAGACGAGGTCCAGGGCCTTGATCTCAGCCAGCACAGTGAAACAGCGTATAATTAGCGTGGAAACAGCAGGCGGAATCGTGTCTAAAATTGTTGTTAGGAGCTATTAATTAGGTTAAGTGTGAGGCAGCAATTACGATTTTTTCAAGCCCAACAGGATTCCGCCTGTCTGAATAAAAAAGGAGGTAAGCAATGAAAAAAATCGAGGCAATCATAAAGCCTTTTAAACTAGATGATGTCAAAGAGGCCCTGAACGAAATCGGGATAGCCGGAATGACCATATCAGAAGTCAAGGGATATGGCCGCCAGAAAGGCCACAAGGAGATATATCGCGGCGCAGAATATGTGGTGGACTTTCTGCCCAAGGTAAAGCTCGAGATAGTCACCGAGGAATCAAAGGCCGAAGAGGTGGTGAACACCATCAGGGAGGCTGCCTACACTGGCAAGATAGGTGATGGCAAAATTTTCGTCCTGCCTGTGGAAGAGGTTGTGCGTGTGAGGACGGGCGAGAAGGGAAGAGAGGCTATATAGCATAACATCAGTTATGGCTCCCATTAGGGAAAGGGATACAATTTTGAAAAAGGGGCCTGAAGCGGTTCAGGCCCTCTGGGACAAGGGCCTGGTTGGGCGCGCCCTGCTCAAGGAACATACGCGTGTAGTAGATGAATTTGTATGTTCCCTCTTTTCATCTGCCAGAAATGGCATGCAATCCCTTAAAGGCGTGGCCCTTGTGGCCCTTGGCGGCTACGGCCGCAAAGAGCTTTTCCCCTTCTCCGACCTAGACCTTATGCTCCTTTTCCAACCATCGAAAAAAGGGCTCATTGAGCAGGTGGCGGAGCACATATTCTATCCGCTGTGGGATTCAGGCCGGGAAGTGGGACATGGCGTGCGAACTGTAAAAGAGTGCATTGACCAGGCCCATAAGGACTTCTTTTTTCAGGTCTCTCTGCTGGACATGAGGCATTTGTGCGGGGATCAGGATGTTACAGATGAGCTTGCCACACAGTTTCAAAGGAAGTTCATAGAGGGCCGGCGCAGAGATTTCGTTCAAACCATGTATGCACACAGGAAGGAGAGGCATACACGGTTTGGTTCGCACGTCTATTTGCTCGAACCCAACATAAAGGAGAGCAGGGGCGGATTGAGGGATCTTCAAGCCATTTTCTGGGTTTCAAAGGTATTGTTCAGCCTGAACGGGCTTGAGGAAATGGAAGAGGCAGGCATATTCACCCGGGCAGAAGTGGAACAGCTCACAGCAGCCTGGAATAACCTCATAAGAGTACGAAACCGGCTCCATTTTGTCTCCAAGAGAAAAAATGACAGGCTCTTTTTTGAATACCAGGAACAGATTGCCAGCTTATCCGGGCACCTTGACAAACAGGGACTGCTCGGCGTCGAGCATTTCATGCGGGAGGTGTATGAAAGCCTTCAAACCATAGCCGTTTATTCGGATCTCTTCTTTGAACATGTTGAGGAAATAGTCAACAGGCCGAACACCAGGGCCCTGGTGAAGGAACTGGAAGCCGGCCTTGACTTGATAAATGGCCGAATCCATTACAGCGATCCCAGCATGATCGAAAAGAAAAGGGTGCTGTTGATGAAGCCCTTTGCCCATATGGCTGCCCAGGGCACCCCGCTCTTTTACCGAACGAGGCGTATTGTTACGGAAAACCTGGAATTAATGGGAGAGAAGCAGATTCATTCACCCAGGATGGCTTCGGTTTTCATGCAAGTATTGGAGGGCAATAATGCCGCGGATGCGCTGGTTGCTATGCTGGACACTGGCCTGCTGGTAAAATATCTTCCTGAGTTTGGTAACATTCGTTCGCTTGCTCAATATGATATCTACCATATCTACTCGGTTGACCGCCATTCCATTGAGACCGTAAGGGTCCTGCATTCGCTGAAGGAGTCACACAACCATGTATTTAAGGAGATCAAGAATCCGGCCATCCTGTTCCTGGCCGGCCTTCTGCATGATATAGGAAAGGGCCGGGGCGGAAAACACGCCCTTATCGGGGCTTCAATAGCCGAAGGCATCGGGAAGAGATTGCACCTTAGCGAAGAGGAGGTTTCAGCCCTTCGGTTTCTGGTTGAAAATCACCTTTATCTTATGAAAATGGCAACCAGACGCGACCTCGATGACGAAGGCCTCATCATAAAATGTGCCAGGCTCATCAAAGACCGTGATCTCTTGAACATGCTCTATCTTTTGTCCATTGCAGATGCCAAGGCCACGGGCCCCACTGTCTGGAACGAATGGAAGGGAGCCCTGCTCCTTGATCTATATCTCAAGGTATCCCACCTGCTCGAACGCACTGACCTGGTGGATCCAGACCGGGTAAAGGCAGTCCAGTGGATGCAGGAGCAGATAAAAGAATGTCTTGGTGAAGAAGCAGACGAAGAGCTCAATCAACTTCCTGAAGATTATCTTTTGAGTTTCACACCGGCAGCCATTTGTCATCACATAGAACTAAAAAAGGCCCTTGCAAAAGATCCGTTTGTGATGGAGGCAGAAGACAGGGGCCACTACTGGTCTGTCCTGTTCATGGCACCAGACCGCATGGGGCTCCTTTCGAGGATACTGGGTGTATTTGCCCTTCACAATGTTCAAATATTGGCGGCCCAGATCTTTACGATGAAGGATGGTACAGCAGTCGACGTCCTGGACGTATCTCCAGTGTCCGGGGCCTGCATGGATCCTGATGACTGGAACCGAATAAGGCAGGATTTGGGCCTTGCGCTTTCAGACAGGATGCATCTTCCCTCAAGGCTCGCTAGAAAACACAGGCCGCTGGGGACAGGCCAGCAGCATGCGTGCCACAAGCCAAGGGCCAAAGTGGTGGTCGATAATGAATCATCTGATTTTTACACCATTGTTGAAATCCATGCCGAGGACAGGCCTGGGCTTCTATTTGACATCACCCGTACATTCTGCGATATGGGTGTAGGAATTTACAGGGCAAAGATTGGCACGTCCGCAGATCAAGTGGTGGATGTGTTTTATGTATTGGACAGGGTCGGCCAGAAATTGGTTGAAAATGAATTTGTAAAGGAGCTTCAAGACGCCCTGCTCTTTGCAGCAGGCTGTGCTCGTTAAGGGGCTGTAAAAGACAAGTAAAAAAAACAAAAAGGAGGATATTGAGATGACCCCAAAAGAAGTATTGGATCTGGCTAAGGAAAAGGACATCAAGGTAGTGGATCTGCGCTTCCTTGACTTTCCAGGCGTATGGCAGCACTTCACAGTGCCGATCAAGGAGCTGGACGAATCTGCCTTTGAGAATGGATTCGGTTTTGACGGATCAAGCATCAGGGGCTGGCAGCCCATCCATGCCAGCGATATGCTCGTGGTGCCGGACCCAAACACTGCCCAAATCGATCCATTCTTTGAGGAACCCACCCTCGTGCTTATAGGCGACATCGTGGATCCCATCACCAAGGAGGCATATTCCAGGGACCCGAGAAATATCGCAAAAAAGGCAGAGGCCTACTTGAAGAGCACAGGCATTGGAGACACCTGCTATATCGGTCCTGAAGCAGAATTCTTCATTTTCGATGATATTCGCTACGACAATGCCAATAATGGATGCTTCTACGAGGTAGATTCTGTTGAAGGCATCTGGAACACGGGCAGGGATGAGTGCCCCAACCTGGGCTACAAACCCCGCCACAAGGAAGGCTACTTCCCGGTACCACCAACTGACAAGTTCCAGGATATGCGCACAGAGATGCTCCTCGTGCTGGAGTCCATGGGCATCGACACTGAGTGCCAGCACCACGAGGTAGCCACAGCCGGACAGGCAGAGATAGACATGAGGTTTAAGCCCCTTTTGGTCATGGGTGATCAGCTCATGTGGTTCAAGTACATATTAAAGAACGTAGCCTACAAATATGGCCGTACCGTGACCTTTATGCCAAAGCCCCTTTATGGCGACAATGGAACCGGTATGCACACCCATATAAGTATCTGGAACGGCGACACCCCGGTATTTGCAGGTGACAAGTATGCAGGCCTTTCGCAGGAGGCCATGTATGCCATTGGCGGCATCTTGAAGCACTGCAGGGCCCTTTGCGCCTTTACAAATCCTTCCACAAACTCCTACAAGCGCCTGGTTCCAGGCTTTGAGGCCCCGGTCAACCTAGCATATTCCAGCCGCAACAGGAGCGCTGCAGTAAGGATCCCAATGTATTCCCAGTCCCCAAAGGCAAAGAGGATCGAGTTCAGGACCCCGGATCCGTCCTGCAACGGCTATCTTGCATTCTCGGCCATGCTCATGGCAGTGCTTGACGGCATTGAGAACAAGATTGATCCAGGCGAGCCATTGGACAAGAATATATACGACCTGCCTCCTGAAGAGCTGGCCAATATCCCATCAGCTCCAGGCTCCCTGGACGAGGCATTGGAGGCATTGAAGGAAGATCATGAGTTCCTGCTTAAAGGCGATGTCTTTACCCAGGATGTCATTGACATGTGGATAGAATACAAGACCGATAATGAAGTTAATGCGGTAAAATTACGCCCCCATCCCTATGAGTTCTTCCTCTACTATGACATATAGGCATTGCTGAAAGACACGGTTAAAAAAAACGGGCTGTGCATGCAGGTGCACAGCCCTTTTTTGGTATCAACTTTAGGCTACCTCTAAAAGTTGTCTTTTTGGGGTAGTCTTTTATAAAAACTATTGGGTGGTTCCTCTTTTTTTGAAACCGTTTTTGCTCCAGCAATAAACACGCATGGGAGGTATGTTCAACAATTCAAGTTTCTTGTCGTTGCAGCAGCCCATGACCGGCTCACACAGGTCTGCCACCCTGTTTCTGGCCTGATATGCCACAAATCTGCCGCCATACACAAGCACCGATGAAATCACCTCAATGATCTTGGTGCCGAGCTTGTGGTCCAAGGTGGAAAAGGGGATACCGGAAATCACCACGTCAGGCGCAGGCAAGCCACGCTTTTCAAGGATATCCTTGAGTTCAGCTGCATTCCCAAGATGGGTCATGAGCCTGTCATCATTGATTTGACTCACCAACTGGTGAAACAGGGGATTTATCTCCACGGTCAGCAGTTTGGCATCAGGCTTCATGGCAGCAAGTATGGCCCTGGTTGTACCGCCTGTGCCCGGCCCTAATTCAACTATGGTTTTCGCCTCGGCAACCTTAGCTGTTTTTACGATTCTGCGCTCCAGGAATCTGGAACTTGGTACCACAGAGGCGATCTGCATTGGTTCCTTCAAGAATTGATGGAAAAATATAGTACGACCATTCATTTTTAAAATATGAAATCTTTCACCGAAGAATTTTGAGCCACTTTAATAAAAACTTTTCTTGCGTCAAGGTGATTATTACCCTAATTCAATGCACAAGGTCCATTTTTACAGTTCCCGTTAAGTCCGCCTATCCACGAACCATGTCTAGCGTTCTTAAAATATCATAAAGTTTGTCCACACTGAGCTGACCAGGTGCTGTAGCCCCCTCTTCCCAGCAAGAGGCAAAGGTAAAGGGTGCACCCAGGGCCAGGCAGGCAACCCTGCTGATTTTCCCAATATGCCCCATGCAAAAAGCAACCAGGTGCATATCCTGCTTCAAATTTGCATAATACAGGGCCAACAGCCTTTCCACATCTTCTTTATCTGCGGCTGTGGTGACTATCTTTGCTACATCCGGGCTGTTTTTCCCAATCTCACTGACAATTTTTACAAGATCTTTATGGCCAGGGGTATGCTGAAAGTCATGCCATGAAACAATTACCTTGCATGCCTTCTTCCTGGCATGGAGAAGCAATTTTTCTTTCA
>JALVPX010000186.1:7225-11278 GCA_027031565.1 Deltaproteobacteria bacterium | reverse complement strand
ATCTTCAGGCTCAAAAAACGCCTGGGCATGGACTCTGATGCATTCCTGAAACAGTACACGAGCGTTCACGTCGGCCAGGCGTCAGGCCTGCCGGTGGTGGTGTTGAAGATGGAGGGTCCATACCTGAAGTGCCCGTTCCTGGACAAGGAAAAAGGCTGCCAGGTCTATGAAGACAGGCCAGCGGCATGCAGGAGCTATCCGCTTGCTCGCATGGCACACAGGACCAAGGACAGGGACGAGGTAGAAGAATTCTATTACATAGTGCGCGAGCCAGATTGCCAGGGCTTCAAGGAGTGCAGGGAATGGACAGTTGCTGAATGGAAGGCCCACGAAGGCCTGGAAAAATATAATGAAATGAACGACATCTTTGGTGAACTCCTCCAGGCGAAGACGGAACTTGGGATCGCCCACTTGAATGCCGACCAGATAGATATTTTCTACATGGGATGTTATGACATAGACGGCTTCAGGAGATATTTCCTGGAATCCCCCAACCTCGATCGTTTCATGGAGCCCGAGGAGGTGCTCGAGAAGATTGCCCAGGATGAAGAAGAGCTCCTCAAGTTCGGGATGCGCTGGGTGAAGAAAAAACTCTTTACCCAGGGCTGCCCAGCATGCTCTGTTTCAGGCAAGTAATGGGGCGTATTGAGACACTGTTGCTCCCATAAAATGATGCACAAGCCATTTTATCTTGCAGACGCCCCAAACATCTGGAGCAAGATATGGCGCCTAATCCGCCCTTATGCCCCCAGGGTGGTGCTGGCAATGTTCTTCAGCCTCATGGTATCTGGCTTGAACGGCACCATTGCCTGGCTTGTCAAGCCTGCCATGGATTATATTTTCGTGGGCAAGAGGTATGAATATTATCTGCTTCTGCCTGCTGTTGTATTTCTCGCATACCTGCTCAGGGGAGGGGCTGATCTTCTGCAATCCTATCTGATGCGCACGGCCGGGTTCAAGTTGGTGCGCGATCTGCGCAATCAATTCTTTGAGCACTTGGTGCACCTTCCTGTTAGCGTCGTGTCAAGGACCGCCTCCGGAGACATTGTCTCAAGGCTCATGAATGACATCTCCATGGTGAGCAAGATCCTGTCCGAGACCTTCCGTACCTTCCTGGTTCAGCTTCCTTCGGTGCTGGTGCTGATGGGAGTGGCCTTGTACAGGAGATGGGATCTTTCCCTCCTTGCCTTCACTCTGCTTCCAATGATTGCTTATGGAACTAAGGTGCTGAGCAAGTTCGTCAAGAGGCGGAGAAGAGAGGTGCAGCAATTCGTGGGGCTGCTCACCCACAGGATGAACGAGATGATTTCGGGCCTCAAGGTGGTGAAGATCTTCGGCATGGAGGATTCCAAGATCACCCAGTTCATGAAGGAGGGCAGGGAATGGTACCGGACCGAGGCAAGGCTTCTTCGGCTCAAGGAAGGAGCCAAGTACGTGACAGACATATTGGCCGGCACTGCCATAGCCATCATACTGGGGTATGGGGGGTACCTGGTAAAGGAAGGGGCGATGACCACAGGCGATTTCTTTTCGATATTGACGGCCATTGTCATGGTATTTGCCCCGCTAAAGAGGCTTGGCAGCAGCTATGCCACCTTTCAGGAGTCAGTGGGCGTCCTCGAACGCATAGACGACTTTCTGAGGCTCAAACAGGAGCCTCAAAAAGGGAAACATGCCGGGCCATTGCGTGATTCGCTCAGGTTTGAGAACGTGAGCTTTGCGTATCCGTCAAACAGGGAAAGCGTGCTGCACGGAATAAGCCTGGTAGTGGAGGCAGGCAAGGTGGTTGCCATAGTGGGACCGAGCGGTGCTGGGAAATCCACTCTGGTTGACCTCGTGCCGAAGTTTTATTCACCTACCCAGGGTGCCATATTGTGGGATGGAGAGGATATCCAGGGCCTTGATCCAAAATCATTGAGGAGCCAGATAGGAGTGGTAAGCCAGGACGTCATTTTGTTCAGTGACACCATCAAGGAGAATATTGCAGCAGGAAGGCCTGATGCCGCCTTTGAGGAGATCGTTTCTGCTGCAAAGATGGCTCAGGCCCACGACTTCATAGAGGCCCTGCCGCACGGTTATGACACCATGCTCGATGAAAGGGGACTCAATCTGTCTGGTGGACAGAGGCAGAGGATAGCCCTTGCTAGGGCCATCCTTCACGATCCCTCCCTTCTGATCCTCGACGAGGCGACCAGTGCCCTGGATACCTTGTCTGAGCAGGCAGTTCAGAAGGCCCTTGAAACGGTAATGCAGGGAAGGACCACTATTGTGATTGCACACAGGCTCACCACCATCAGGAACGCCGACCAGATCGTCGTGATCAGCGAAGGGCGCATAGTGGCCAAGGGGACCCATGAAGAGCTGCTTGAAAGAGATGAGTTGTATAAGGATTTGTACAAGACGTGGGAACATTCAACTGGCCCTTGAAAAGGGCAGGTATGTCCCAAGGGGGTTTTGCACGCAGATCTAAGCCATCTGCTCTATGAGCCGTTTCATCAAGAGGGCATCCTTGGCTGCACTTCCGTCATCGGTGTTGTCAAAATACACGAAAACCGGCCTTTCCCAGCCCATGAACAGTTCGAGCCATTTCTTAAGCTCCTCTTCTCCATACATGCCCCGGTAGAGGCCCTTCGTACCATGCAGGCGCACATAGGCAAAATCGGCAGTGACCACCTTGCTCATTGGATATCTGCCCGCGGTATGGCTCACTACCCAGGCCGTGTTGCACTCCTTGAGCAATTCCCACACCTTTTCCGAATGCCATGATTCGTGTCTTGCCTCCAAGGCCACAGGCGCGATCTGCGGATTTTTCTTGAGGAAGGCTTCAACGGTCTCAAGGTCGAAGGGCAGGGAAGGGGGAAGCTGTACCAGCACACAGGCAAGTTTTTCCTTCAAGATCTTTACCCTGCTCCAGAAGAGGTCAAGGGATTCGTCAGTGGCAGCGAGCCTTTGGATATGGGTTATGTATCTGGACATCTTTACGGACCATTTGAAATGGTCGGGAGTCCTGGAATACCATCCCTTGAATGTCTTTTCAGGGAATGTCCGATAAAACGTGGCGTTAAGTTCAACAGTATCAAAAAATGTGCAATATATCTCCAGGTATTTCCTCTTTGGCCCTTTCAGGGGATAGAGGGTGCCCACGAAGGATTCGTAGTTCCAGCCGCTCGTACCTACATAAACCGGGTGTTTCACGATCCCTTGCCGATTACTTCATATATCACTGCAGTGAGTTCGTCAAAACGAAACGGTTTTGAAACCACTGCATCAATTCCCTTGTCTTTCAGATCCTGGTTTTCATATTCAGCCCCCCATCCAGTCAACATGATCACCTTGATGCCCTGGATGGAATCCTTGGCCAGTCTGGCCAATTCCATGCCGCTTACCCCGGGCATGCCCAAATCGGTGAGGAGGAGATCAAACTCTTCTTTCTGCAGCAGGTCAATGGCCCTTGCCGCCTCGGCAATGCCAGTGACCTCGTGACCACTGGTTTCAAGAATAGTGGTCAGAAGATCCACTATTTGATCCTCATCGTCTACGACCAGGATTTTGAGTTTTCTCTGGTCCACTGGTTCCATCGATGACCTGGATGGCATCCTGGAATCCTCGCTATATGAAGGAAGGGTGATGTGAAACGTGGTTCCAAGGTTAAGTTTGCTGTCCACCGTGAGTGTACCTCCTGCACCAACTATTAAGCTGTACGATATGCTGAGCCCTAGCCCGGAATTTCCGACGTCTTTGGTACTGAAAAAAGGATCGAAAATCCTTTTAGCTGTCTCTTCGTCCATCCCCACCCCTGTATCAATGACCTCTATGTGAACCTTGTCCACAAGATCGCTGGTGCGTATGGAGATTGTGCCCCCCTGGGCTTCCATGGCATCCACTGCATTGAAGATAAGGTTGGTCAGGACTTCCCGCAACTCCGATTCATGTATTGCTGCCTTCAGCTTGGAATCAAGATAGGTTATCACCTTTATGGTGATCCCTTTTCTCTGGCTCTCGTTTTTCCATTTGGGTTCTGTCAGCTCGATGGCACTCTTTACAACATCATTT
>JALVPX010000186.1:0-7215 GCA_027031565.1 Deltaproteobacteria bacterium | reverse complement strand
CCTCTTCTCAAATCCAGTAAAGGTCTGGAGCCGGCGCACGGTCTGGGCTCCATCCTGAACAGCCATCTCAATGCTTTTGAGCCAGCGTTTGCCCTTGTCGCTCAAGGGCTCTTTTGCCAGCAGTTCCACGTTTCCAAGGATGGTTGTAAGGAGGTTGTTGAAATCGTGGGCAATGCCCCCTGCCATTGAACCAAGGGCCCGGAGTTTTTCGCTGTGAACCAAGCGTTCTGTCATCAGCTTTTGATGGGACAGATCGTGGATGATCAGCATCACTCCTTCATGCTTCTTGTTCCTTGGGGCGATGTTGTGGAGGAACACATCGGCTGGAAAGGCGGAACCGTCTGTCCTCTTTATTGCAACTTCTGCAAGATGGGCAACACCCTTTTGCGTGACCTGTTTTTGAAGGAGCATGAGGTCTGCCCTGTTTTCGAAAAGCACCTCGAGATCTTCTCCAATCATCTTCTTGGGTCTTGTCTTTATCATCTTGCAGAAGGCCTTGTTTATATTTGTAAATCTGCCCAGGCTATCTGTGAGAGCGATTCCCTGAGGCGCATGCTGTATGACCGAGTTCATATACTCCATTGCAGCATGGAGTTCCTTGTTGGTGCGCAACAGCTCGGATGTCTTGGCCTCGACCATCTGCTGAAGATGGTCATGGCTTGCCTGGAGCCTCAGCCGGAGTTCGCTGCTGCGCAGTACGTGGCCGATTACCTCTGCTATGATAACCAGATCCCGCCGCTGGTAGGGCAGAAGTTTCCTGGGCTTGGTTGCGCTCAGGTTCAACACGCCTTCACCCTTCAGAGGAAGGCAGGAAAGACAGCCTACACTGACCTTTGAGCCTGACAGTTGCGGTATTGGCTCCCTGCCGGTGTCTTCCACGAAAAGGGGTGAACGGCTCTCGAACACCTGCCATGCAATGCCTTCCCCCCTGCGAAACTTCAGATCAGACCTGTGTTCCCTTGATTCATCCGGAAAGAAGAAGTCAATGAATCCCTTGGCAGCCATCAGATTCAGGGAATCTTCTTCTGGGGAATAAATCAATATGGAACAATTCTCAAATTCAGTCTCTTCGATGAGGATGGTGACTATTTCCTGGGCTAAATCCTTTTTGGTCAAAGGAGATGCAGAGCATTCGGCGATCCGGAGCAGTATTCCCAGGGCCCTGGTGCTCTCAGTCCTTGCAGCACTTAGCCGAAGGTAATTATCCTTTAATACGAGGCATGTCTGCTCGATCTGGAGGTTGTTTTGAGGTTCCTGTTTCATTTAATTAAGTGTCTCCCACAGGGCCTTTACATTTTCCCACCACATCACGGTACAATTTTCAAGCTCTCTGCTAAGGTCGGGTGAAATCCTCAATTTCTGCAATATCTCCTTTAGAACTGCATGGCTGCCTGGTGAACGGGAATATGCCAGGGTGTCTGCCATATGGATCAATAACGTTTCCTTTATGTGATCCTGGGCTTTTTCTGGCTCGTGATGATATTTTATCCCGGTACAGAGCAACGAGGGCAGGGCCCATTTTTTTCCAAGCCAGCTCCCTATCTGTGCGTGGGTAAGCCCGATTTCCTTCTCTGCCTGAAACATCTTTAGGCCCTTTTGTGTTGCCAGCCTGTGAACCTCTTCAAAAAAATGGTGCATGTATGTGGCGCTGGCAATTCGGCCTACGTCATGCAACAGGCCCAGCACATAGCCGGTTTCCGGCTCTGTGATATTAAACTTTCCTGCCATATCCTTTACTGCCAGGGCAACGAAGAGGGAATGTTTCCAGAACCGCCCCATGTCGAACGCAGGGTGTATTTTCGATCTGCTGAACATGGCAGAGAGCAAAACAGTTAGACAGATATTTTTCACCTCGTCTATGCCAATAACAACTATAGCCCTTTCAATGGTAGAAATTTGGGCACTCAGCCCGTAATAGGCACTGTTTGCGATGTTCAATATCTTTGCGCTCAGCGCAGGATCCTTATTCACCAGGGTCTCGAATTTTTCTGCATCGAGATAGGGATCATGAAGCGCATCGAGCAGTCTGCCCAATATTGGCGATGGGCTTGGTATCAGGTTGATTCCATGTATTGCCCGTTGTGCCTCTTCATGTATTGCCAGATGTGCTGGTGGCATCAAAATTCCCAAATATTATTCTTTTAAAGATGCTCTGAGTCTAACTTGGCTTCCTGATTGGAATATCGACAAAAAACGGCCGATGCTTAAAGAAGATAAGCTGTGTCAGAACGCAAACTTTTAAAGAAAGGTATGACTGTTTTGCCTAGAATTGCATTTTTGGAAGGCGGAATTCTATGGTCTCATCCTCACCGCCGATTTCCTTTACAGTGCAATCGAAAAGGTCTTTTAACTCGTCGATTACTTCCTGGACCAGGATCTCAGGCGCCGATGCCCCTGCAGTAATGCCGATTCTTTCCATGCCAGCAAACCATTTTGTCTGAATATTGTCTTTGTTTTCAATAAGATAGGATGGCAGCCCTTGGTGCAGTCCGGTTTCCCTGAGCCTGTTTGAATTGCTGCTGTTTTGAGATCCTACAACCAGTAACAGATCTATCTGTTGCGAAAGGCGTTTCACCGCATCCTGGCGGTTCTGCGTCGCATAGCAGATATCGCTCAGCTCAGGTCCCCTTATGTGCGGAAATCTTTGCCCAAGAAGCTCTATAACCTCCCTGGTATCATCGATGCTCAAGGTGGTCTGGGTGACATAAGCAAGCTTGTCGGCTTTTGGCTGAAATATTTCTGCGTCGCGCCTAGTTGCAATCACGGAAACAAGCCCCTTAACCCAGCCCTGGGTGCCTTCAACCTCCGGATGGCCTGGATGGCCGATTATAATGACCTCCATTCCCTTGGCGCTGTAACGGCGTGCCTGCATATGAACCTTGGTTACAAGGGGGCATGTGGCATCTATTACCCTTAAACCCCTCGAAGCCGCCTTTATTACTGTTTCTTCAGATACGCCATGGGCGCTGAAAATAGTAATGCTTCCCTTTGGGATTTCTTCGAGTTCTTCCACAAAGATGGCTCCCTTAGTGCTTAGCGTCTGGATCACGTGGCGATTGTGCACTATCTCGTGCAATACAAAAACTGGGCGACCATAGATCTCCAGAGCCTTTTCCACGGTCGAGATGGCCCTTTTAACCCCTGCACAAAATCCCCTGGGCTTGGCAAGCAAGATTTCCATATTGTATCCTCAAGGAAGTGTCTAAAAAAGATTAAAAATAACAAAGAGATTTTTAAACATTAGAACCGATTTTGTCATTATAAAGGTGCAAAATGGAACTCACCCCTTTTTTGAAGATTTTTGCCGGATTGCTCTCTATTGTCAATCCGCTTGGTTCAGTGCCCATTTTTCTAGGCCTCACTGCAGGAATGAATGAAGAGGAAAGAAACCGTTGTGCCAAGACTGCTGCCTTGGCTATGGCAGTAATCCTGAGCACGTCTGCCCTGGCTGGAAATGAGATACTTCGATTTTTTGGAATCGGTATTGACTCTTTCAGAATAGGTGGAGGTGTATTGATACTGCTCCTGGCTATATCAATGCTGCATGCAAAAACGAGTCATGTGAAACATACCCCAGATGAAGCTGAGGAAGCTGTTGCCAAGGAGGATATAAGTGTTGTTCCTCTGGCAATTCCCCTTCTGGCAGGACCGGGTGCAATAAGTTCCGTGATCCTATACCTGACTGAAGGGGGAATGTTGTCGAGCGTGTCCTATTATGCAAGATTTGCCGAAGTCGAGATCGTCATTGTGTTGGTATGCCTTGTCTCATGGTTTTTCTTGAGGCTCGCAGTTCCAATAGGAGACAAGTTAGGTGCAACCGGTATCAACATTGCCTCAAGAATAATGGGGCTGATATTGTCTGCCATTGCCATTGAATTCATTGCCGCTGGCATAAAAGGGCTTTTTCCTTCCGTATCTGGTTGATCAATAACGAGCGATTTTCCCCCTGATAATTGCCCAAGTTTATTGACACTCCAAATTGGTGAGGCTAATTTTCAATACCAGTTGCTGCTCCAGAACCAAATCAAACTCCAGGGGCTTTTTTTGGCAGGCTTTGATCTGAAATCATATCTTAAAAAGAAAAGAATGGATGTTGATAAGGCCTTGGATGCCTTGCTCCCGAATCCAGACGGCCTGCATGCCACTTTGCTTGAGGCAATGCGCTACAGCGTTATGGCAGGAGGTAAGAGGCTCAGGCCGGTACTGGTGCTGGCTGCTGCCGAGGCTGTGGGAGGCAGTCAGTCTGAGGCAATGCCAGCCGCCTGCGCCCTTGAATTCATACACACCTATTCATTGATTCATGATGATTTGCCAGCCATGGACGATGACGATTTGAGAAGAGGCAGGCCTACATGCCATATTGCCTTTGGAGAGGCCATGGCGATATTGGCAGGTGACGGCCTTTTGACCTTCGCCTTTGAAGTGCTGGCTGGAATGGCTGCACAAGGTAAAATGGAACCATCGAAATCGGCCCAAGTCATATCCACCCTTGCAAAGGCCGCAGGTATAAACGGAATGGTGGGCGGCCAGGCAGCAGACGTTCTGATGGAAAACATGGAAATCAACGCTGAACAGCTCTCCTTTATCCATGAGCACAAAACAGGGGCCTTGATCAAGGCCTCGGTAGAAATTGGCGGTATCATAGGTGGCGCATCCCGGGAAGGGCTGGATGCCCTGTCAAGATATGGGGCAGCCCTGGGGCTGGCATTTCAGATAGTTGATGACCTGCTGGACATAGAAGGGGATGAGGAAGTGCTGGGCAAACCGGTGGGGTCAGATATTGAGAAAAGAAAAGCCACATATCCAGCTCTCTTTGGTATGGAAGAATCGCGGGAAAAGGCGCGCAGTTATGTGGATGCCGCTCTTTCAGCCTTGCATTTTCTTGATTCCAAGGCCGAACCATTGAGGGCGATTGCCAGATATGTGATCGAGCGAAACAGATGACAAAACAGGAGATACCCATGGCAACACTTATAGATAAGGTAGAATATCCTGATGATCTAAAATACCTGGACATCCTGCAGCTTGAAGAACTTGCGCAGGGACTAAGACAGACCATTGTTAAGACAGTTGCAGAGACTGGCGGGCACCTTGCCCCCAGCCTTGGCGTGGTTGAACTAACCATAGCCCTGCACTATGTCTTCAACGCGCCTGAAGACAAGATAATCTGGGACGTGGGCCATCAGGCATATGCCCACAAGCTTCTCACTGGACGTAAAAAGTCCTTTCACACACTGAGGCAATACGGCGGCATCAGCGGCTTCCCAAAGAGGAGTGAGAGTCCCTACGATGCCCTGGACACAGGCCACAGCAGTACCTCCATTTCAGCGGCCCTCGGCATGGCCACTGGAAAATCCATAAAAAGGGACAAGGCAAAGGTAGTGGCGGTGATTGGCGACGGTTCCATGACCGCGGGGCTTGCCTTTGAGGGGCTCAACAATGCCGGCCACCTGCGAAAGGATCTGATAGTGATCCTGAATGACAACGAGATGTCCATCTCACCCAATGTAGGCGCCCTTTCTTCATTTTTGAGCAGGAAGTTGACGAGCAGGCTGGTCACAAAGATTAAAAAGGAGATGGAGGCCTTTCTGAAGCGCTCCAACTTTGGTGAGAACATATGGTCCATCCTGAAACGAAGCGAGGATTCGCTAAAGAGCCTGCTCACCCCGGGCATGCTCTTTGAGGCCCTTCAATTCGAATACGTAGGCCCCATTCCAGGCCACGACCTGGAAGTCCTGATAGAGACCTTGAAGAATGTCAGGGAGATTCCAGGCCCTGTATTGGTGCATGTGCTGACCAAAAAGGGCAAGGGATATGAGCCGGCCGAAAAGAATCCCTCCAAATTCCACGGCCTGGGGCCTTTTGACATTGAGACTGGCAGGCCCAGGCTGTCTGCCATAACGAAACCACCTTCCTATACCAAGATATTCAGCCAGACGCTTGTTCGTCTGGCAGAGGAACGCAACGACATCGTGGCCATTACGGCAGCAATGCCTGCTGGTACAGGCCTGGATCACTTTCAGGAAAGGTTTCCTGACCGTTTTTTTGACGTAGGCATAGCAGAACAGCATGCAGTCACCTTTGCAGCTGGATTGGCACTGGAAGGCCTTAAACCAGTGGTGGCCATATATTCCACGTTCCTGCAGCGCGCCTATGATCAGATCATACATGACGTCTGCCTTCAGGGCCTGCCGGTGGTATTTGCCATAGACAGGGGAGGGCTGGTTGGAGACGACGGCCCTACGCATCATGGAGCCTTTGATTTGTCCTTTTTGCGGGCAGTGCCGAATTTAATGATAATGGCCCCAAGGGATGAAAATGAGCTACAGCACATGATCTATACTGCTGTTGAACATGATGGTCCAGTGGCAGTCAGGTACCCCCGGGGTACAGGAGTGGGCGTGGGTCTTGACTGGCAGCTCAAAAAGATTCCGATTGGAAGGGCAGAGGTCGTTGCAGATGGCTCAGATGTTGCAATAATTGCTATCGGCAATCATGTGGCAACTGCCCTTGAGGCGGCCAAGGTTTTGCATGAAAGGGGTGTTGCAGCAGGCGTGATAAACAGCCGTTTTGTAAAACCCCTGGATGAAGAAACAATTTTGGAATATGCAGGCCAGTGCGGCAAGGTGATCACGATAGAGGAGAATACCCTAGAAGGCGGTTTCGGCAGTGCAGTGCTTGAAGCAATTTGCGATGCGGGCCTAAAAAACGTGACTGTAAAACGCCTGGGCCTGCCGGATACATTCATTGAACATGGATCACAGGCTGTATTGAGGCAGAAAAGCGGCCTGGACGTCGAGACCGTGGTTCAAAAAGCAATGGAACTGCTCGGCATGGAGAAAAAAATCAAAAAGGATGGTTTGAATGTTTCAAGAGTGCGGACTATTTCTTTTAAGAGATAGAGATGGTTTGAATACGGAAATTGTCGCTTGGAGAATGAAGGCAAGCTCTTTGATCTTCTTTGTCGTCTTTTTCATTTCGGTGGTTGTTCCACAACTTTGGCCTTGTAACTCCCATGCCGCCTTGAATATTGGTGCTGACACGTCAGCAGTTTCTGGGCAGGAGGAAATGAATGCGGGCACTGGTCCCGACGAGAGCGAATTTGGGGACGAGGAATGGGATGAAGACTTCGAGGAAGCGCAAATGATAACCATTGCCGATCCCCTTGAGCCGCTCAACAGGTTGATCTTCAACTTCAACGACAGGCTCTACTTC
>JALVPX010000185.1 GCA_027031565.1 Deltaproteobacteria bacterium | reverse complement strand
AAAAACCTAAGCCTAGATATTATTATCCTAACTATGTTAGACACCAATTCAAGTAAATGTTTTGTTAAAAATGTTACATGATTGTTACAAAAAGGGCGCCCATTCCTGGACGCCCTTACAAGGCTTCTGTTACTTGCCCGCCTTATGCGTTGCCCTCATCTGCTCAGCTAGCTCCCTGATTTCGCCAAGATCCTTGGTCATCATGGCCCAGCCGTACCAGTAGGCATAATCTGGATTTGCATGGAAAAATCCCTGGTAGGCGCGCATCCGATGCTTCATGTACATCTCAAACAGCACTTGCTCTATATGGCTCATGTTCTTTGACATGCCCTTATAGCTGTCGCTTGAAGGAGATGCATAGTCAGTTCTCATGAAATAGAGGAAATCTGGATAGGCAAATGGCTGATCAGCACGCTTCTTGAGAATTCCATCTTTATAGAGATCAGCCACAATGTTTATGGCCTCTGCCAACATTATGGTGGTCTTCTTCATCATCTCATCGCCCATCTCCAGCTGCGTGCGGGCATATTTCTCAGAGTGACAGGTGGAGCAGCGCTTTATCATCTTTTCTCTTTCAGTTTCCCAGGACTTCTGGTCCAGTCTTGCAAGCTGTACAGCCTTGACTGCTTCCAGACGGGCTGTAGGCTTGCCTGTTTCCGGATTCAGCACGCCCAATGCCTTGAGTAAAACTACCTGGGCATCTGCCCACTCCTTGTCCTGTATGGGAAGACGCACGCCAAGAAATCCCCAAGCAGTGCGGTTTTCATGGGTTCCATCTGGAAGGTGGCAGAACTGGCATGTAGGAGCGGCTGCATCCTTAGGAAGGTCACCTGCCTGTTTGGCAAAATAACGAGCGCCATGCTTAGAGGAAGACCACATCTCCCACTGTGGATGATCGTAACCCATGTGGCACTGCTGGCATGCCCTTGGATTCTGTGCCTCTTTCTTGGAAAAGCTGTGACGCGTGTGGCACTCGTCGCAGGAATTGTTCTGATAACGGTAGCCCGCATCATGCTGCGCCTTTTTCTGGGCCTCGGTCTTGATGCCCATGTTATGGCAGCCGCCGCATCCTTTGCCCCCTTCCATGAGCTCATCCGGCTCGAGATGGGTAACAGGAAGTGCGTTCAGGCTTGTCCATCCGAACTGATGCTTCCCTTTTTTGAATGAATTGAACTGCTCCTCGTGGCACTCGGCACACTTGTGCTCATCCGGCAGGACCACCTTAGAAACATCCTTTGCACTGGTGTGGGCATCACCATGGCACACGTTACAGGTAACGTCATTCTTTGCATGGGCGCTGACGGACCAATCCTTCACCTGCCCAGGCGAGACCTTTTTGTGACAGGAAATACATTTATTCTCTTTGGCCACAGCACTGCCTGAAAAGCAGAATACAGCTGCAATCACCGGCACTGCCAAAATTGTGAGGAATTTTTTCATAATTCCCTCCTCCTTTCTAGATTTTTTGTGTTTTTGTCTGCTAGAAACTAAATCCGATATCCTACATCCACGTGAACGAATCTGTGCCAACCTGAATCAACAGCCATTTGATCACGCCGTCATTCTTTCACCCCCTTCCATCTATCTGAAGAGTCGATCTCAACATATATAATATAACAAAGGTATTTCATAGTACAGTCCCTTTTGGACTAACTACCACCTTGTTCACCACCATTTCCTCGCCGGCAGCCTTCAAGGCCCTGTCCAATATAACGAGCATCGATGAACAGCACGGCACCTCCATTATTGCAGCAGTTACGGATTTTATGTCAGCCTCCTTGAAGATCTGTGTAAATTTGTGGATATATTCGTCTGCATCATCAAATTTTGGGCAACCCAGCAATACCGACCTGCCCTGGAGAAGATCGCGGTGGAAAAAGGGATAAGCCACTGGAACGCAATCAGCAGCAACCAACAAATCAGCTCCCTTTAAAAAGGGCGCACTTGGAGGCACAAGCCGTATCTGAACAGGCCAATGGGTCAGTGCCGACTGTGCCTGATAGTGTTGAATTGGCTTGTTGGCCTTTTCACACGGTGTCTTCTCACCAAAGCTCATCACATTCAGGGATGGGCAGCCGCAGGCCATTTCCGCCCCAAGCCCACTGTTCCCTGCCTTTTTGGCCCTGAGGTATTCCTCCACCGCCTTTTCGTCAAAATCCTCGGCCTCACGCTCAACGATCTTCAACGCACCTGTAGGACAATCCCCAAGACATGCCCCAAGGCCATCACAATATTTCTCAGCTACCAGTCTGGCCTTGCCATCCACTATTTCTATGGCTCCTTCTTCACAGGCTGGCACACACTGGCCGCAGCCATTGCAAAGTTCTTCATCTATCTCAATGATTTTTCTCAATATCTTCATTTGGATTCAACCTCCAACTTATTGCCTTGAGCCTTTTCAAGTACTTTCTTCTTCTCCTCCAGCAATTCCTTTCTCTTTTCCCACAGCTCTTCAGGCAGGGCCCCGATGCATTCCTCGGCATATGGACAGTGGAGGGCACAGCCGAAATCCATATGAGGGTTATGGACAACCGTGGAACACTCCTTACACTTTCTCCAAGTATCGTCTTTGAAAAATTCTATTATCGATGAACACTTGGGGCACTTCACTTCAAAAATCGATTCGGCGCCCCAGTAACGGGTATCCTGACCTGGACATTTCATAGCTTTTCACCTGAATGAATAGTATGAGTTTAAGGAATCGTGCCAAACAGGATCATATCTGGCGGATCTTTAAACTGGATACTTCAAAATATTGTTATTCCAGGCAGCAACGTCAATCCCGTGATCATTTAATCGTGGAAAGCAACGGATCGATTCCCGTTCTTTCAAGTACTTCACCAAACCGTTCTCCCTTTTTACATTCTGCCATGTAAAGATCAGTGCATGCCTCCACCAGCGCCATAACCTGGGCTGGCCCATAAATTCCTGGCAGCTCCTGGGCCAATTTCGGATGGCGGCCCAGCCTGCCTCCTACCATCACCCTGTATCCTGTTGTCCCAGGCCTTAGGGCCCCAGTATCGCAAGCCCTGATACACTCGCCGCAATAAAGACATGCGTCCATGTCGAACAAAGGCCCTGCACCCTTGTTGATCGTTATTGCTCCCTCGCGGCAAGCCGTTTCACATTCCCCGCACACTGTGCATTCGGTCTCATCCAGCGAAGGAATCGAGGCCCCGATAATACCGACATCTGATATTTGTGGTCGTGAACAGGCGTTGGGGCAGTCTGCGATGGTGATCTTGAACTCATTGTGCATCTTTAACGGCCCCTGGATCACCTTTTTCAGAAAATCCAGAATGTTCTTAGAGGCCAGCATCGATTCCAGTTGCCCGGCAAGCCCGTCATTGACAACTGCCCTGTTCTTGCAGCCTCCAGGCCCGAAGCACGTCTCCACCCTGAAACCCCTTACTTCGTCCTCCATGTTTTTCAAAAAACGCCTTTGAACCGCATTCACGTGGACCAGCGTGACCATGGAACTGCCATGCCTTTTTGCCTCTTCTTCAATGCGTTTTTTGACCTTTTTACGTATGAAAAAGGGCACTCTTGAGATCTTCTTATCCGCTTCTGGAGCCCACTTCATTGCCAGATCCTGCTGTAACAAAATCACTGCCCCTTTTACCAGGCAGCCAGTGAATTTCCTTTCAAGAATTTCTATTTCAGTGCTGAATTATAATATCAGACATTGGATTCAGGACCTTGACTTAGGTCAATGACCCACAATCTTTGTCAACACACCTATGAAATGGCCTATTTTAACCTTGCTCTTAAGTTTTACAGGGATACGCCACTGATTTTGTGCCATCCACACCTTTACCTTGGCGCCCTTGGATTTGGTAAAAAGCCCT
>JALVPX010000184.1 GCA_027031565.1 Deltaproteobacteria bacterium | reverse complement strand
CCGTAAGGGAAGATATTACTCTGCACATGGATGATTTCAGGGCCAAGCCTCCCACCCCTCCTGTTCCCTTTCCCTTTCCGGGCATGGCACCCAGCTTCACCCAATATGAAGTAAATGTGATTGTGGATAATTCAGAAGTTGAGGGGGTTCCTGTGATAAAGGAGTGGAATCCCACATATCCCAATCTCTTCGGAACCATGGAGCGCAAGGCCCAATTCGGCGCCCTTTTTACAGATTTCACCATGATAAAGGCTGGGGCGCTGCACAAGGCAAATGGCGGATACTTGATCTTGAAGGTGCTTGATCTGTTGAAATGGCCTTTTTCCTACGAAGCGCTGAAAAGGGCACTTAGAAACAAGAAGATCGAGATAGAAGACCCGTCTGAACAGTTCGGCCTTTTTGTGACAAAGGCCTTGAAGCCGAAACCGATTCCGCTGGATGTCAAGATCGTATTAACTGGCGACCCCTTTTTGTATCAGCTGTTGTACAATTATGACGAAGATTTCCGCGAACTTTTCAAGGTAAAGGCGCATCTGGATATTCATGTAGACAGAAATGAGCTTCATCTCCAGCAATTTTTAAGGGCAACCCGTTTGTTCATTGAAAAAGAAGGAATTCGCGACATGGATTCTAGCGGGGTGGCCAGATTGATTGAATACAGTGCAGAAGTGGCTGGATCCAAAGAAAAGTTGTCTCTCAGAATTGATGAACTCTCTGATCTGATCCGGGAGGCGGATTTCTGGGCACTTTCAACTGGAAGCGACGTAATAAGCGCTGCCCATATCCAGAAGGCGGTTGATCAGCGCAAGCACAGGAACAGCCTTTATGAGGATCATCTCAAGGAACTCTTGAGAAAGGATGTCCTCAAGGTGTCCACATCTGGTTCGGCAGTCGGGCAGGTTAACGGGCTGGCAGTTTATGATCTTGGAGATTACATGTTTGGCAAGCCCAGCCGGATCACGGCAAACATATCCCTTGGGAAGGAGGGGGTCGTCAACATCGAGCGGGAAGCAGAGCTCAGCGGCAAGATCCACACCAAGGGTGTAATGATCCTGGCTGGTTATCTTCGGGCAAATTTTGCTGCAGACAGGCCCCTTACCCTGACTGCTTCTTTGGCATTTGAACAAAGCTATGGGCTTGTAGACGGAGATTCCGCTTCTGGCGCAGAGCTTGTTGCACTGTTGAGCGCAATTTCGAATGTGCCTGTGGATCAGTCCAAGGCCATCACGGGGGCCGTAAGCCAGAAGGGTGAGATCCTGCCAGTGGGCGGGGTTACCCAAAAAGTAGAAGGTTTTTTTGATCTCTGTGCGGAACGCGGCCTGACCGGGGAACATGGGGTTATTGTTCCAGAGGCCAACATCAGGGACCTCATGTTGAAAAAAGAGGTTGTCGATAGCGTAAGAGAGGGCAGGTTCTCGATATGGGCGGTAAAGAGGGTTGAAGAAGCAATAGAGATAATGACTGGTATGGCTGCAGGCGAGCGCGGGCCAGATGGGCTCTATCCGGAAGGAACCCTTTATTACAAGGTGGATCAACGCCTCAAGGAACTTGCAGAAGAGGCCAAGGAATATGCAAAGGGAGAGGAAGGCGAGAGTTCCTCAAGGTCTCTTTCTTCCAGCGGAGAACCTGGTACAGAGGAGAAATAGAATATGAAGACAAAGAGTGTAGGGGTCGTCGGCCTGGGTTATGTAGGTCTTCCATTGGCTGTGGCCTTTGGGAAGAAGATAGACACCATTGGTTTTGACATATCCGAAGAAAAGATTTCAGAGTATAGAAAGGGCTGTGATCCTACCGGAGAGGTGGATCCGCGTGATTTTTCCCAGGCTGACAGACTCCGGTTTACCCACGACCCTTCTGATCTTGCCAAGGCAGACATGCTGATTGTGGCAGTGCCAACTCCAATAGATCACAGCAAACACCCTGATCTTCGCCACATGGTGTCTGCTTCTGAGATAGTTGGAAGCAACATGAAGCCTGGCAGCATAGTCGTGTATGAATCAACAGTATATCCAGGAGTTACAGAAGATATTTGTGTTCCAGTGTTAGAAAAAGTTTCCGGTCTTTCCTGCGGAAGGGATTTCAAGGTGGGCTATTCACCGGAAAGAATCAATCCCGGAGACAAGGAACACACCCTTGCAAGGATAGTGAAGGTAGTGGCCGGCCAGGATGAGGAGACCCTTGAAGAGATTGCTGAAGTGTACGAATTGGTGGTTGACGCAGGTGTTTATAAGGCAGAGTCCATAAAGGTGGCCGAGGCAGCCAAGGTGATAGAGAACACGCAGCGCGACCTCAATATAGCACTTATGAATGAGCTTGCCGTGATATTTAACCGCCTGGGAATCGACACGAAGTCAGTGCTTGAAGCAGCAGGCACCAAGTGGAATTTCCTGCCCTTCAGGCCCGGACTTGTGGGAGGCCATTGCATTGGCGTTGATCCATACTACTTGACCTATTGTGCCCAGAAACTGGGTTATCACCCCGACGTCATTCTTGCTGGGCGGAGGATTAACGACTCCATGGGCGAATATGTGGCCCAGCGCACGGTGAAGGAACTGATCCATGCAGGTGTGCGGGTGCAGGGGGCCAAAGTGGCCGTGCTCGGCCTGACATTCAAGGAAAATTGCCCGGACATACGCAATACGAGAGTAGTGGATATCATCGAAGAATTAAACGAATATGGCATAAAACCCATAGTCCACGATCCAATTGCATCCAGCCGCGAGGCTGAACAGGTTTATGGGATTTCTCTTTACAAAGAACCCCTTTCAGGCCTGGATGGCGTGGTGGTTGCGGTGGCCCATAAGGAGTATTCAGACGGCGGTGCTGGAATGATAAAGGGGATGCTTGCACCTGACCGGGGTGTGATTATAGATGTAAAGGGGCTCTTTGCGCCTGAGGACTTTCACGACTCGCCGTTTCGCTATTGGAGATTGTGATTGAGGCAGATAGAGAGGGGGTGATCGGATTGAGGCTCAAAAACAGCCTGTCTCACAAGGAGAAGGTTTTTTTGCTGAAGCTGGCCAGGGAGGCCATCAGAGCCGAACTTGAAGGAAGGCCGCTGGAACTCCCCCTGGTTTCCGATCCAGCGCTCTTGGAAAGGCGCGGCGCCTTTGTAACATTACACAAAAATGGAGAACTCAGAGGGTGTATCGGGAACTTCTTTACCGATAAGCCTCTTTATGAGACGGTTGCAGACATGGCTGTTTCAGCAGCTTTTCACGATCCTCGCTTTCAACCCCTTCATCCATCCGAGTTCGACAAGATTGAAATTGAGATATCTGCCTTGACACCTCTGGAGGAGATTGAAAACGTAGAACAGATCGAAGTGGGAGTCCATGGCATTTACATAGTAAAAGGGCCTCATAGAGGCGTTCTTCTGCCGCAGGTGGCAACAGAATATGGGTGGGACCGTTATACCTTTTTGGACCAGACCTGTATAAAAGCAGGCCTTTATCCTGGCTGCTGGAAAGAACAAGATACGCAGATATTCATATTCAGCGCTGAAATCTTCGACGAAAAATCAGAAGGGATCATCTGAAAGGGCTGGAGTCGTATACATTGATAGTCCTCTCAAAAACTGCCTCTTTTGCCCAATAGCTGCGTTTTCGTCGCGAAAAAATGCCCACTCCCCAAGTATGCTGTGCTTTTTTCGCTCCTCAGGCCTTGCTCTTGAACAAGATAGTTGTTTTCCAGAGGTCTCATTGAATACTCAACAGCTGCTTAAGCCTAAAATTCCAGAGGCAGTTTCTGCACTTCCGCCCTTGTAAATACAGGGCCATCTTTGCAAACATATATTGGGCCGCAATTGCAGTGGCCGCATACTCCAAGCCCGCATTTCATCCTGTTCTCCATTGACAGATAGACCT
>JALVPX010000183.1 GCA_027031565.1 Deltaproteobacteria bacterium | reverse complement strand
AGATAGAGGAGGACAGGTATGAACAGATCTCTTTTGGTGACAGTGATTGTTTGTGTTTTCATCTGCGGTGCTGTTTCCACCGGCTTGGCAGATGAAATAGTTCTCAAAAATGGAGACAAGCTCACTGGCAAAGTCGTGTCCATGGAAAAAGGCAAACTGGTTTTTAACACATCGTATGCAGGTGATATCACCATTGACTGGGCCACTGTCAAGAGTATGAAAACAGATGCCCCGACTGCACTCCTGCTCAGCAACGGAACCTTGATAAAGGGCTCGGTTGCGCCAGCAGAAGGAGACAAGGTAGTGGTCGACACCGCCTCCTCACTTGGGACCCCGCCGCTTGATCTTGCTGAGGTCACTGCGGTCAATCCCAAGTATCTTCCCCAGGAGGTAAAACTTAGCGGAAGGGCCAATGTGGCTGTTGCAGCCAGGTCTGGAAACACCAACACTTCCACCTACAATCTGAACGGAGAGGTTCAGGCCCGTACCAACAAGAGCCGTTACACCCTGGGAGGAGAATTCAACCGGGAGGAAGATGAAGGCAGAAGGACCGTTAATAACGGCCTGGTCTATGCCAAATATGATCATTTCTTGAGCAAGAAACTCTACTTCTATGCCAATACCGTGTTCGAAAAAGACAAAATGGCTGATCTAAACTTGAGGTCATCCCTTGGTGTTGGCCTTGGATACCAAGTTTGGGAGTCGCACAAGACGAATCTTTCCCTGGAGGCTGGCCTTTCATATGTCAACGAAGATTACGACGCTGGCGACGACAACAATTATGCAGCCTTCCGCTGGGCTCTTAATTATGACAGGTACATCTGGAATGACTTCCTCCAGTTTTTCCACTTCCACGAGGGAATGATCGGTCTTGAGAGCACAAGCGACATTACCATAAGAAGCAGGACAGGCCTGCGCATGCCGCTTAAGAACGGCTTTACTGCAACAGCCCAGTATAATTGGGATTGGGACAATACACCTGCACCTGGAAATGACTCAGTAGATGAGGCCTTTATAGTAGGCCTGGGATACCAGTTCTAGACAAGACAAAAGGCGCTGCCTCAGGCAGCGCCTTGACCTCAGTCACTCAACATCCTGGCCAGATTTACAAGACTTTTTACACCAAAGCCCTTTGCGCCTTTGCCAAGATGGCCCAAAGGCTCTTCCTTTACTCCGGGCCCTGCAATATCAAGGTGTGCCCACGGAATCTCTTCGGGCATGAACTGCCTTAGAAAGAGGGCAGCGGTTATGGACCCGCCCCACCTGTTGCCCACATTTTTGCAATCTGCAATCGTGGTCTTTATGTGTTCCATGTAAGGCATGTGCAGGGGAAGTTCCCACAAGACTTCTCCGGTCTCCTTGGCAGCATCTAGCAGCATGGCAGTTAGGTCTTTATGAGTGGAGAACAGCCCGGCTATATCTTCACCAAGGGCCACCACGCATGCACCTGTTAGCGTGGCCATGTCTATGATCCAGTCAGGCTTTTTCTCACCTGCAATAGTAAGGGCGTCTGCCAGTATGAGCCTTCCCTCCGCGTCCGTGTTGTCTACCTGCACGCTCTTGCCCGAACGCGTTACTATCACGTCTGTGGTGTGGTACGCCCTGGAAGATATGTCATTTTCGGCAAGGGGCGCCAGCAAGGTGATCTTGATCGGCAGCTTGAGCCTGGCGATGGCACAAGCAGCGGCAAACATTGCTGCGGCACCGCTCATATCGTATTTCATGCCGATTTGCGAATTGGCTGGCTTCAGGCAGTAGCCGCCGGTATCAAAGGTTATGCCCTTGCCCACCAGGGCTATGTGCTTCTTGGCCTTTCTAGGGGAGTATTCGCCAATCACCAGCCTGGGAGGTTTTTCTGCACCCCTGCCCACAGCAAGAATCCCGCCGCAATTTTCCTTTTCAAGCTTCCGGGCATCCCATATTGTGATCTTCAGGCCTGCCTCTTTGCCCTTGGTCTTGAAAATCTCTGCCAATGACTCCGGGTTTATGGCATTTGGAGGCTCATTCAACAAATCCCTGGCAAGGTTGGTCCATGTAAATATCTCCTTTTCCACCTCAAGGGCTGCAGTCAGCTCCTTCGATGGCTTGTCTGGCAGAATGGCTTCTACGCACACAGGCTCCTTTTTCTCCTTGAGGTATTTGTCAAAAAAATATCCGCCCAGCATAGCCCCTTCCTGGACCGCCTTGACCAGGTCTGGATCGGCTGTATCCACAAAGACTGCCACACGTTCTATTCCCTCATCCTCTTTCAAGGAAATCGCCTTGGATACAGCCCTTTTCAGGGCCTCTGTAGGCGCAATATATTTCGCATCCAGTCTTATTGCCTTGGCGACAATCCGGTTATCATCGATCATTCCGGCAAAGACTGTTTTCGAACCGCCTTCTTTTTCAGGAGGTACAATCTTCCTGAATTGCTCTGGTACGTCTTTCATCCTGTAGCAAGGAGTTGCCCCGTCTTGAAAAGGAAAAAGCAATAAGTCGTTATTTTGGCTCTTGTATCTGGTCAAGTAAGAAAATTTTGAACAACCCATCTTGGATTCCTCCTGTATCATGTGCGATTAAAGTCGTTACACTGAATTGCCGTATAACGTCATCCAGCATTGCCTTCTTTATCAGCGCGGCCCATTTCCAACAATTTATTTAACTTGTCCATAATAAATTGGATGTGGGTTTTTAGCATGTAAAATTCCCCCATGTAGGACAGGGGCACATCGGTCTGCCTGTTGACCTCTATCTCCAGATCTTTAAGGGCTCTTATTGCATCCAGGGCCTGTTCCCTGGTGAAACCAGGGCACCTCCTGTCAATATCTTCAAGGGTTTTGTACCATCTGTATATCTTCTTCCTGATTCTCCACTTCCATACCGGCAGGATCCCCTTGAGCAAAGGTATCAGCAGGGTTAAGACAGGCAGCAACAGGATTTTCAAGCGGTTTATCTTTAATGCTATCCAATAGGGGAAAATCTTTTCAAGAAAGGTATCCCCCTGTTCAAAATATCTCTTGGCCTCTTCATGTACAGGTATCCAGAGGTAATCAAGGGTAGGAAATTGAATGCCCTCTTTGAAAAGCACCTTTTCCCGCCCAGCATTTTTGACTGCCTTGGCAAAGAACCTGACCAGGGCAGGGTCGACATCCTGCCTCACCACTACGGTTGCCACTGTGGAGAGCAATTTGATGTCCCGGCCTGGAATATTTTCCATCAAGTCAATGGAACCCTCGTGGAGCACAATGTCCGTAATGTATGGGAAAAAGCTCTCATAGGCCTTTGTGCGCTTAAGATTCAAAAGGGAGATCTGCTTATTAGAGAGAATATCCCTTATTTGGGGTGCTTCCGGCGATATTACCGTGAAAAAGGCGTCTATTTCCCCCTTTGACAAGGCCTTAAAAGATTGTTCCAGATCCAGATTGAGAAGCCTGGTATTTTCCTGGGTGAGGCCGTTCTTGTTCAAGAGCTTTACGGCAACCGCCTCTGTGCCGCTCTGCCTCTCACCCACTGATATTCTCTTGCCCTTGAGTCCGTTTATATAGACGATGTCGCCCAGATTCTTATTGTAAAAGATCCAGATCGGTTCAAAATATATGGAAGCAATGGAACGCAACTCCTTCGTCGACTCTTCATCTCCGATCCCGCCTTGCAGAAAACCAATGTCAGCCTTTCCCTGATTGAGAAGGTTCAATATCTCTACTGAGCCTGCAGTCGTAAGGATGGTAATATCCAAATCCTTCAAAAACTGCCTGTATTTTTGGACATATTGATAGTAAATACCGGTTTTTCTTCCGACTGCTATTGTCAGTTTCTTTTCTGGAAGCGGCTCAATCGTCCTGGCCAATGCCCAAAAAAGCAAGGCCGCAACAACAAAAGCAGGAAGTGCAATCT
>JALVPX010000182.1 GCA_027031565.1 Deltaproteobacteria bacterium | reverse complement strand
AGTGCCCTCTG
This sequence comes from Deltaproteobacteria bacterium, assembly GCA_027031565.1. Classification (GTDB taxonomy): domain Bacteria; phylum Desulfobacterota; class Dissulfuribacteria; order Dissulfuribacterales; family JALVPX01; genus JALVPX01. The sequence goes on along the minus strand of JALVPX010000182.1, from coordinate 11,553 downwards.
AAGGTGCTCCCGCTGCTCGTCCTCGCTTCCGGCATCTCCCCAGGAGTCAGAACTTCCGGTTCCAAATTCTGTGATCCATATCTGTTTGGAAGAGTCACCATGGGCATCAAGGGTGGCCCTTATGTTTTCTATGCCCTGCTTAAAGCACCAAGGCGGGGTTAGTGGATCGTCCTCATTGCACTGATCAGGATATTGAGCCCTGGAATAGTGCGGCCCTTCATGTTCATCTGGGCCAGAATATGGGTGCAGGGCCAGGGCGTCGAACTTCGAGCTTCCTCCCCAGCGAGAATACAAGGCCTCAAGATATTCCGTGTCTGCAGAGGCAAGAGAGCCTCCCAGTATGGTTACTCCAGGATATTGGGCCTTTATGGTGTCATATGTTTGTGCCAACAAATCAGCATATTCTGCGGCTGCATCCAGGTTTATCAGCACATAGGTCCCTTCGCGCTTTGGATATGTAGGCCAAAATTCAATTACATTTGGCTCATTCCATACCTCAAGGGCCATGATAGTGGAGGGGTGGATATCAAATTGATCGTCTTCGGAAATGATTTCTTCATAGAGTTTCTTGAATGCATTGGCATAGGCGCCATAAAAGGCCGGCTTTGGTGGGAAAGGTGGTTCATTGTTGCCATTTGCCCAAGGTGGAGCTTGAGAGAACATCAGCACAATGCGCTGGCCTCTATTCTGGGCCTCGAGGATTCGGGTTTTAACCTCATTCAGGTATTCAGTGTCAAAGGAATTTTGAGTCGGCTCAAGGGCATTCCAGTCTGTGGGTACCCTGACAACCCGTATGCCGAGTTGCTTGGCATGCTCAAGCCTGGAAGTGTAGCCTGCTGTGTTGGTTTCAGCAATGTGAATGCCTATCAGACATCGTTGGGCCAAGGCGTTGGAATTGCTCATTGTAATTATCACAAAAAATATTGTAATGCCAATCATTAAGTAATTGACAAAATCTTTGTTGCGCCTGGAATTTTGTGATTGTTTTAAAAACATGACTTCTCCAACTAACTGATTTGTTGCTGAAATATTATAACGCTCAGAAAGTACTACTGTTAGTATATGAGGTTTTATTTGCAAGGTCTTTACTGTAGAAACTGCTGGTCAAGGAAAACAGAGGGAGTTGGGGTCAGGGAAAAATCAAAAAGAACTTGTTTTTTAGGCCACTATCATGGGTAAAAAAATACCAGAAATTGGTGTTCCAAGCCAACTGGAGTTTGAGGGAGGTAAGGCTGGAAGGTTAGCTGTACACTTTTTAAAGCTTTCCTGTGAGGGCCTTTAGATAGCTGAGCCAGTTTTCGAAGCCCTGGCCGGTCTTTGATGAAAGCGCCATAGTTTCAATAGCAGGATTCAATTTGGCGGCATAGCCAAATGCCTCTTCTATTGAAAAGTCGAAGTATTCTAACAGGTCTGTCTTGGTAATCAAAAACAGGTTGGCTGAGATGAAGGCCTTTGGGTATTTTAACGGCTTGTCTGAACCTTCGGGAACCGAGAGCAGGATAATCCTGATATTTTCCCCCAGGTCAAATGCTGCGGGGCAGACCAGGTTGCCCACATTTTCGATGAACAAAAGGTCCAAGCCGGGCCTAGCAAGTTGGGCCTCAAGGGCCCTTATTCCCTTGTGAACCAAGTGGGCATCCAGATGGCATGCTCCTCCCGTGGTTATCTGGACCACTGGTATGCCCTTTTCCCTTATGCGCTCGGCATCCCGGTCCGTTTCAATGTCGCCTTCTATCACTCCAATGCGGAGCTCATTGCCAAGTTCATCAATGGTGCGTTCAAGGAGCGTGGTCTTGCCGGAACCAGGACTGCTTATCATGTTTATGGCAATGGTGCCGAGCTTGGCAAGATGTTCCCTGTTTGAACGGGCCTGTCGGTTGTTTGCTGAAAGAATGGTCTGGTGGACTTCTACTATCTTACCTGTTTGGGACATTGAACATCCGCATGTTTCGCACATTGTCACTCCTTTGCGGGCTATTCCATGACTAACTGCTGAAGCACTATTTCATCTTCCCCTTTTGGCAGCAAGCTTTGACCACCGCAACCTGGGCACGTGGTTGATCCCCTGGGCCAAGAGTCCGGTGCCTGGAATTCCCTGCTGCATTCCATGCAATAGAGAACCAGGGGCTGAGTTTCTATTTCGAGGCCAGCCTTGCTGGTCAGGCTGGATTCGCGTTTAAGGGCATCAAAACCAAATTTGAAGGAATCCACCACTATCCCAGAAAGCGGACCTATGGAGATCTTCACTTTGAGAACCTTTGAAGCCTTGTTTTCATGGGCAAGCTTTGTGACCTGTTGCAGAAGGCTTTGGGCCAGGTAGAGTTCATGCATCTTCTGCATCCCGTGTGATATGAATTCCTATATTGTAAAGTTCCTTTTTAATGATCCCTGCAAGTTTCGGTATCTTGCTCTTCACCTCTGGCGAAAGCCTTGTTCCCGGAGAGCAATCCTTAGGGACTATGGTGATGAACTTCACCCTTGGCGGCTCGTCCATCCTGAGCCTGCAAAGATCCAGAATTTCCAGAATGCCGACCTGATGAGGCGACATGCGTGTGTGGATTGAGGCAGCCTTCAAGTCATCTTCGCTGAACACCTTTATGGTTCCAGGCGGGGCCTCCAGGTTGACCGCGTCGATAATGAACAGGTGGCTTGAGGACTCGATCACGGGTGCCATGTATATGCCCGCAGTGCCTGCGTCAACCAGAGCCACTCTTTCTTTTTCTATGTGAAAGCAGCGCTCCAGGTAATTGACCACGTGAACACCAATGCCATCATCCCTCTGTATGAGGTTGCCGACCCCGACTATGGCCACCTTCTTTGTTTTGTTTTGGGTCAACATATCCTAGGCAGAGGCTCCCCTGTAAGTGGTTCCAGCATTCGTTTGCCGCCAATAGTAGTTTCGAGTATGGCCCTGCCCCTGCCAGGCCCATTCACTGGATTGACCTTGCCGATTATAGCTGCGTCCATGCCTAGCGGGTCATCCCTCATGGCCTCGACCACGTTCCGGGCAGCATCGCCTGCCACCACGGCAACAAGCTTGCCCTCGTTTGCCAGATAGAGCGGATCCAGCCCAAGCAGGTCGCAAACAGATTGGACTTGAGGCCTTACTGGTATCGCTTCTTCATAGAGTGTTATCTCTGTTTGAGAAGCAGAGGCAATTTCATGAATAACAGTAGCCAGTCCCCCCCTGGTTGGATCCCTGAAACATTTTATGGCACTACCAAATCTCTTCAGAAGCTCATACACCATTTTGTGTAGAGGGGCTGTGTCGCTTTTTATTGATGTCTCCAGCCCCAGGCCTTCCCTGGACGCCATTATTGTAACGCCATGGTCTCCTATTGTGCCTGAGACTATCACCGCATCGCCGCCAGCAACAAGATCAGAACCCAGCTTTACCCCTTTTGGAACACAGCCCACTCCAGACGTGTTTATGAATATCCTGTCTGCCTTTCCTCTGGGTACTACTTTTGTATCTGCTGCTACAATTGGCACCTCTGCATTCTTGGATGCCTCTGCCAAAGATGTTGCGATTTTATGCAAGTCTTCCATGGGAAGCCCCTCTTCCAGGATGAGGCCCAGGCTCAATGCAGCAGGTTCAGCACCTTGCATTGCCAGGTCGTTGATGGTGCCGTGCACGGCCAGAGAGCCTATATTACCACCGGGAAAGAAAGGTGGGTCCACTACGTAGCTGTCAGTGGTAAAGGCAAGCTGGCCTTTTAAAGGTTCCAGAACTGCACTGTCTTCCAGCCGGCAAAGGAAAGGATTTGCAAGACGGGACAGAAAAACCTCTTGCACCAGTTCCTGGGTGGCAAGACCACCGCTGCCGTGATCCATGAGAACATATTTGCTTTTCATGGGATTTGTTGCTCCGCGATCTCCTGCCTGCATGGTGTGCTATACCTGAAATAGGCTGCACAACTGCCTTCACTGGACACCATGCAGGGGCCCACCGGGCTTGTGGGCGTGCAGGCCCTGGAAAAGAGAGGGCATTCCGGAGGCCTTTTCTTGCCCTTTATCACCTCGCCGCAAAGGCAGCCCCTTGGATCAGGAGTTACAGTGGTCTGGCTCCACATGCCAAAATGTTTTGACGCATCATGCATTGAAAGGGTTGGGCTTATGGCAAGGCCGCTTGAATCTATTTTCCCGAGCCCCCTCCACACGGCGTCACACGGTTCAAAGGCCCTTTCCATAACTTTAATGGCCCTCTCGTTTCCATGCCAGGTGACGGCTCTGGAATAGCAGTTCTCCACCCCATGCCGGCCTTCATATACCTGTTTGGCCAGCATATAGATACCCTGCAATATGTCTGCTGGCTCAAACCCGGCTATGACGCAGGGAACGTTTTTCGTTTCCGCCAGGGGTTCATAGGCCTTGGCTCCTATTATGGTGCTCACGTGGCCTGGGCAGAGCAGGCCGTCTATACGCAATTCAGGATCTGCCAGAAGGGCGTGTAATGCCCTGGGCATTGTCTTGTGGCTGCTGAAGACGAAAAAGTTGCGGATGCTGCGGCTGCGGGCTTCGAGCAGGGCAGCAGCTACAGCAGGGACCGTGGTCTCGAAGCCTATGCCGAGGAACACAACATCATGGTCTGGATTGGCACAGGCTATTTTCAACGCATCAGCTGGGGAATACACGATTTCAACCCTGGCTCCCCTGGCCTTTGCTGATGCAAGGCTTCCCTTAGTGCCAGGCACTCTCAAAAGATCTCCAAATGTTGCCACGATGACACCTGGTTGCCCGGCCAGGCCTATCATGGCATCAATGTCTGCCTGGGAAGTTACGCATACAGGGCAGCCAGGGCCTGATACCAGCTCCACATTTGAGGGCAGGATGGATCTTATGCCGTGCCTGAAGATGGACATTGTGTGGGTGCCGCACACCTCCATAAAGCGCATGGGCCTTTCTTGGAACATATTGAGCCTTGAGGCAATGGCCTGAACGAGTTTTTTGTCTTTGTACGGAGCTGAATACCTTTCATCAATCATCGCCTTGCCTCTGGCCTTGAGCCATCTGCCTCATCAGTTCTATGTTTGCTTCTGCCTCTTCCGGTGACAAAGTGCGAATGGCGAAGCCCGCATGCACAATTACATAGTCGCCTGGGGAAGGCCAGCGGTCAACAATGTCCAAACGGATCTCCCTTTGCGCCCCTTCCGCTTCCACAACAGCCACTGGAGGGTTCAGGAAGTCATCCTGCTTGCCGCGCATCTCGACGATCTTAACGGGAATTGCCAGGCACATAGTGCTTATTGTTTCTCCTTTGCAAAAAGTATTGAAGCTGCGTATGCCTGCCCCAAGCTTATGCCTCCATCGTTTGGAGGCACCTTGCGGTTCAAAAAGACCCGGAGACCGCTCCTGGTCAATTGTGATTCAAGGGTGGAACGCAAGATCATGTTCTGCATGGTTCCTCCGCCTAAAACCAGATCTGTTATACCGGTTTTCCCTGCAAGATGCAGCAAGAGCCCTGAAAAGGCTGCTGCAAGAAAGGCGTGGAAATGGAGCGCAATCATGCCGATTGCCTCACCCGCATGCATCATTTTCAATATCTCCTTAACAATAAAGGGCCATTCGACTTCGTATTTTCCTTCCCTTTTTCTCCAATAGCGGCTGGAATCTGCAAAATAGGCCCTGAAACAGGCTAGGGTGGTGATGTCTGCCTGGCTGATCTCTTTCAAGGCCATGGCCTCTAGTTCCATAGCGGCCTGCCCTTCATAGCTGTTTTGGTGGCATATCCCGAGCATGGAGGCAACCGAGTCAAAAAGCCTGCCGCAGCTTGTGGCAACTGGGCTGTTTATGCCTTTGTTAAGCATGTTTTCGACAAAAAGCAGCTTTTCCCTGGCAATATCTTTCAGTCCCGTAAGATGCAATGCGCCCAATGATTTTGTCTTGTGGAGCAGCGAAAGGGCGCTCCGCCACGGCTCTTTGGCTGCTGCGTCACCGCCTGGAAGCATGAAAGGCGTAAGGCCTCCTAGACGCTTGGACGATTCCGGCAAGGATAAAAGTATTTCACCGCCCCAAATGGTGTTGTCTGTGCCCAGGCCAGTGCCGTCCAGGATCAACGACAATACCTGCTTATTGAGCCCATGTTCCGCCATCACCGATGCCGCATGGGCATGGTGATGCTGTATTTGGAACAAGGGAAGGTCCAGGGCCTTGGCATAACGGGTCGATGGATAGTCTGGATGAAGATCGGCTGCAATTGCTTTGGGTTCAATCTCAAGCACCTTTTTCAGATGCTCGATGTTCCTGGACATAAAATCATATACCGCAGGGTTTGCAAGATCTCCGATATGCTGGCTCAAAAAGGCATAGCGGCCCCTGGTGAGGCAGATAGTGTTTTTGAGTTCAGCACCCAGCGCAATTATCTGCCCGGTATCTATTTCCAGCCTGATGGGAGATGGTGCATAACCCCTGGACCTTCGAACAAAGAAGGTGGTTTTACCAGATGAACGTACAACTGAATCATCAACGCCGGTATAAATGTCTCTATCGTGGAGCAGAAAGATGTCTGCAAAGGAACTGAGCCTTTCCAGGGCCTCTTCATTGGTTGTGCACAACGGTTCCCCATTGGGGTTGCCGCTGGTCATTATCAGTACATCAGGGCACTGCCTTTGGGCGAAAAGCAGCTGGTGAAGAGGTGTGTAAGGAATCATTATGCCCAATTCGTCCAGATTAGGTGACAGGGTCCCCGGCAGGGGGAAATCGCGTCTTTTTTTGACCAATAAAATGGGCGCATGGGGTGAAAGAAGGAGTTCTTCATCATGTGCGGATAACCTGCATATCCTCTTTGCAGTCTCAATGTTCCTGACCATTACGGCAAAAGGCTTGAATGGGCGCCTTTTTCTTTCCCGGAGCCTTTTTACTGCCTCTGGGGAAGCGGCATCAGCTGCCAGATGAAAGCCTCCTAGGCCCTTTACGGCTGCCACGGCACCTTCTGCAAGCAAAGCTGCACAATGGGCCAAGGCCTTTGTACCCCTTTCCAGCTCTGCAGTGCCATCGGTAAGCCACAGCCTTGGGCCGCAGAGCGGGCAGGCATTTGGCTGGGCGTGAAAGCGCCGGTCCGCAGGATCTTCATACTCGGCCAGGCATTGGCTGCACATCTTGAATTTTTTCATGGAAGTGGCCGGCCTGTCGTATGGCAGCCCTTTGATTATGGTGTAGCGCGGGCCGCAATTTGTACAGTTGGTAAAGGCGTAATGGAAGCGTTTGTTACCTGGGTCAAAGATGTCTGCAAGGCACTCCCTGCATGTGGCAATATCGGAAGGAATCAAGGTGGTGACAGCGGCATCCCGCCTGCTTTCTGCAATGGTAAAGTCGGAAGCGTTGCCTATTTTCCCGTTTTGCTCAGAAATGTTGACATCTTCTATCTCTGCTAAAGGCGGTGCCTTTTCCCTCAAGACCTTCAAAAAAAGGTCGAGTTCATCCTCTGAGGCACATATTTTTATGATTACGCCCATGGAGGTATTGGAAATGGTGCCTTTAAGGTCTTGGCTTCTGGCAAGGTTGTATACAAAAGGCCTGAAGCCCACTCCCTGAACCGTTCCTGTTATATGGATTTTGTAGCCCTTTTTAAGGCCCATTAGGCATGCCTGATGTCCCCTGATGGAACATCAGGGGACATCCTGTTTCTGAGCCAGGTTTCAACTGCTTGAACGATGAAACTTTCTTCCGCAGAATATGGATGATATAAGGCCTTCCGGCGACTTGATATCATTCCAGATCACGATATAGAGATGGAAGAATGCGAAGATGATAAAATACCACATCAAAAGGTGGTGAATGAATCTGGCCTGCTGCTGGGTCTCGAACAAGGCCACTCCCCATTTCTGCCAGAACACGCTTTCAGGATAGAGCATATAAAACCCCGATACAAGCTGAATCAGGGTCAGCACAATGGTTGCCAGATAGACAGTGCCTGCCAGGGCATTGTGACCCAGACGGGTCTCGTGCCTATCTGTCAAATAAGTGTAATAGGCCATGGTGGAGAAGAGATTCCTTATGTTTCTGGGTGTTATAGGGGCAGAATCCCAGAATTTCTCCTGCCTGTTGCCGAAAAGCCACAGATAGAGCCGCACCGCCACTGCAGAGGCGAAGATAAACCCTGCCAGGAAGTGGAGGTAGCGCATCGTGGCCATGGGGAATGACCTGCTTCCTTCAAGCACGGTGTTGGTCCAAGGACTGTTTACATAAAGACCGGTCACCACCAGTGTAACAATGGACAGGGCAAAGGCCCAATGGAACAGCCTGAACAGGACAGACCAGGCATAACGGCTTTGATAGGTCATGGCTTTACTCCTTTCAGAGCACCTTGATCCTGGAGAACTCGGTACCCTCCGGATCCAACACGTGAACCGCACATGCAATGCATGGATCAAAGGAATGCACAGTCCTTATTACTTCCAGTGGTTTTTGCGGATCAGCGACTGGATTGCCCACCAGGGATGCCTCATAGGGTCCTGATTTGCCTGCAGAGTCCCTTGGACCGGCATTCCATGTGGAAGGCACCACGCACTGATAATTCTTGATCTTTCCGTTTTCTATAATAATCCAGTGGGACAGCGTGCCCCTGGGTGCCTCATGGAATCCGAAACCCTTCTGCACCCCATTTGGGAAAGTCGGCGGATTGAAAATCGCCAGGTCGCCTCGGCCGATGTTGTCCACCAGAAGCTGCCAATGTTTTATGGCAAGATCAGACAAAATCGCAGCCCTTATGGCCCTTCCCAGATGCCGGCCAGGTGTTGAATGCAGTACGTCAGGCCCTACCTTAACGCCTGCCATGGAGCCCACGCGTTCCAGGGCATAATCAACATATTTTCGTGTCAATTCATGGCCGAGGGCATAGCCCAGCAACACCTGGGCCAGCGGGCCGACCTGCATGGGTTCTCCCTTGAAGCGCGGGGCCTTGATCCATGAATACTTCTTGTCAGGTTGAAAATCGGTGTAGTTAGGGACCGTGTCCTCTTCAAAGGGCCCCTTGGTCCATTCCCCTTCATACCATGAATGTGCTATGCACTCCTTTATGTTGTCCCTGAAATATGGATCGGAAAAATTCTTGAAGGCTCTGGCCGAGGAAAGGTCGCCGTTGAAGATGGTCCCTCCCGGCAGGTCAAAATCTGTTCCTTCCGTGTCCAGGGGCATATCCGGCACTGCTAGATAGTTCTTTACGCCTGCACCATATTGAAGCCAGTCTTTGTAAAGTGCCCCAATGGCTATTACATCAGGAAGATAGACCTGGTGAACGAAGTCCCTTACCTCCGAGGTGAGCTGCTGGATCCAGTAGAGCCGTTCCATATTGAGGGTGGCCTCGTTGTCTGGATTGATGGCAGTAGTAACCCCGCCTACCGATAGGTTCTGGATGTGAGGATTCTTGCCGCCCAGTATGGCTATGGCAGAGTCTGCCTTGCGCTGATAATCAAGGGCTTCGAGGTAATGTGATACTGCCATGAGGTTGGCTTCAGGCGGCAGGATCATTGCCGGGTGCCCCCAGTAGCCGTTGGCAAAGGGTCCGAGCTGGCCGCTGTCCACCAGTGCCTTGATTTTTTCTTGCACTGCCTTGAAGCGCTTGGGACTGTTCCCGGGCCATTCAGAAAGGCCTTCCGCCAGTTGCGCCGTCTTCTTCGGATCCGCCTTGAGCGCCGAGACCACATCTACCCAGTCCAAGGCAGATAAGACATAAAAGTGAACTATGTGGTCATGCAGGGCGTGAAGGGCCAGTACCAGATTGCGTATATATTGGGCATTCAAGGGTATGGACATCCCTAGGGCGTTTTCCACGGCCCTGACCGAGGCTATGGCATGGACTGTGGTGCATACGCCGCAAATGCGCTGGGTAAAGACCCAGGCGTCCCGCGGATCCCTGCCTTTGAGGATAACCTCGATTCCCCGCCACATTTGGCCAGATGACCACGCCTTTGTAATTTTGTTTCCATCTATCTCTGCATCGATCCTGAGGTGTCCTTCTATCCTGGTGATTGGATCTACAACTATTTTTTGCGCCATTGTGCTCAGCCCCCCTATTTAAACATCTTCATCACTTTTCCCCCGGCCCTTAACAATGCGCTTGCCTATGCCGACGGCGGCGTGAATACCGGCAGCTGCTGCGGCTATACCGAGGATCTTCTTGCCTGCTGAATCAACATCATGCACAATGCCACCTGTGCCTGGGATCTTCACCCCGGGAAGCCGCTCGTAAAAGGGAGAATGGGTATCCCAGAAATTTGGTTCTGTGCAGCCCACGCAGCCGTGACCGGCGCTTACCGGCCAGACATCCACGTCGTTGAAGCGTACTGCCGGGCAATTTGCAAAGGTCTCGGGGCCTTTGCATCCTACCTTGTACAAGCAGTAGCCCTTCATGTGGTTGGAATCCCCGAATTGTTCCACGAAGCGGCCTTCGTCGAAGTGAGCCCTTCTCTCGCACTGGTCATGATTTTTACGGCCATAGGCAAAGAGGGGTCTGCCTATTTGATCGAGCTCTGGCAGCCGCTTGAAGGTGAGAAAATGGAGCAGTGTCCCGAGAAAGGCAATGGGATTGGGCGGACAGCCCGGTATGTTGACCACTGGCATGCCTAGTACGTCCCCAGCGCCCTTTGCACCTGTTGGGTTGGGGCTGGCCGCCTGTACTCCTCCATAGGATGCGCAGGTGCCTATGGCAATTACCGCTGCCGCCTTGGGGGCCGCTTCTCTGATGATTTCCAGGGCAGTTCTGCCGCCTATCTTGCAGTAGATGCCTCCATCCTTGGTAGGGACTGCGCCTTCCACAACACAGATGAACTTCCCGCTATACTTCTCAAGCGTATCTTTGAAGGATTTTTCCGCCTGGTTGCCCGATGGGGCCATGACGGTTTCATGGTAGTCAAGGGAGATCATGTCGAGGATGAGGCGACCGACATCAGGATGCGATGCCCTCAATAGGGCCTCTGTGCATCCTGTGCATTCCTGAAAATGGAGCCACAGTACCGGAGGTTTTTGGGCAGATGCTGCAGCTTCTACCAGCCTTGGAACCATTTCATCGGAAAGCCCCAAGGCCGCTGCTGCAATGGTGCAGCCCTTTATAAAACCCCTTCTGCTCAATTTTGGTTCAAAATGGGACTTGTCGAGGTGACGGGTCATCAAAGAACCTCCTTTCAGGCAGGCCTCCAACAAACGCGCTTGCCGCTAGGGTTATCGAAACGCACACCTTTGGTTGACATATGACCATAATCATTCCAGGAGGCGGATGCAATGAATTATCCAATTTTTTTTAACAGGCAGGGCAGGGCCGCGTTAATCAAGGCTGTTCAAAACGCTCCCGATATAGATGATAGATCTTAAACCAGGAGCAGTAATGAGGAGTCTGAGGGCGGCGGTGCCAGTTTTTTTATTGTTTGTTTCCGCTTGGGAAGCTGGGATCCGTCTTTTTTCGATTTCCCCTTTCTTACTTCCTGGACCGGTTTCAGTTGCCCAGGGCCTTTTTGATCTGATGATTTCTGGGCAGCTCGTCAGACATGCAGTTGCAAGCTTGTTCAGGGTGACCTGGGGCTATCTGCTGGCAGCATCATTTGCGATCGTGCTTGGAAT
>JALVPX010000181.1 GCA_027031565.1 Deltaproteobacteria bacterium | reverse complement strand
CACACCAGCCGCCCCTGACTTACTACAGTAAGATGAATTGCCGCCTTTACCCCTAACACTCCTGGTGAGCGCTATGCCAATCCCTTTACAGAAAAAAATAGCTAGCTAATAACCAGTGGGATGATCTGGAATGACATCATCCAGCCCGCTCCCCTGACACACATTCGGCAAGACTGCCGGCTTTATTGACTCAATAGTGAAAAAGAGACCGTAAGGCTGCCTGCCATGCATAACGTGAAGTCTCAAAATGACCTCAAACTTGTCAAGGGTCGAATCAATAACCGCAGCAGGAACATGCAGCTGAAAGGTGCCGCTGTCAAAGGTCTGCGTCAAGGCTGAAGCGTCTGCCGAAGGAACAGGCTGGCTGGTGTCATCCACGCTGAGCAGATCAAATTCTAAGATCTTGTCTCCCAAGGCTTCAACATTAAGCTTCAATTTGGCCTCGAAACACTTCCCGGTGCCAAGATCCACACAAGGAAGATCCAATTCGCCCTTTTCAGAATGGAAAAGGGCCATGTTTTCACATGCAGCCCAACCCGTGCCAGCATAAAAGACGACAAAGAGAAACAACATTACCCTGCTCATACCTCGTTTTCCTCCTTTGACCCAATAAAAAAAGATGGTTATACCTTAACCGATTCTTAATTATTTACCAGAAAATGTCAGTGGGTCCAGAACAAGTCCCAGGCAATGGCAGCAAAGGAGAATATGGAGATAACCGCGTAGTTCCATCTTTCCTTTGAGGCATAAAGGCTTTTGACCAGATATCTCAAGGCATTGCACTCATCCCTGGTCAAGGGCGAACCCTGCTCAAGTTTGGCAATAAGATCCAATTCAGTAATGAGTCTCCTTCTGCGATAGGTTATATAGGATCTAAAAAAGAAAAAGATCATGTTGCCGCAGATACCCATATACCAGAGCGCTCTTATCAATTCGGGACGGTAGGCCTTGGCAACCAGGATCAGCCTCAAGGAAAGGGCTGCTACAAGGCCCAAGGTAAAAATCGCCCACGTTATCCAGGGAGACAAGACATGAGGAGTATCAATCCTAGAAGGTTCCGGCTGCATTTCTTCTAACTGTGCCTTCATCCAGAAAATTGTACACAGTTGACAAAGGCAGGACAACTTCAGCCTTGGGATTGATTTTCCCAAATATTTGTTCCTGGCTTGTAAAATAGACAAAACAGGCCATTATTCCACTAATGTTAAACCGTGAAACAAGACGCATACTTCTTATCATATTCATAACGGGCCTGATGTGTCTGAATCCTTTGTCCCCTGCCCTGTCTGAGGCTGAAAGGTCAACACCTGTGGTACAGGTAGAGATCAAAGGCCTGGAAGGCCGGTTGTTGAAAAATGTCATGGCCTCCTTGAAAATATACAAATATAGAAACAGCTCCAGGCTCAATGAACCATTGATCAAGAGATATCATTCCAGGGCTCTTGCTGAAATCAAGGCTGCCATGGCTCCTTTTGGCTATCTCAACCCAAAGGTGACATCCCAGTTGAAGCACACGAACGCACACTGGAAGGCGGTTTACATCATAAGGCCTGGCAAACGGATCAAAATAGGCAGAATAAATATAAAAATTACAGGCCCTGGCAGGGTTGACATCAAAAAGGCCTTTGGATTGAAAAAGGGGGACCCTTTTATACAATTCCGGTATGAACAGGCCAAGAAAGAGATCCTCAATTCACTCTACACACAGGGTTATGCCAAGGCACACTTCACCAAAAGCGTTGTAAAAATAGACCGTGGCAAGGGAACAGCGGAGATAACCTTGATAATAGAGAGCGGCTCCAGACACTACTTTGGAGAAACGATATTTCATCAAAACGACTTTCTCGAACCAGATCTGCTTCAACGCATGCTTCCATACGCAGAAGGGGATCCATATTCGCCTGAAAAACTGCTGGCCCTACAGCGCCGCCTTGAGTCCAGCCGCTATTTTTCAGAGGTGCTGGTGGAAAGCAAGCTGTCAGAAATCAGTGAAAACGAGATACCGGTGGCGGTCACGCTGAAACCAGGGGACAGCCGCTCTTACACCCTCGGGGTAGGGTATGGTACGGATACGGGAATGAGAGGCAAAGCCAAGCTGGAATGCCGCCGCTGCAACAAAAAAGGACACATATTTGAGGCTGAGGCGGAATTATCGGAAAGGGAACAGCACATTTTTGCAAATTATATCATACCCATCGGCCATCCTGATCTTCACAGCATTGCAACCAGGGCGGCCCTTTCCAGGGAAGAAACAGTAGACCGGGTGAGCAACATGGTGACGGCAGGGCTCAGCTACGGCAGAAATCAAGGCACCTGCCAGTACAGCTGTTTTGCAGAGCTCAGGGGTGAAGACTACAGGGCAGGAGAAGATAGGCATTCGTCCTTGCTCCTTATGCCGGGGATGAGGTTTTCCCTGATCCGGGCAGCCAGCAGGCTTAGAACCAGCCGGGGCTTAAGGCTTGATGCTGAATTGTCGGGCGCATCCAAGGGCCTACTTTCAGATACGACTTTTTTGAGGGGCACTCTGTTTGTTAAGGCCATATACCCCATTGCGGACCCTCTCAGGCTTGTCACCAGATTGGATTTGGGCGCAGCTCTTATAGACAATTTCAGCCGCCTGCCGGCATCTCTGCGTTTTTACGCGGGAGGCACCCAAAGTGTCCGCGGCTACAGATATAAATCACTTTCTCCAAGGGACGATTCAGGCGATTTAATTGGGGGAAGATACCTGCTTACTGGCAGCCTTGAGCTTGAATATGCGCTCAAGGATCATCTCGGCCTTGCCCTTTTCTATGATGCCGGAAACGCAATGGATGATTTCAGCCAAGGGCTTAAACAGGGTGCCGGTGCCGGCCTTCGCTGGAATTTTTCATTTGGGCAGGTGCGTCTTGACCTGGCCAGCGCCTTAAACAGGAGAGGGAGGCCTCTACGTATTCATTTTTCCATAGGAACCGATCTGTGACCAGAACAACTCTGAAAAAGGCCTTGTTTTGTCTTTTCCTGGTGCTTCTTTGCATCCTTTGCACCGCCTGTTTCATATTGACCACCACTACAGGCCTGCGCATGGCTGTAACAGCGGCAGGTGCGCTTCAGCCCGGCATCATCGCCATTTCAAGGGTTGAGGGACGAATCATTGACTCATTTAGAATATATGGCCTGAGAATTCACCTTTCAGACCTGAATTTGAGCGCTTCAAGCCTGGAATGCACATGGAGGGCAAGGGATATTCTGCAAAGAAAAATTCATTTCAACTCGATCGCGATCAAGGATCTGGAAGTCGTAAAGGCCGATTCCAATAAAGCGCCGGCTGCAAGGACCACTGCACGGCCTGGTACCATGTCGCTCCCGTTTGGTTTGGCAATAGACGATTTGCACATAGAACGGGCCTGTTTCATAAGCGGGCCCTCAAGGCATGAACTCGAAAGGCTGGAACTCAGGGCGCAGGCGAAAAACAATCTCCTGGACATGGAGACATTGAAGGTTGTCTTTCCTGGAGGCATGGCGCGTCTGTCAGGCAGGGTGACTATGACAGGCGGCTATCCCTTTTCCGCAAACATGAGCGGCTTCGCCACTACTGGCCGCGGTATTCCTGTTGAAGTGGAAGCGGATGCCGCAGGCGATCTGTCGCAGCTTTCAATCGAGGCGGTATTGAGGCAGCCGGTGGAGGCAAGGGCTGGCATCGTGGTCAGCAGGCCCCTTGAAAACCTTGGCTGGCAGGCAAGCGTGGAACTCATTGGCGCAGACACGGGTACATTGGTGCCGGACATTCCGCGGATGCATCTTTCAGGGCAGATTACTGCTTCCGGCAACCTTGCCCGTTACAAGGCCTCTGCACGGCTGTTCGCAGAAGGAAAACTTCCGGTTAAAGAGGTTCGTGCCTTGATCAATGGCACACGGCACGCACTCCGCATCCAGCAATTAAAGGCAGTG
>JALVPX010000180.1 GCA_027031565.1 Deltaproteobacteria bacterium | reverse complement strand
CCTTTCAAACTATCTTGAACAGGCTGGTTTCATAGACGGTGCCAGAAGATGCCGAAGCTTTAATAATGGCTTGATAAAAGGGTCTGGAATCAATCCCGAAGATCAAAAGAGTTGCTTAAAGTGGGCTTTAAAATTTTGCTCTGCCACCTAAAAAAAAACACCCATTCGAGGAGATTAAGATGAGAATATTTACCATGTTGACCATTACCATCTTCTTTTGCTTTTTGTATGGCTGCTCTGGACGTCATGTATCCGAGGTTCCAAATAACAATACGGTTACCACACTTGAAAAAAACACTCAAACCAACTCATTTTACAAGACTCTAAAAGTCGGATCATCTCCATTATCGCCTATGGCAGCCGATTTCAACGGCGATGGCTACAAGGATATAGCTGTTGTTAGTCACGGAAAAAGTCAACTTAAAATTTTCTGGGGAGGCCCCGATAGGACATTCAAAGCCGGGCCTGTGTATGGCAAAGAACAGGTTGGTTACCATCCAGGGAAAATCACCCTAACGGACTGGAACAGAGATGGACTCAAGGACATAATCATAGCCTGTGAAGGCATTTTTGAGGTACAATTATGGGAAAATACTGGTAGCGGATTTGAAAAAAAGGCCTCACAAAAGATTCCAATAAACGCCCTTAGCATTAAATCAGCTGATCTAGACGGCGACGGAATACTAGACTTGGCCATTGCCCCTCATCAAGGCAATATTATAGCCATCCTTTGGGGAAAGAAAGAGGGCTTCTCTTTTGAAGTACAAACCATACGAGCAAATCAAATGGCGAGAAACATCGAAATCGGGGACTGGAATCACGATGCCCGGCCAGACCTATTTTGGGTAGAGACAATATCAGGCTCAGTAAGAGTTGCAATTAACCAAGGAAAAAGGAAATTTGATACATTTTATATAAAAAAACCGGGCAAGGCGTATGGACTCGTAAAAGATGGACCTTGCTATGTCAAAATAGCCGATATAAACGGTGACGGTTGCATGGACACTATTATAACTTTTGAGGTAAACAAACCTCAGGCTTGTACCATTTTTTATGGAAATTGCCATGGGCAGGTAGGCTCAAAGGAATACATAGAGGCTCCTTCTTGGGGATTTAGTGGCCTTGCAGTAATGGTCAAGCAAGATGGAGCTTCACCCTTGATTGCACTTGGAGAAGAGGGCAAGATATTTATAGCCCAAAAACATGACAACAAGTGGATGCTTATAAAAAAACCAGCTGGCAGTCTCCCCAGAGACCTTTCGTTCGCAGATCTGGATAATGACGGCAATATGGACCTGCTTTTTTCCAATGCAGCCGGCGACTCTATAGGAGTGCTATTTGGGCCCTTGACCAGGCATGGCCAAAATTGAACAGGACGATATCAAAAATAACCAGAAATTTAACGTCTTTTTGAAAAGAGGCATTATTTCCTAGAAATATCAAGACAAAAATGCCACCAGATCATAAAATTTTGGCCCAGTATTTGCGTGATGTTATGCCGCATAAATTATTTACATCTGGTGCACGACTTGATTAAAAACCCTTACATAAATATAATAGTATTCCTACTTATGGTGCCACTTATAGGGTCTATAGCTGTTGCCTCAGAATCAAAGGATACCAACTCAACCCTTTCTATGGCCAAGACGAAACAAGACGTGATTGAATGGGTGGAATCTCTGGTTACTGAGCCGACCAAGTGGCAGGACAAGATTTCATGGGTTTTTGACGCAAACTCATCTGAGACCAATTCTACTGAGATCACCGATGAAGTTATAAATTATCTCAACTCCCGCCTGCCACTACTGAACAATAGCAGGCTTAATTTTATGGCACAGGTTATCTGTGACCAATCAATTGACAATGGGATTGGGTCAAACGTCACGAATATTCAGGAACAATTATCATCAGCTGGTTATTTTAGTACACAGGCAGATGTGGTCAGGAGTGCCGTTGTTATGAAAGACTATATAGCACCAGAGGATGGAGCGAGTATCCTTTTTGTGAACTTGCTAAAGAGTATGTATAACGACCGCGCATTCCTTTTTGATGATACGTACGTGGAATTTGGTGTGGGATTTTGCAGGGGTGTGGTATCAATTGATAAAGAGGCTAGGGCTAATGTTTATTTATTAACCATGGTTTTTGCTAGACCAGCGGGGCCGCAGCCACAGTGGATTCAGTGCGGGCATATCTACTTTGACAAAAACAACAATAACAAGTTTAATACTGGTGAAGGTCTGAAAAATGTCTTGATCGAATCTGATAAAACTGGATATCTTGCTACATCTGGCTTTGATGGTAAGTATTGTTTCAGGCGACCACTTGGAGATTTGGTAATGTACCTAGAAGGCTATCCCTTTTTCGAAGGCTTCAACACCTACAGTCATTATCGAGAAGAGGGTCTAACGGACGGAATCATTATAAAAGATTATAGGCTTCTGCTACCTCAGCAAACCATTGACGCGATAAAACCAGACAAACTGACATTACAATAATTATCGGACAGACACATGAACGAGAGGAAAAAGCTCTTAAACATCGTAAGCCTAATTTTTTTGGTTTTAACACTTTGCTATAATGGGGCATACGCGTCCAATGGCAAACAGGAGCTCAAAAAAGCAGCTTCCAAATATTGGCATTCCAGGTTGACAGGAGATGTCGTTACTTGCTATCAATTAGAGGAACCTGCATTTCAGAAGAAGGTCCCCTTGAGTCAGTATGCAAAAGGCGGAAACATAATTTATAAGGAAGTAAAGGTTGACGGAATTGAAATTCAAGGGGAAGATGGAATCGTAAAAGTAAAAATAGCATATATTATCCCCGGCTTTGGAAGCCGTATGGTATTCCCCGATACCGTCATTGATAAATGGAAGAAGATAGAGGGGAAATGGTACCATGTAATGAGGTCGGGAAATCCGCATAGGGATAAAATAGGTACAAAAAAAACAAAAAGAAAGGAGGTGATGGACTGGGAGGCGCAAAATTAGATTGTTAAACACTTTCGTAACTAAGGGAGTTTAGAAAAACTAAAAAAAGGAGAAAGAACATGAAGAAAGCAGTAGGATTATTAGGAATACTTTCTATTTTACTCTTTGCAGTACAGGCCCAAGCAGTAACCTTGGGCGAATATGCTGATGGTGCCTTGGTCCCTTCCGTATATCATGACGGTGCCCTAGTAGATACAGTCGTTGGTATTACGTGTCAGTTTCAGTGTTCAGCGAACGGGACCCATGTACCCTCAACTCCTTTAGGAGGAAAAGCAAAAATCCATTGGACCTTTTATGACGTGGATAGTCATCATGTAACAGATGGTAATCTTATATGTACTGATGATGACTTGGTCGGATTTTCATGGAAGGCAGAGTCAGGCAGAAATCTGGATAAGGTTGAAGGCTACCTGGTCTTTCACATGATGACCCAAGGTGTTATGATGAGTGCCAATGCATTCCTGGTAGACCAGCAGGCAAAGGATGCCATCTTTATTCCTGTTATACCATTAACTTCACGTGATTTTGGAACCAATCCCAGCGATCCCGATCAGCTCATTAATTTAGAAAACGGAATTTCATCTGGTACACCCATTGATGTCCGTTACTGGATGGATCCAACCTACAACGCTGCTACAACTATAGTTGTATGGTTGGTAGATCCTTATGTAGATTCAAAGAATAAGGCTATACCATTAAATGTTATTGCGTGGAACGACGAGGAGAGGCCAAAGTCTGTTACCATAGAACTGCCTCATGAATTAAATAAGATAATACCTTGTGAGATCCAGGGTATGCCGCTTGATTACGTAGATGGTTTCATTAGCATGACTATACCAGCGACACCCACAGATACAGTAGCTGGATTTGCCTACTCCTACATTAGCAGTTCCCTTTTTGGCGCACAGCAGACACTGTTGGCTGCTGAGTGCAATGGTCA
>JALVPX010000179.1 GCA_027031565.1 Deltaproteobacteria bacterium | reverse complement strand
CCCATTTGAAAATGCTCCTTGATTTAGATTGTGAACACATCCATTTTTTTATACATTTTACTTGAGTGGCACTGTTTTACTATGAATTTTATCATTAAAATTTAAAATAAGTCTTCTTTTTGAATAGTCACTTTTGTTCAGGCATGGCAAACAAAAAAATCAGGCTCGATTCGATGGTAGTGCAGAAAGGCCTTGCACAGACGCGAAACAAGGCCAGGGCAATAATACTGGCCGGCGAGGTACTCGTGAACGGCCAGCGTAAGGACAAACCAGGCCTGAAGATCGACCCCGGGGCTGAAGTAGCTGTCATATCAAGACCCCATCCATTTGTGAGCCGGGGCGGGCAGAAGCTGGCCCATGCGTTGGACCATTTCGGTATTGATCCAAAGGGCTTGGTCTGCATGGACGTTGGGGCTTCAACAGGCGGATTTACCGATTGTTTGCTGCAGAGAGGCGCCTCCAGGGTATATGCCATAGATGTGGGATATGGCCAGCTCGACTGGCATTTGAGAAATGATACCCGGGTAGTTGTTCTGGAAAGGACCAACATACGGAAGCTGGAACCTGGAAAACTTCATCAAGAGCCTCGATTGGCCGTGGTAGACACCTCGTTCATATCCCTTAAGATCGTGATCCCTGCGGTCCTTGCCCACATGGCTCTCAACGGCCTTATAATCGCCTTGGTAAAACCGCAGTTCGAGGTGGGCAGGCGCAACGTTGGAAAAGGCGGCATAGTAAAAGAGCGTTCCCTGCATGAAAGGGTGTTGAAGGAACTGAGCAGTTTCTTTGCGGAAGAATTATCCTTAACCGTTGAAGGAGTCGTAGAATCTCCTATCCTTGGAGCCAAGGGCAACAAGGAGTTCCTGATAAGCCTTCGCAAGGGCAAGGGGCTTGTATGACCGGGCAAAAAATCCTATTGTAGTAAAGAAAAGCAATAATGGACTGGAACAGCGGAGGTTATGGCAGACACAATAAAAAACCCCGATTTCAAGGTATCTGAAAAGGTAAAGGATGAAATCAAGGAACCCCCGAAATATCAGGTCCTGTTGCACAATGATGACTATACCACCATGGATTTCGTGGTTGAGATCTTGGAACAGATTTTTCACAAGACTCCATCAGAGGCCACGAGGATAATGCTGAACGTCCACTATAATGGAATAGGCATATGCGGCATTTACACCAAGGAAATTGCAGAAACCAAGGTACACATTGTGCATGAAAGGGCCCGAAATGCTGGTTATCCTCTGCGGGCCAGTTGTGAAAAGGTGTAAACATGATAAGCAAAGATGTTGAATTGATGCTGAGCGCAGCAGCCAGAGAGGCACATATCAGGCATCATGAGTATCTTTCACTGGAGCATCTGCTCTTTGCCCTGCTTCACCACCATAAAGGGGCCGAGGTGATACAGGCATGCGGTGGTGACCTTGAAAGACTGAAGGCCAGGATAGAGGCCTTTTTCAACACCCATATGGAAGAGGTAAAGGAAGAAAGGCCGGAAGGGCCGCAGCCCACCCTCTCACTTCAACGGGTGTTGCAGAAGACCGTAATGCATACCAAATCTGCTGGAAAGCAGCAGGCCGAGATAGGGGATGTGCTGGCTGCTATTATGACCGAGGAAGATTCCTATGCTGTTTTCTTCCTTACCCAGGAAGGGATAAGCCGCCTTGACATTCTTAATTACATTACCCATGGTGTGGCAAAGGTTCCCTTTCAATCTCAAACTCCTAACATGCCTTCCAGCTCTGACTATGGCGACAAGACCAAGGAGTCGCACACGGAAAGCGCTCCCGGAAAGGCCCTCGAGGCCTTTACCATCAACCTTACCAACAGGGCCAGAGAGGGAAAGATAGATCCCCTGGTGGGGCGTGAGAGGGAACTCGAACGTACGATGCAGGTCTTGTGCAGGCGCCGCAAAAACAATCCTATTTTCGTAGGTGATCCAGGTGTCGGCAAGACAGCACTTGCAGAAGGACTCGCCCTTAAGATTGTCCAAAAACAGGTTCCTGAGCCACTCAGAAACACTGAGATCTACACCTTGGACATGGGCGCCTTGCTCGCAGGCACCAAATACAGAGGCGAGTTTGAGGCCCGTTTGAAAGAGGTTATCAATCAGGTCAAAGAGCGGCCAAGGGCCATACTCTTTATTGATGAAATACATACGATAGTGGGTGCCGGCGCCACCAGCGGGGGTTCCATGGATGCATCCAATATCCTGAAACCGGCCCTTGCAGGCGGAGAACTGCGCTGCATAGGCTCCACAACCTATGACGAATACAGAAAATTCTTTGATAAAGACAGGGCGCTTTCAAGACGATTTCAAAAGATTGAGATCAGCGAACCCTCGGTATCAGAGACCATCGATATCCTGAACGGCCTGAAACAATATTATGAAGAACACCACAGGGTGAGGTATACCGCCGGTGCACTGAAGGCTGCAGCAGAGTTGTCTGCACGCTATCTCCATGACCGCTACCTGCCAGACAAGGCCATCGACGTAATAGACGAGGCCGCAGCAGTATACAGGCTAGGTGCCGAATCCGCCCAGAAACAGGGCCTCATTACGGTTCGGCACGTGGAAAAGGTTGTGGCAAAGATGGCCAGGGTGCCCCAGAAGAGCATCTCCCGTTCAGATCGACAAAAGCTGGAAAGGCTCGAAGAGCACCTCAAGACAAATCTCTTCGGCCAGGATGAGGCCGTAACCAGGCTGGCACGGGCTATCAAGCGCTCCAGGGCAGGCCTTTCCCATCCAGACCGCCCCATTGGCTCCTTTCTCTTTATTGGCCCCACCGGCGTGGGCAAAACAGAACTTGCCAGACAGACCGCCAATGCCCTGGGTGTTCATTTCCAGCGCTTTGACATGAGTGAATATATGGAAAAACACGCAGTGGCACGGCTGATAGGTGCCCCTCCTGGATATGTGGGCTTTGATCAAGGCGGCCTGCTTACAGAATCCATCAGAAAGCATCCATATTGCGTACTCCTTCTGGACGAGATAGAAAAGGCCCATCCAGACATATTCAGCATATTGCTGCAGGTGATGGATCACGCCACCCTCACTGACAATACTGGCAAAAAAGCCGATTTCCGGCACACGATCTTGATCATGACGTCCAATGCAGGCGCAAGGGAGATGGAAGCGCGTTCCATAGGCTTTGAAAGGGGCGTTTCTGAATCAAAACATAAGGGAGAAGAGGCAATAAAAAATCTCTTCAGCCCCGAATTCAGAAACAGGCTTGATGCCATTGTGCCCTTCTCTCCCTTGACCCATGAAATCATGGAAATGATAGTGGAAAAGTTTATAAGGGAGCTGTCAGAGCAGTTGGCGGACAAAAAAATAGGCCTTGAGATGACACCCCAGGCCAGGAGTTATCTGGCCTCAAAGGGGCATGACCCAAAATTTGGGGCAAGGCCGCTTGGCAGGCTTATACAAGATGAGATAAAGGATCCCCTGGCGGATCTGCTGCTGTTCGAATCATCCAAGGCAAAAAAGGTTAAAATCGGTCTCAAGAACGGAAAGATCGTGATTTCCACCTTATGATTCAAGATTAGCAGAAAGCTGAAAGGCCGCTTGGTTTGACAAATCGAGCGGCCTTTTTCAATAAAAGGCGTTTGCGGGGGCTGTTAACGGTTTCGACTTTCTCTTAGAAGATCAAGGCCGCGTGCAAAAACAGCCAACAACTGGTCTAATATCTCTTCTTGTGGTATCTAAACAGCCATTGAGACCCTTATTGGCATAACTTTAAGTAAAATAAATTTTTCAACTCAGCACGGTGTCAGATAGCATGAAGATAAAAAAGTTCTTGATTCCGGAATTCGTTCTGATTTTCCTGCTGTTGCTCACCAGAACCAATGCCTATGCCCTTCAGTCCCACATAGGCATAGAAGGCCTCTACGTTCATCAGGGGGCCCACATCCTGTTTGCTGTTTCAATGGCCACCTTTGCCTGGAGGGTAAGAGGTTTTGTGTTTTTGTCTCCCGGGGTGAGGAAAAATTTGTTTGTAGGGGCAATCCTGCTGGTTCTTTGGAATGCGTGGGCCTTTACAGGCCATATCGTGGAGCTCATGATCCCCCGCGGCCACATATTGTATCATCCAGGCACAAAGATCCCGTCTCTTTCAATCCATGCCTGGTACGACCTCTTATATTATTTCTTCAAGATGGATCATCTCTGGTGTCTTCCTGCCATTATCTTTATCTATCTGGGTATCAGGGACATCTCAAAGAGTGCTGCTGAATGGTAACAGGGGATGCAGGCTGAAATGGAATGGTCTCTTCTCCCGGTATGGGGAATCGATTTTTTCGGATCGGCTGCCATGATCCTGGTATCCTTGCTGTGCGTAGTAGAGGCATATAAAAATTCGCAAAAAAATCCTGACAGCCCCCTGGCTGCGTATATCCTCTGGTTCAGCATGGCACTTTTTGCCTTTTCCGCCTCAAGGTCCATTGGCCACATGATCAAATATGTGCTCCTATATTTTGGAAGGGCCGACCTGTGGCATAGGCTTTCACCAGTCAGCGGATCCATCAATACCATAGCCTTTACCGGCATCAGCTCTGTTACGCTCTTTTTCCACAGGATGCAGAAGATAATGGAAAAGATGGAAAAAGACCGGATAAAAATAGAAAAGACTACAAAGGAGCTCTTGAAACTCAACGAAGACATTGAGGCAGTGGTCAGTCAGCGCACAAAGTCTGAGTTGGCCCTCCGCATAGCCCACCGGATAAGAAATCCTGTAATGATAATCGGCGGGCTCATAAGGCAATTGATGCGCAAAGGCCACGAAGATTATGAAAATTATCAGCTTCACCTTGAAAAGATATTGGAGCAGGCAAAGAAACTTGAATCCCTCGTCTCGACCTTTGAAAATCTCAGGGCAAGCACCCAGGAGACCTTCATTGATATTGATCTTAATGAACTGGCAGAAGAGGTAATCGAGGTGATTACGCCAGAGGCGGACAAAAAGGGTATAGTCCTCGTATTCGAGAGGTCAGCAAAGCCTCTTACTTTCAGGGGGAATCCGCACCTGCTGAAGATAGCCCTCCTCCACATAATCAGAAATGCCATAGAGGCTTGCAAGCATGGAGATTCGATCGAGATAACCACAGGCATAGAAGGCGGCAGGCTGTTCCTCGAGGTAAAGGACAATGGGCCCGGTATCCCGCCTGAGATCCTCAAGCACATATTGAAGGCCTTCTATACCACAAAGGAAGGAAAGACCGGCTTGGGCCTTCCTT
This sequence comes from Deltaproteobacteria bacterium, assembly GCA_027031565.1. GTDB lineage: Bacteria > Desulfobacterota > Dissulfuribacteria > Dissulfuribacterales > JALVPX01 > JALVPX01. The sequence goes on along the minus strand of JALVPX010000179.1, from coordinate 6,365 downwards.
ACGTGAACCAGATAATCAAGGAACACCGGGGCGAGCTTAAGGTGGATTCGGTTCAGGGTGCAGGAACCACAGTGCGCATCTACTTACCCACCCATGGGCCTGAACTTGGGCCAGAGGTTCAATAATCCATTACTTCTTGGAGTTCCTCATTCAGCTCAGAAATCTTTTTCTTGAGCCTTTTTCGAGCCTTTTCAGATTTCTCTGGAAGAAGCTTGAGCGCCTTTTTGTAACTTTCCAGTGCCCTGCGTAGCCTGCCGGCTGCCCTATAGGCATCTCCCAGGTGTTCCGCAATGGTTGGATCATCTGGATGCAGTTTGAAGGCCCTTTCGAGGGTGGCAGCCGACTTTTTGAAAAGGCCCTTTTTATAGAACACCCACCCTAAACTATCCACTATGTAGCCGTCATCTGGCTGTTTTTCCAAGGCCTTCTCTATCATTTTCTGGGCCTCGTCGAGTCTTATTCCCTTTTCAGCATAGGTATAGCCAAGGTAATTGAGGGCTGGCACATTATCAGGATCAATGGCCAGGAGCTTTTTGCAATGATCGATGGCCTCCTCCTGCCTGCCCACCTTGTCCAGGGCCATTACATAGTGGAAAAGGACCTCTGTATCCTTGGGAAAATCCTTTAACAGTGCTTGCAGTAGATCAACTGCCTCGTTATCTCTTCTTGTTTCAGAATAGAGGGATGCAAGGGTGAGGGTGAGCACTTTATCCCCAGGCCTTTTGGTCAGGGCCTTTTTTATATACGTTACAGCCTCCCTGGACCTGCCAAGCTCATGGAGCAGAAATGCAATGCGCTTCATGACCTTTGTGGCAAGCTCGCTGGTAGAAGGTATGGCCTTTAAGATATCCAGGGCCTTTTCCTTGTCGCCCTTTTCTTCATATGCCACTGAGAGGTAGAACTTTACTGTATCAGATTCCGGAAACCTTTTCTGAAGATTGTCCAAGACCTCTATGGCCTTGTCTGTTTCACCCTCTTGCAGAAGAAGCAAGGAAAGCCTCAAGCCTGCCTCGGGGCTTGTTCCCACTATTTGCTCCATCTCTTGCAGGGCGTTCAAAGCTTCCCTGGTTCTGCCAGCCTTAAAGAGCAGTTGGATAAGCTGTTCCCTGGCCCTTAAATTTCTGGGATTCATCTCCAAGATTCGTTTATAAATAGAAATTGCCTCCTCGGTCTTGCCCTGGGCCTGATAGGTGGTGGCAAGCCCTGTCAAGGCAGCAGAGACATCCGGCCTTAACTCCACGGATTTGCTGAAATAGTGTTCTGCCTGCTTATAGTCACCTTTTTCCAGAAAGAGCTGCCCAAGATAGTAGTAGGCCAGAAATGCCTTGCCCCCGCCCTTCTCAGCCACCTTTTCCAGGGTGCTTTGAGCCCTTTTGACGTCCTGGTTCCTGGCGTAGAGGGAGCCCATCAACAGCAGGGCATCGATATTGTCTGGTGAGGAATTTATGACCTGCTCGAGGAGCTCCAAGGCCTTGTCAATCTTGCCCTTTTCTGCATAAATCCTCGATACAAGGAGCCTTAACTCATCATCTTCTTTGTTCAGCGCCAAGGCCTTTTCTGCATGTTCCAATGCCTTGTCATACTGGCCCATGTGCAATGCCAGTTTTGCCACCATCTTTAGGATGGTGGGAGACTCAGGATCGAGCTGAAGGGCACTTTGCAAAAAGGCGTATGATTTGGCCCAATTTCCATGTTCCCACTCAATTACACCACGCAGAAAATAGGCATAGGCATCCGCCTTTGAAAAACCCATTCCGTGGGAAAAAGCATGGCCTTGAGATGCAGGATAAAGGAAAGTATTGAACAGAACCAGCAGAACAACTATTAAAATCGGCTTTAATGAGTCCAATTGTCAGGCTTCCTCCATGCCCATGGGATACATATCGACATCTGGAATGCGCTCCTTTAAGTACTCTTTGAGCTTCTTCTTGATTCTGGCTTCAATCTGCCTGACCCTTTCCCTTGATACCCCGAACTCCTTACCAAGTTCCTGCAATGTCTTGGGCTCTTCGGCTACCATACGCTCGAAAAAGATCTTTTTTTCCTTTTCGGACAAGGTCTTTGCAAATTCCTCCAGATGCTCGTGGAGTTTGGTGCTCACCTCGTGCCTAGCCACTTTGGACTCAACAGACTTTTCACCGCTTGCAAGAAAGTCCACGTAGCTGTCTTCTGAATCCTCCCGCACTGGTGCATCCAAAGAGACATCCCAGGAGCCCATTCGCTGCTCCATTTCGATAACCTCTTTTTCAGGCACATTCAGGCGCTCAGATATGAGCTTGGGCACTGGTTCAAAACCAAGTGCCATCAGCCGCTCTTTTTCCTTGCTGAGATTGTAAAACAGTTTTCTCTGGGCCTGGGTAGTTCCTATCTTTACAAGACGCCAATTGTCCATGAGGAACTTTAGTATATAAGCCTTGATCCAGAAGGATGCGTAGTAGGAAAACTTGACCCCCTTGTATGGGTTGAATTTTTTGACTGCGTGCATAAGTCCGATATTGCCTTCCTGTACCAGGTCGAGGAAATTCTGCATCCAGAATTTCTGAAAATCGAGGGCTATCTTTACAACCAGCCTGAGGTTGGCTGTAACAATCCTCTTTGCAATTTCCGGGTCCCTGGTCTCGTAATAGGCCCTGGTCAACCGCTGTTCCTCTTCCTTGGTGAGCAGCGGATATCTACTTATCTCTTGCAGATAGGCCTGAAAGGGGTCCCCAGGCTCCAGTGGCACAGGAACGTTTTCTTCACTGAGCTGGGGAACAGGCTCCGCTGCCAGAAGCTCACCCTTCCTGCGCCTTTTCTTCCTGGTCTTTTTTGTCTTTTTGGTCTTTGCCTTCATGGTCTCTCAGCTCCCGTCTGTCCACCAGCCAGCTGCTGCATTTCACTCGACATCTGTTATCCACCAAATCTTCCATCAGCATATTACCAAAACCAAACCAATTTGTTAAAAAATCGTAAAATCCTTGATTAGACCGCTATAATTTTGCCAGCACCCCTTTGTTCACTTCTTCCACCCTTTTCGGGCCTTCCAGGAATTCCACCAGTTTGAAGGCAAATTCCATGGCCGTACCAGGGGCCTGGCTGGTTATCAAGATACCATCCTGTACGACCCTCTCCCCTTCCAGTGCAGCGTCTTTTATATCCTTCTGGCAAATTGGATGACACGTAAGCCGTTTCCCTGAAGCCAGCCCTGCCCTGTCGAGCAATGTGGGTGCAGCACATATTGCACCCACGGCACGGCCCTTCTCAAGCTGCTTCTTAAGGAGTGTATTCACCCTCTTGTCTCCGGCAAGGCGTTCGGTGCCATCCAAACCCCCTGGCAGCACAATCAAATCAAAATCTTCTTCAACGACCTCGTCCAGGGTGGCATCGGGTATGATTTTCACCTCCCGGGCAGATGAAACAGGCCCTTCTTCAAGTCCTGCCATGACCACTTCCACACCAGCCCTTCTCAATATATCCACCACTGTTACAGCCTCCAGCTCCTCATAACCAGGAGCCAGCAGAAGCAATACCCTCTTTTTTCCAGACATGAAATTCTCCTCCTGCTCTCGTTGCCAGGTCTTGTTATAAAGACAATATTAGTGAATGGGATGAAAATGGCCCAGTTTGTTTCATCTTATATCTTAAATGTTTATAATTAAAGTCCATGCATGATATTGAAATATACAACAAAAAATTAGCCAAGATAGCAATAGCAGGAAGACCAAATGTGGGCAAATCCACTCTTTTCAACAAATTGTCCAGGTCCAGAAAGGCATTGGTGGCACCTGTTCCAGGCGTGACCAGGGACATACAGCGTGCTCAGGTTGAGGTCGAAGGAATACCGGTCCTGTTGATAGATACTGGCGGAATCGGGGAAGCAGGAGTTGAACTGCTGGATCGGCTCGTAACTGACCAGGCCAAAAAGGAACTTGAGACAGCAGATCTAATATTATTTCTGGTGGATGCAAAGGATGGCCTGCTGCCGTCTGACATGGACATTTTCTACAACGTGATCCTGCCTTCCAAGAAGCCTTATCTCTTGGTAGCCAACAAGGTTGACGGCGATCCAGCAGATTATGACACAACCAGCTTCTATGAGCTTGGAGTGGAAGAGGTGATTTCCATATCAGCAGAACACAGCAGAGGCCTTGAAAGGCTGTCGAAAAGATGTGCCGAGTTGTTGCAGCAATCCCCTGGCAGGAAGATCCAAGAAAGGGAAAAGGCTGGAGATGTTGCATGTGAATCGGAAGAAAAGGAAGAGCCGATCAGGGTCTCCCTGGTGGGACGCCCCAATGTGGGGAAATCATCGCTGTTGAACAGACTGCTTGGAATCGACAGGATGATCGTGAGCGAGATTCCTGGAACCACCAGGGACGCAGTTGATTCCATTCTGACAAGGCCGGACGGTCCTCCTTTGATTTTAATTGATACAGCTGGAATAAGGAGAAAGGCAAGGGTCAAGGAAAAGGTTGAAAAATTCAGTGTGATAAAAAGCCTTGATGCCATAAAGGCGAGCGATATTGCCCTTGTGCTGCTGGACCCGGTTGAGGGAATAACAGACCAGGACAAACGCATCATGGGATATGCATCAGATGCACACAAGGCTGTTATCACCATATTCAACAAATGGGACTTGATGCAGTCAAAAAAAGAGCTTCAGAAAAGACGCGGAGAGGAGCTCAGGATGGCCAAACGGTTTTGCGCCTATGCCCCTCATTTGAACGTATCTGCCCTGACAGGGCGGGGTATAAAAAAAATAGTTCCTTTGATAGACCGGGTCTTCAACCAGTACAGTGCTGCCTTTCCCACCAGCCTGGTAAACAAAGTGCTTCAAGGTAGTCTGCTGAAAAGGACACCTCCTATTCATAAGGGGCATCACTTGAAGATGTACTATGCAACCCAGGTTTCTACCAAACCGCCCACGATTCTTGTGTTTTCCAACTATCCAAAATATATTCCCGAACAGTATAAACGCTACCTTGCAAACAGGTTCAGAGAAGAATTGGGCATTCCTGAAAGCCCGGTTCGTATATTGTTCAGGGAAAGGGAACGGAAAAGGTACTAATGAGCGAGGTCTTGAAGATAAGGGGCAGACCAATAGGTTTGATTGGCCTGGAAGGCGCCCTTCAATATGCGGAACGACTTTCCATAAAGGGCGCTTTGTCCATGGAGGAGATCGCAGATAGTGTGCTTGACCAGCTGAAAAAGCGCAACTATATCCCTTCAGGCACGGAAACAGATTATAAACTTGCCATCATTGAATTGTGGAAGAGGCGTCACGGAGGAGACCGTGCTGGGGAAGGCGGTGGACAGGATAAGAGATTGATAATTCGGGTACTTGGCAAGGATTGCATGACCTGCTCAAGGCTTGAACAAGAAGTAGTTGAGGTATTGAACAGGCTGGGCAAACCAGCCGACGTGATGCACATTACTGATATGGACGAGATATGGCGCTACGGCGTCTTCAATACCCCTGCACTGGTAATAAACGACAAAGTGGTTTGCCAGGGGCGCACGCCCACTCCGCATCAAATAGAGGAGTGGCTTAAAGATATTTAGGGTTGACCAGTTGAAGGCTCCCTCTACGAAGAGGTAGCCTTGGTTGGCAGGTTTATATCTTACACAGCATGGCTATTGCATAGGCCGCCATGGCCTCCCCTCTTCCGGTTATGCCTAGACCCTCGGTCGTCGTTGCCTTGATGTTTATCTTGTCTGGTGAGGCCTTGCAGAAAAAAGCTATCCTTTTCCGCATCCCATCCACATATGGTCCAATTTTTGGTTCCTCGGCAACGAGCGTGAGGTCGGCGTTGCAAAGGCGGACTCCTTCACTTTCAAGCATTTGTGTGACATTTTCGAGCAGGGTCAGGCTGGATACTCCCTTGAATCTTGAATCCGTATCGGGAAAGTGACGCCCGATGTCCCCCATTCCTGCTGCTCCAAGCATGGCATCACACAGGGCGTGCAGCAGCACATCTGCATCGGAGTGTCCCAGCAGACCCTTGGGATAGGGAATTTCAACGCCTCCCAGGAAAAGAGGCCTGCCCTTGACGAGCCTGTGCACATCATACCCCAATCCTATCCTGAATTGTGTCACGGCTGACCTTCAGAGGCCTCTTTTTCCATCTTTATGAGGACTTCGGCAAGAAGCAGGTCCTCCTTGGTGGTTATTTTAATATTGGTGGTTGAGCCCTTGACCACGGCCACGGGATAACCAGCTGCTTCCAAAAGAGAAGATTCATCGGTTGCCTTAAGGTTGTTAGCAGCGGCCTTTTCGTAAGCGCTTAACAGGTCCTCCTTTTTGGCCACCTGGGGGGTTTGGGCAAGATAAAGCCTGCTCCTGTCAAGGGTCTTGACAACCAGGCCATCATCCATCACCTCTTTCACAG
>JALVPX010000178.1 GCA_027031565.1 Deltaproteobacteria bacterium | reverse complement strand
GGTCTAGTGTGTGGCTCCTGAAGAGTTTTCGGCGTGAATAGGGCCAAGATGTGGTGTAGCCGCACGAAAAGAACTCTGAAAACTCTGAAGGAGACACCACTAGACCTTGTAAAAAGTATAATAATTTCATATTAATACGTGTCTTTGAAAGACGAGTTTCTTAACCATTTAAACGGGGTGGCTGGGGTGTCTCCTTCACCATTTTTAAAGGTCTGCCCTGCGTCTGCCAAGGCTCTTCATCCTCTTCACGTTAAAAATGGTTCAGGAGCCAACCCCAGCCACCGCTCCCACGCCTGTGCATTCAAGAAGCATTTTTTATCTCGAATAGTCTTTGATTCTCATGCCTTAAAATCGTCGGCATTGGTTTTTTAAAAGTCTTTTTGAAAGAAAAGCCGTTGGGTTTATACGCGCAGGTGCGGATCAGGTCTAGTGAGTGGCTCCTGAAGAGTTTTCGGCGTGAATAGGGCTAAGATGTGGTGTAGCCGCACGAAAAGAACTCTGAAAACTCTGAAGGAGACACCACTAGACCTTGTAAGGGAAATAAAAATAAAAAAACAGAGAACAATCACTAAAGGCTAGCCCTTATAATTTTGTTCAAGGGCAAGGCGCGCGAAAAAATAACCGCAGACATGTTGTTGATATTTCCAGGATTTTTTGAGCACAATGCGGCCACGCCCCAGCATGGCAAAAAGACAGTTTTTTAGAGGTAGCCGTCCGGTTACAACAGGCTTAAATATGCCATCTGGGTATCCCTGGCATATGATTCTATGCCGCGAACTATGCCCTCTGCTATCTGATCAAGATAACGATCGTCTTTAAGGTGCCTCTCTTCCTTGCGGTTGCTGATAAAGGATATCTCTACCAGCACCGAGGGCATGCGGGCTCCTATGAGCACAAAGAAGGGGGCCTGTTTGACACCAAGGTTTTTGATTCCCCGATATCTCTTTTTCAGCACTCCAACGAGATTGTTCTGGATATGCCTTGCCAGTCTGGCAGATTCGTTTATCTTGGTGTTTTTCATTATGTCCTTCAGGATATTCTGCAGCTCGCTTATCCGCTTGGTGGAAGTGGCATTTTCCCTGGCCGCCACTGCCATAGCCCTTTTGTCTAGGGCGAAATTGAGAAAATAGGTCTCTATTCCCCTTGCCCTACGGTTGCGCGAAGCATTTGCATGTATGGAGATAAAAAGATCCGCCTTTCTGGCATTCGCAATGGCTGTCCGCTGTTCAAGGGGCAGAAAACGGTCACCGCGCCTGGTTAGTATCACCTGGCAGCCCAGTCTTTTCTTGAGCTTGTAAGCCACCTTTTTGGCAACCTTGAGCACCACCTGTTTTTCTTTGAGGCCTGTAGGCCCCTTTGCGCCAGGGTCCTTTCCGCCGTGACCAGCATCTACGACCACTTTTTTCACGCAAAGTCCCAGCTGCTGGGCCAGTGAAAGGCCTTTGCCTTTTTGTCTTTTATTCGATGGCTTGACGCTTTTCTTGGGCGTTGAAGGCACAGGAGGGGCAGGACACGAGTCACCGGCTGAGTAACCCACTCCAAAGGCATCTACCACCACCCGGAAGGGATCCTCGAGATAAAAGACCTTGGTGCCCTGGGCCTTGCCGAGGTCAAACACTATCCTGACCGTGTTTTCACTGAACTGGCCCAGCCTTACGGATTTTAGCATGCCGCCGTCCAGCGGAACCTTGGGCTTTACCCCTTTTTTCTTTTTCGCCGGTGATAGATCGAGGAAAAAGCGCCTCGGCCTAGAAAGGTAACCTTTCTTGAATTCAACCGGGCCCGAGGTGTCGATGACCACCCTGGTATAATCTGAATCTGACCAATATCGGATATTTTCAACCAAGGCGGCTTTAACACTTCTTATCTTCTTCTTTGGTTTCCTGACATAGGCCTTAAGGGTCCGCAGTTTTCTCTTTGCGGCCCTGACATGATCGCCGTCAGGATATTCATCCACCACCCTTTGAAAATAGCTGGCCGCCTTTTTCTTGTTCCCCAGCCAAAGATACATCTCACCATTGCTGTACATGGCATCGTCAGCCAGGTGATGGCTGGGGAAGCGTTCCAAGAGGACGTCGTTTCGCTCTATGGCATTCTGGAGATCGCTTTTCTTCTTTGAGTATCCGTAAAGACCCCTGTAACATCTGGCCATCATGTAAAGGGTCTTGGGGGCCACTGAGGGATGTTCCGGGTATTTCAGGTAGACACGCCTGAAGCGCTGTATGACCCTTTCCCAAACCCTGCGGCTTTTTCTCAGTCTGGGGCTCCTGGCAAGCTGATCATATTTGCTTTTTGCCAGTTTATACTCCCTTTGTGCCCTGTCCGTGGTTTGTGTGCGCTTGGTGGCGCAGGCACTTGAACAGTAGAAGACGATCCCAAGGCAAAGGAACACACCTATGGCAAGAGATGCAAAACGCAGAAAAAGGTTTTCCGCAGGCTTGCCCGGATTCATGTCTTTCAGCACGCCTTTGCCTTTAATTCAGCCAAGAGGTTCAAGGCCTGAAGAGGGGTTATCTGATTGATGTCAAGCTTTTTTAGCTCATCCACTATCTCATCCCTTGTCTCATTTACTATGGGAAGCGAAGGCTGGGTAATATAACGGGAGCCGGCATCCTTATCGAGTAAACTCTTGTTTGGCGATTCAAGCCCCTTGTCTTCCAATTTCCTCAGCACCTGGTCGGCCCCGGCAATGACCTCTTCGGGCACGCCGGCAAGCGCTGCCACTTGTATGCCATAGCTCTTGTTTGTTGCGCCTTTTGACAGTTTGCGTACAAAAACCACCTCATCTCCCCATTCTTCGACTTCCACATGATAGTTCCTGGCCCTGTTATTTTTGTCTGCCAGTTGCGTTAATTCGTGATAATGGGTGGCAAACAGGGTTTTCACACCTTTTCCGCCCTTTTTCAGCAAAAATTCAGCTACAGACCATGCAATTGCCAGACCATCGTAGGTACTGGTTCCTCTGCCGATCTCATCCAGTATAACCAGGCTCTTCGATGTGCTGTTATGAAGTATGTTGGCTGTCTCGCTCATTTCAACCATAAATGTGCTTTGGCCCCTTGAAAGGTAGTCAGTAGCGCCGACCCTGGTGAAAATCTGATCCACTATTCCTATTCTGGCCTTCTCGGCCGGGACAAAGCAGCCCATCTGGGCCATCAAGACTATCAATGCAGTCTGTCTCAGGATTGTTGATTTCCCAGCCATGTTGGGGCCTGTAATGATCATCAGCTGCCCATGTTCATCACCGCCTATGTTGACATCATTTGGAACAAAGCCTTCCTGTTCGAGAGTTTTTTCTATTACAGGATGGCGGCCTGCCGTTATTTCTATCCTGTCGCCTTCATCTATTTCAGGCCTTGCGTAATTGTTTTCTTCAGCAGCTGCGGCAAAGGAATTAAGGGCATCCAGCTCGGCCAGGGCTTCGGCCGTGGACTTAATCCTTTCACCATAGCTTGAGATCTTTGCAAGCACATTCCTGAAGAGCTCGTATTCAAGCTCTTCGCGCCTTTCCTGCGCGCTCAAGACCTTCAATTCAATCTCTTTCAATTCAGGGGTGATGTACCGTTCCGCATTTACCAGGGTCTGTTTCCTTATGTAGTCTTCGGGAACCCTTGATGCCTGGCCCTTGGAAACTTCGATAAAATAGCCAAACACCTTGTTGTATCTAACCTTCAGGGTTGATATGCCGGTGCGGTCTCGTTCCTTTTCCTGAATGGCTGCAATGAACTGTTTTCCATTCCGCTGTATCTCCACCAGCTCGTCCAGCTCCCCATTGTATCCCTCCTTGATTATTCCCCCGCTTTTGAGATCCACCGGGCAGGCTGGGTCTATGGCTGAATCGATCTCTGCGGAAACTTCTTCAACCGGGTCGAGCCTTGAAAAGATTTGGGAAAGAAGCTCGGGGCCGTTTCGAAAACCAGACAAAAGATCCTTTATGAGTGGAATGTTCCGAAGAGACTGGCTCAGAGCCAGGAGATCCCGCGCATTGGCAGTTTCAAGAACCACCCTCCCGTTCAACCTTTCAAGGTCATAGATCTCTTTTAACAGCGAGGTCAGCCCCTCCCGTTTTTCATGGGACTCCTTGAGGGCCTCCACGGCCTCGAGGCGATCGTCAATCTTCCTCTTTTCCAGCAGGGGAAACAATATCCACTGCCTCAGAAGCCTGCCTCCCATCGGGGTCTGGGTCTTGTCCAGAACCCACAAGAGGCTTCCAAACTTCTTATTATCAAGGGAATTGGCCACGAGTTCAAGATTGCGCTTGGTGGCCTCGTCGATTTTTAAAAACTGCCTCGTCTCATAAGGAGAAATTTTGTTTATGTGGCCGAGGTCGCCCTTTTGTGTCTCCTTAACATATCTCATGAGGCCGCCGGCCGATGCAATGGCTGCATTCCAGCCCGAAAGTCCGAAACCGTCCAGAGAGAGCACTGAAAAGTGATCTCTCAACAGCCCTTCAGCCCTTTCAAAATTGAACCAGTAATCGGGCCTGTAACTGAAAAAGGCCGTTGAAGAAATGCGGTTCAAATGGCTGGTAATCTCGGATTCCTTCAAGGATTCCGGGAGCAATATTTCCGAGGGTTCCACCCTGAACACCTCTGAAAGAAGCTCGTCCCTGCCCTTAAGCTGCGTTACCTTGAACAGCCCGGTCAACACGTCTAAATAGGAAAAGCCCCACAATTCAGTATCATGTAAGAGGCATAAGGAGGCTATGAAGTTATGCGACTTGGCTCCAAGGCTTCCCTCCGTGGTCACAAGGCCCGGGCTCACCACCCTTACTACCTCACGCCTGACAAGGCCCTTGGCCTTTTTGGGGTCCTCCACCTGCTCGCATATTGCCACACGGTAGCCCGCCTGCACCAGGCGGGCGAGGTAGCCTTCGGCAGCATGCACAGGCACCCCGCACATTGGGACTCCGTCATCCTTGTTCTTGTCTCTTGAAGTAAGGGTTATTTCAAGGACCCTGGCCGCCTCCTTTGCATCCTCGTAGAACATCTCATAGAAGTCACCCATGCGGAAAAAGAGTATGGCGTCTTCATATTTGGCCTTGATGTCATGATATTGCTTGAGCATGGGGGTAAGTTTGGCCTTCATAACGACTTAAATAGTAACTGTACCCTCAAACTTTGTTAATAGGGCGGTATAAAAAATTTGTGTTTCAAGACATAGCCCTTTCATGCTTAATATGGTATTCCCTGTCCCCAAAAGAAATTTGACAATATGGGCCAAATTTTAGAGGTAGCGGTTACAGGCAGCTCGAGATGAAAAGCGTCAAGGATTTGCTGAGTCAGTACAACGCCGACTTCGAACTTATTGAATCGGCAATGAAAAAACACTTTTCCTCCCACGTTCCCTTGGTAAACGAGGTGAGCGAACACATCCTGTTCTCTGGAGGAAAAAGGCTCAGGCCTCTGTTGGCAGTGATTTCATCCCGGCTTTGCGGCAGAAACGAAGACATTTTGTTCGATTTGTCGATTGTCCCGGAATATCTGCACGCTGCAAGTCTTCTGCATGACGATGTAATAGATGAAGGGTTGTTAAGGAGGGGTAAAGAGCCGGCCTACAAAGTCTGGGGCAACAAGGCTGCTGTCCTGGCAGGCGACTATCTCTATGCCAGGGCCATCGATCTTGCCAGCCAGTTCGGTGACACCAGGATAGCCGAGGCCATATCAAAAACAGTAGCATTTATGGCCGAGGGCGAAATCATCCAGCTTCTGGAGATTGACAATCCATCCTATTCAGAGGAGATCTATGATGACATCATCTTCAGAAAAACCGCTTCATTGATTTCATGCTCATGTAAGATTGGGGCCTTGTTTGCCAATGGTTCAGAAGAGGAGATAAGGGCCCTGGAAGACTACGGACGCAACCTCGGAATGGCCTTTCAAATAGTAGATGATTTGCTGGACTTTACCGCAGATGAAAAAGATCTTGGAAAACGCCTTGGTACAGACTTGGCTGAAGGCAAGGTCACCCTGCCCATTCTGACTGCCCTTAAAAATGGCCCGCGAGACGATACAGAAAGGCTAAAAAGCATTCTCGTCAAAAAATCATCTGATCCTAAAGACCTCGAATGGGTGAGATATATGCTGTTAAAAAGCGGTAGCCTCGATTATTCATACGGCAGGGCGAAAAACTGCATAGACCATGCATTGAAGTGCCTTGAACCATTTGATAATTCAAAGGAAAAAGAACTTTTTCATGAACTTGCTCTATTTGTCCTCAAAAGGAAGATGTAAAAGGGGTCTTGTCACATGCTCGAACTAAAATTCATAAGGGAAAACATCGAATTGGTAAAAACCGCCTTGAAAAACAGGCAGTATGAAATCGATATCGATGACATGATGGCCGCAGATGCCCGGAGGCGAAGGCTTTTGCAGAGGGTTGAGGAGCTCAGGAACGTAAGGAACAGGGTTTCGCAAGAGATAGGACGTCTTAAAAAGGAAAAGAAAGATGCCTCGGACAAAATCGAGGAAATGAAGGCCGTAGGCCGGGAAATAAAGGAGATCGAAAAGGAGCTTGCGGCCGTAGAAGAGAAGGTAAAGGATTATCTCTTGTCCATACCGAACATCCCCCATCCAGGTGTTCCGGTTGGAAAAGATGAAGAAGACAACGTGGTAGTCAAAAGGTGGGGAGATATCCCCACGTTTGATTTTGAGCCGCTTCCCCATTGGGATGTTGGGGAGGGGCTTGGCATACTCGATTTTGAAAGGGCTGCCAAGATCACTGGATCCAGGTTTGTCGTGTATCATCAGGATGGGGCACGCCTTGAACGCGCTCTAATCAATTTTATGCTCGATCTGCACACCCTTAAACATGGATATAAAGAAGTGCTACCGCCATTCATCGTGAATGAGGATTCCATGAAAGGCACAGGGCAGCTCCCTAAATTCAAGGAGGACCTGTTCAAGCTGGAGGGCTGGAACTACTATTTAATACCAACCGCCGAGGTTCCGGTTACCAATCTGCACAGAAACGAGACCATTGACGAAGAGCTGCTCACCTTGAAATACGTTGCCTACACCCCTTGTTTCAGGTCAGAGGCTGGTTCCCACGGTAGGGACGTGAGAGGAATCGTGAGACAGCATCAATTCAACAAGGTCGAACTAGTCAAATTTTCTCATCCAGACAATTCTTATGAGGAGCTCGAATCGCTGCTTCTGGATGCAGAAGAAGTTCTTCAACTCTTGGAAATACCTTACAGGGTCATCGAGTTGTGCACAGGCGATCTCGGTTTCTCTGCTTCAAAGACGTATGATATCGAGGTTTGGCTGCCGGGACAGGACAGGTTTTGTGAGATATCATCCTGCAGCAATTTCGAAGACTTTCAGGCAAGGCGTGCAAACATCAGGTTCAGGCCCAGGGGCAAGGGAAAGAGCAGGCTTGTGCACACATTGAATGGTTCAGGCCTGGCAGTTGGAAGGACCATGGTGGCCATACTTGAAAACTATCAGCAAGGCGATGGCTCAGTAGCAATTCCAAAGGCGCTTCAAAAGTACATGGGCGGAAAAGATATCATCTCTCCAATAAAATAGATGCTATTTCATCAAAGCGGCCTGCATGGTATTTGGCATCAAGTTCAGGGTTTTTATAAGCAATAAGGGGAATACCAGCATTTAAGGCCACCAGTTCATCAACCTTGGAATCACCAATGTAGATACTTTGATTTTTGTCGATATCAAGCTCCTTCAATATCTTGAACACACCTTCAGGATCGGGCTTTGCCTTTTTTACGTCAAGGGCGCAGACTATTGAATCAAACCATTTATCCAGGGAAAAGGTCTCTATGAGCCTTGGCATGGTAGTGCTTCGATTGGTTGATATGGCTGTCTTAAGTTTTTGCCTGATTTTTTCAAGCGCCTCTATGACACCCGGCTCCATTTCCATGAGAGGGATGAATGGATCATATCCGATTTGGGCAGCATACTCCATGGCCTGCCTTGCCAGCTCAGGCCTGTCACGGAACAGGTAGGCAAGGGACTCAGCAGCCGTATGCATGTGAACAAAGGTAAATTCCTCATCACTCATTGGGCCTCGGCCAAATTTTTCCAAGATCTTGTTGTAATAGGCCCTATTGGCCCGGGATGAATCAAAAAGCACGCCGTCACAATCAAATATTGCCAATTTATATCTGCACATCTTTAAAACATACCTCTGGAGACCTCTAATCAATGAAAAGGCTATAACCTGCTTTTCTTGTTTGTAAACTTGAAACCATTTAATTGCACGTCTGTTTCAACACCCTTTGACTGAATGAGCACCTTGTGGCTCTCGCCCATGCCCTGGGGAAGCAGCAAGCTTTTGAGTGCTGCATTTCGCGGCGAAAAGGGGTCCCTTTTCTTGCCTTCCAATATCTCTATCACCTTTTCTACATCCTGACCGGCCAGGAAGAAACATTGGGAGGAATAGCCAACAGTATCAAACAGTGCCTCTTTTCCCCAGTAATCCACGTCCGAAAAGTTTACATGGGCAGTTATATCCCTGTTGCCAGGATCTGAATATATGTCTTCGCTAACTTGTTGCCTGAAATATGATAAAAGGGTTCCCCTGTTTCTTGAGGGGTGAAAATATTCATTTCTGGTATGACCATAATCTACGGTAATAACAAAACCTCTCTTGATAACCCTGGATAAATCAAAAATCCATGCCTTGATTTCCAAATTTATTTCTGTTCGATAGCCGTCAGGCAAGTCATTTAGCCATTTCTTGCAGTAATCTTCCACATCAACCGAGCTTGGCTGCATCAAAACTTCATCGAACCCTTTTTCACCAGGAACCAGGAACACCTCCTTCCATACGCCCTTGTCTTTTTCGATCAGATGGACTGGAAAGGCATCCAGGAGTTCGTTGGATAAAAAGCATCCCTCCATGTCTGATATGCCTGCTGTATCACTTCTCCATTCAACGAGTTCGATAAAATCCCTCAAAATATGCTTCTGCAGCAGCACGTTGTTGTCAAAAGGTTCAATGATCACATAATTAAATTCTTCGCTTTTTCCCATTTTTCTCAGGAAATTGAGTATATCAAGGGCCATGTATCCTGCACCAGCTCCCATTTCGATTATGGTGAATTTTTTCGTTCCGAGGATCTCCTTCATCTGGATCAACTGCCTTGCCATCAATGCACCAAATAGCTCATTCGTATGGGGACTGGTTACAAAGTCTCCAGATATTCCGCCAGGAAACCTTCCCTTGGTGTAATAACCATACTTAGGATGATACAGGGCGAGTTCCATGAACTTTTTAAAGGTGACAGGGCCGTTTTCATCTACAATTCTGTGTAATTCTTTGGTAATTTCGTTCATTTTATGTTATATTTCGCCTGTATTTTATTTTTGAACAGTCCAAATGTTACTTCTTTGTTCAAAACTTTATTTTGAATTTTGTCAAAAATTTGCAACCACTTTTTAACAAAAGTGGTACATATAAAATTGTATGTAAAATCAAAAAGGTAAGACACTTTTTAACAAAATAAACATACTATTATCTTAATTTATTTTTTTAAAAGAAAAACAATAATAAAAACCGGAGCCCGTTATGTTGGAATTTTCAATTAAGAAAAAGGACATCTTGAAGCCCTTGAGCAAGGCACAAACAATAATTGAAAAAAAGAATATAATGGCAATCATAAACAATGTTTATCTATATGCTGAACCTGAAAAACTTGTCATAGAAGCCACTGACCTGGAGATCAGTTACAGGGCCTCGGTGCCGTGCGATCTCGTGTCGCAAGGCGCCATTACCATTAATGCAGGCAAGCTTTTTGAAATAGTTAAGGAGTTTCCATCAGATGAAATATATTTTCAGGAGCAGGAAAATTCGTGGCTTCAAATAGGATCGAATGAAAAGGCCATTTTCAAGATAGGGGGTACCCCGCCAGACGAATTTCCACAATTCAGAAAGGTGGATGAAAGCAACTCGATAACTATCAAGGCAAAGGACCTCTATGAAATGATTGCCAAAACCGTGTTTGCAGCCTCTTCAGAGGCGCACAAGTTCAGCTTGGCAGGGGTCTATCTGGAACAGGAATCGTGGGAAAACAGCGACAACATCGTTCTTAGAATGGTTGCTTCAAATGGTCACAGGCTGGCCCTGCAAGACAAGGATATACAAGGATTGGGCCTTGAAATGAAAAACGGGATCCTGATTCCAAAAAAAGGCGCAAATGAAATAAGGAAACTTCTGGAAGACCACGAAGAGGTGACTTTTGGTATTGACGAAAATTTCTGCTTTATCAGAGGTGGAAATGAATTCCTCGTAGTAAGGCTTATCGAAGGTAAATTTCCAAATTACAGGGCCATAATACCGCAGACAAAGGAGCGTTCCTTCAAGTTTTCCAGAAAAGATTTTTATTCAGCCCTTAAAAGAATCTCCATACTTGCCTCTGATGACATCTTCAGGAGTGTAATGGCATTCATAAGGCCTGGGGAAATTGAAATAGAATCATTGAAAAAAGAAAGCGGCGAGGCCAAGGAGAAAATGCCCATAGAATATGAAGGAGAACCCTTTGAATTGGCCTTTAACGCAAAATATATGATGGATGCCCTCTCTGTCATGAATTCCGATACGGTTGAAGTCATATCAAATGATGCATCGTCTCCATGCCTGATTGTCGGTGAACAGGATCCAGGTTACATGGCCCTTATCATGCCAATGACTATCAGAGATGAATAAAATATTGAGACATGCTAGTTTTTGAATAATATTTTTTCTTTTTGGATCGGTTCCAACCCACTTATTGATCAGACAGCGGAAAAATTATGGAAGAAAGACAGAAAATGGAAAAAAGCGCACAACAGAAATATGAGGCAGGGCAAATAAAGGTCCTGTCAGGCCTTACCGCAGTAAGAAAAAGGCCTGCCATGTATATTGGAAACACTGCAACCGAAGGGCTGCATCACCTGGTCTATGAGGTGGTGGACAATAGCATTGACGAGGCCCTGGCAGGATACTGCACGAAAATAGAGATAACGATCCATGAAGATGGAAGCGTTACCGTTGAAGACAATGGCAGGGGCATACCCGTGGATATTCACCCCACAGAGGGCGTTCCTGCCCTTGAACTGGTAATGACCAGGCTCCATGCAGGAGGAAAGTTTGATCACCAAACCTACAAGGTTTCCGGAGGGCTGCACGGGGTGGGTGTCTCGGTAGTAAACGCCCTTTCTGAATGGCTGGAGGCTGAGGTTTACAGAAACGGAAAGATATACAAACAGAGGTATATCAAGGGTGAACCAACTGGTCCAATGAAGGTGTGCGGCTCGACCAAGAAGCGGGGGACCAGGGTGACCTTCAAACCAGATCCTGAAATTTTCAAGGAAACCACTGAATTTCAATTTGAGGTCCTCCAGGCCAGGATGAGGGAACTGGCATTCTTGAATCCACAGGTGACCATTGTTCTTCAAGATGAACGAACCGAAAAGAGAAAGGAATATCATTTCAGCGGAGGGCTCGTCTCCTTTGTTGAATATCTAAACAAAAACAAGGAACTTATCCATCCCTCACCAATCTACATCTCAGGAGAAAAGGATGACGTCCAGGTCGAGGTAGCTTTTCAATACAACAATGGCTATTCAGAGCGAATCCTGAGCTATTGCAACAACATTCGTACAAAGGAGGGCGGCACCCACGTCTCTGGGTTC
>JALVPX010000177.1 GCA_027031565.1 Deltaproteobacteria bacterium | reverse complement strand
AAAAACACGCATTAACTGTTCCTCAATTTTTATTTCTTTTACAAGGTCTAGTGGTGTCTCCTTCAGAGTTTTCAGAGTTCTTTTCGTGCGTCTACACCAGATCTTAATTCCATTCACGCTGAAAACTCTTCAGGAGCCACACACTAGACCTGCTCCGCACCTGCATATAAACCCAACGGCCTTTCTTTTAAAAGACTTTTTGAAAACCAGTACTGCCGATTTTGGCATTAGAATCAACTACTTTTCGAGGTAAAAAGCTTTGGGATAGTACAGGCGTGAGAGCGGCGGCTGGGGGTGGCTCCTGAACCATTTTTAACGTGAAGAAGATGAAGAGGCCTAGCAGACGCACGGCAGACCTTTAAAAATGGTGAAGGAGACACACCAGCCGCCCCTTAGCTGCCAGTTGAAGCTCTCGCCTTTGAAATCTAACATTGAATTAAGAGCAAGTTTCAAAATTAAAGTTGTACCGGCTCAACACCGATAAACAAAACAAATAGGAAATGAAATCCGGGATAGGCAGGCACGCCAGGAAACCCTCAGAAAAAGGACGTCAGGTCTTGGATGCCGTGCGCATGCCCTGAAATACAGGGAAGCCTAACGCATCCATCGAGACATCCACTTGGAGAAAATCCAGCGGCAGGTCCGGCATCCCGGATTTTTTTTGTGAAAAGTTCTCTTACTTGTTCTAAAATCCATGCATGGCATCAAAAATCTTGGAGGTTGTTCTTCCCAAGGGCAAAGGCGAAATGCTCGAGGAACTGCTCAGGCAGTATCCATTAGAACACCTCACCACGATAGAGCTGCCGGACAAGCTCAGCCTGATCAGGGTAGTTGTAAACGAGTCCCTTACGCAAGAGCTTCTTGATCAGCTTGAGCAATACTTTTCCGGCATCCCAAACTTCAGTGCAGTGCTGATATCGGCTGACACCTACCTTCCTGGGCCATCTGAAACAAAGAAAACAGGCGAACCTGAAATCGAGATCGAAGAAGTTGCACGCATCAGCCGCCAGGAATTGAAACAGGCCCTGAACAAGGAGACCAAAACAACCGTATCAAACATGGTATTGGTATTCCTTTCCACCATAGTGGCAGCAGTCGGACTTATGCAAAATAGCGTTGTCACCATAATAGGAGCCATGGTGTTGGCGCCTATGCTTGGACCGCATGTAACTCTGGCACTGGCAAGCACCCTTGGTGACTCATCACTTGCAAAACGGGCATTGGGAATCAGCGCGCTTCAACTGTTGATAGTGGGGGCCGTAACCATATTTCTTGGGATCTTCGTACACATAGACCTGAAGGGACCCGAGATCGCGTCAAGGCTTGAAGTACATTGGTCTGACCTGATAGTGGCCCTGGCAGCAGGAAGCGCGGGTGTCATGTCGATGACGTCTGAGGCCCCGTCAGCACTTATCGGTGTGATGGTCGCTGTTGCCCTGCTTCCTCCTCTGACCACTGGCGGTCTGCTTCTTGGTGCGGGTTATTTCAAGGCTGCTTCAGGGGCATTTTCTCTTTATGCAGCGAACGTGATATGTATAAATCTGTCAGGAGTGGCCACTTTCCTGCTTTGTGGTATCAGGCCATCTACCTGGTGGGAGGCACAAAGGGCGAAAAAGGCCCAAAAGATTGCAATCCTGATATGGGCCTTTTTATTTCTGGTTCTTGCGCTTCTCCTCGGCCTTCATAACGGATGAAAATGCCCTTTTCAGGGTCTTGGAAAAAAATTACTTTAACCCTTTTCTTTCAGAAGATCCCTGATTTCGGTAAGAAGCACTTCCTCCTTGGATGGTTTGGGCGGCTCCTCGGGTTTTTCCTCTTCCTTTTTCTTGGCAGAATTTATTGCCTTTACCACCAGGAAGATCGCAAAGGCGATAATAGTGAAATCAACCACTGTCTGAATGAATTTTCCATAGGCAAGCATCACCTCTGGTGTGCCATCTGCCGCTTTTTTCAATACCAAACCAAACTTGGTGAAATCTATTCCGCCCAGCAACATCCCTATCGGTGGCATCAAGACGTCTGCCACAAAGGATGAAACAATTTTGCCGAAGGCAGCGCCTATTACAATGCCCACGGCCATGTCCACAACGTTTCCCTTGATTGCAAACTCCTTGAATTCCTGCAACATACCCATAAGTCAAAAACCTCCTCTTTTTGTCCTTAAATTAAATGCTTTTTTGAACGCAGTTGCTCTTCTTTTTAAGTTTCATATCTCAAATATCTTGACGGGATTGCAGAGTCAAGCCGATCAGATGTAATTTTATGTTTACCTGCAGGGCGTAATCAAGGCATCTGAAGCAATCCCTGAAGAGAAAGCGTTCCCCTGCGTTCGAATGGATACGTATAGCTTGAAAAACCGAAACCTCCCAATCTGACCGATCCCTTGAGGAGCACCACTGCTGGTCTTCCCTTCTTTATATTGCCCATTACCCGCACGATATCCCAATAGGGGCTTCGGACATTCAGCTTTATGTGCCCTGTACCATTAGCAGGGATTACCGCCTCCTCCAATGAGAGGCCCTTTGCGACCTTCACACCATTTATTGCCATGGTGTATTGTACGCGTTCCACCTTGAGGCTTTTGGCATTGGGATTGTAAACTTCAAGGGTGGCGAGGATATTTGCATGGCTCAGCGTAAGCCCGGAGATAGTGACCCCGGCCAATCCCACTTCCGGAGGCTCCGGCTTGATTCCGCCGCACGAAGTGAACAATATTACGCATGAAAGAACGGCCATTAAATAAAAGGGAATTAACCCATATCTTTCTATAACATTATGAAACATGAATTGCTCCTCCAGCCATGAAATGGTATCATGATACTGACTAACGAAGAAAAAAATCAATTCCCCAACAATACTAAACCACATCCCCTTTCATATCATCCTGACAGGCCCGTTACAAGGGCAGTGCACATGATACGAAAGATCATATCAAAATCAAAGGTTCCCGAAGACCCCCTGCATGCAGAGAATACTGTTGCACTGCTTTTGAAACTGAAACCAGATACCCCCTTGTGGCTGAGAATAGCAGCCCTCGGCCATGATATAGAAAGGGCGCTGCCCGATTCAATAAAGACGCAGAGGCTGAACTTTTCAAGTTATGACGATTTCAAAAGGGCTCATGCTGAAAATAGTGCCCGGATATTGAAAGGTCTTTTAATCAAGTGCGGGGTTGATTCCCATCTGGTAGAAAGGGTCCATGAGCTTGTTCGGCTGCACGAATTTGGAGGAACCAGGGATGCAAACCTTTTAAAGGATGCGGATTCATTGTCTTTCTTTTGTGTCAATCTACCCCTTTTCATGCTGAGAGAGCAGGAGGAGACAGTCAAAAAACGCATAGCCTGGGGCATAAGCCGCCTGGGTCCTGATGCCTTGAGGATGCTTAAGCAATGGTGTGACCAGGGCCACCCAGATTCAGGTGCCAAAAATTACACAAAGTGGCCGGCACATCTTATATTGGAACAAATGGACGAAATGACCTAGTTTGCATGGATCATCCTTTTTGCGGAGAACATTTTGTCAAAAAATAAAGGCATATTCGATCTTTCTAGGTTGGGCAGGGCCTTCTTTTTTTCCTGGCAGGGCCTGCGGGCATGTTACGAAAATGAGCCCTCTTTCAGACAGGAGGCCGTGGTTCTTGCAGCCGCTATCCCTTTGGCCTTTCTCTTTGGTGATACCCCGCTTGAAACAGCCCTGCTAATTATATCCATTTTGTTGATCATGCTGGTCGAACTCATGAACTCGGCGATCGAGGCCATAATCGACCGTTTTGGCAATGACAGGAATGAATTCTTCGGCATGGCAAAGGATATGGGCTCTGCCGCAGTACTCGTAGCGATTCTGATTTCAGTAATATTGTGGATTGTCGCGGTGTTTTTCTAGAATAGCTGTGGTGGAGCCGAGCGGGATCGAACCGCTGACCTCTTGAATGCCATTCAAGCGCTCTCCCAGCTGAGCTACGGCCCCA
>JALVPX010000176.1 GCA_027031565.1 Deltaproteobacteria bacterium | reverse complement strand
CTGTCATTATATCCATAAGCTTCTTTTTGCAAAAATGGTGGTGGGCGGTCGTAATGGGCATGGCAGTGATATTGGCCGGGGTTCGTTTTTACCTGCGCTCTTCTGAGGGAAGCCGATGGTGGGACAGTGTTAAGCTCCGCCTGCCCTTTGTCGGCCCCACCCTGTTGAGGGTTGAGCTCGGCCGTCTTACGAGGACCCTGGGTACCTTGCTTGAAACAGGTGTACCGATTTTAAAGGGGCTGTCCCTTGCCAAGGAAGTGGTGTCAAATTCCAGGATCCAAGAGGCAGTGGATCAGCTTTATATAGGAGTGCGCCAGGGCAGGAACCTGAGTCTTCTCATGAAGAGGAGCGGCATCTTCCCCTCAATTGTCATCCACCTCGTGGCCGTCGGAGAAGAAACGGGCAAGCTCGGCCCCATGCTGCTCAAGATAGCAGATGATCTGGATGAAAAGGTGAGGTCCGATACCAAGATCTTCCTATCCATGATAGAGCCTGTGACCATCGTGGTCATGGGGCTTATAATCGGCGGCATCATTTTATCCATGCTGCTGGCAATCTTTGGTATAAACGATGTGGGTTTCTAGATCCCAAGGCTTTACGCTGGTTGAATTGCTGGTTGTGATGGTCTTGATAGGCCTATTGAGCGGCCTGATCTTTACCTCGGTGGCCAGCAGCCTCTTCAGGTCTGAAGAAAAGAGATTCATCCAGGACTTCCTGCAGGTGATGAATCGGGCAAGGGCCGCAAGTCTGGGCAGGGGACGCGCCGTCCGTTTTGTAATAGATGGAAATGAGCGCATATTCTACATGGAGGTGAAAAAGAAACATCCTATTCCCGAAGGCATACAGATAGAAGGCGAAGGAATAGCGGAGTTTGGGGAAAACAGGTTTGGGATAATTTTTTTTCCGGATGCCAGCACCAGCGGCGGGGAGCTGGATTTGAAACTTGGAGACGGTCAGGTTGAAAAGGTCATTGTCAACCGCCTGCTGGGCCTGATAACTGCCAGAAAGGAAGGGTGATGGCAGTTTCTTCGTTGTTTTCCTCTAATCAAAGGGGTTTTACCCTGATGGAGGTCCTTGTGGCAGTGGCGCTGGTGGGCATCTCGATCGGCGTTATCCTTTCGGGATTCGCCCTTGGGCATAGACAGGCACTGCGCGGTGCATTGGCAAAAGAGGCGGCCCAATTGGCAGAAGGCCTTCTGCAGGAGCTGTCTTCGGCGGAGAGGCCCCTTGAAGAGGAGTCAGGAGAATTTGAAGGTCATCCTGGATGGCGGTATGAAATCGCTGTAGAAGAAGGGCTGCAGCTGACTGCATCAGAAAAGCAAGGTGAGGAACAGGATGCCTTGATTATAGACGATGATACCCTTGAGATTGTGAAACTTGCCATCCTGCCTCCTGCCAACGGTCCCAAATTCCATCTTTCGTTCCTTCTGAGAAAGGCGCAATGAAAACCCCCCGCTTGGATCGCGCATACGAGGCTGCCAGGGCCGCTTCTCCTTCGTCGGATGCCGCAGGATTCACCCTGTTGGAGCTGTTGATTGCGATCACGTTGACGGCGATGCTGGTGCTCGTTCTTAGCATGGTTCTAAGAACGGGCTTTCAGTCCTGGAGCCGGAGCAAGGAACGCAACCGGTTCTTGGTAGCCCGTACTGCAGTGGAAGGCCTGCTTGCACGGCAGCTGCGCGCCTCTTTCATGCTTTTTGCCCCTAAAAGGGGTGGAAAAACAGGACCCTTTGGCGGGCCTACGATCATGAAAAGCGTCCTGCCCCATGGCATAGACGCCTTTGCGGGTACGCAACACAGCTTGGTCTTTTTTACCACACACGTGCCCATGGGGTCTGCCACAGGCGGCCTATTCAAGGTGGCCTATATCCTTGATCCCGACGATCAAAGTCTCCTGTATGCCCAAAAGATAGTGACTGCAAAGGAGGATTACGAAGCTGATCCTCCCCAAGTCGGGGATAAAGGAAATACCTTTGAATGGATTACTGATGACGGTTGGCTTGTAAACATGGTGAATGGAATCGGCCACGCGGCCTTTTCCTACAAGGATCAGGATGCAGAAAAGGATGAACAAGACCCTGCATCGTGGGACAAGGAGTTCAAGGAGGCCAGAACAATCCCAGAGGCCGTAGGCCTGGGCTGGTCAAGATCCAGAGACATGTCCTCAAAAGATGAAATACAGTGGTACGTAATCTTTACCAATCCTTTTCCGGTGGCGTCTTTGGGAGGCCTCGAGTAATGTCTCTCTTTTTAGAGCGCGGAAGCGTGATGGTGATGGTGCTCTGGGTGTTGGCGGTCCTGACCATGATAGGGGGATACTTTGCGGTAGAGGCCCGCATCAGCAGAAACCTCGGCGTGCGTGCCTGGACAGACCTTCAGACCCGTCTTGTTGTGCATTCATTGATGATGCTTTTGTCAAACCGCCTGGCCGCGCCTGATGCCGATGAAAACGAGATTGTCGAAAAGGGCCTTTTTGTCGTGGATGGAAGGAGATACCAGATGGAAATCGGCGGCCAAAAGGTGATATTCGCCTTGGAAGAGGAAAACGGCAAGCTCGACCTTAATAATGCAGGCGAAGACCAGATCAGGGATCTTATCCGGGCACTGTTTCCTGATGACGATGTTATCAAGGCAGACACGATTGTCGATTCCATCCTTGACTGGCGTGATTCAGACAAGCTGGTACGCCTTAATGGTGCAGAAGATGCGGCCTATGAAGACAAAAAACCTCCATACATGCCGGCAAACGGCCCTTTTCGTGTTATAGAGGAGCTTTTGCTAATAAATGGTGTTGATTCAGGTATCTTCTGGGGGCCGGTTGAGTATGTTTCTCAAAATGAGGCAGACGACGATTCCGGCACTATATGGAAAGGCGGTCTGGTGGACCTGTTTACGGTTTACAGCAGTTCAAAAAACGTGCTAAAGAAGTATGCACCGTTGCCGATTCAGGAGACACTTGCAGATTCGCTGGCTGATCAGGAGCAGCAACCTGACATAGTAAGGCTTTCTGTCATCGTGGGTTCTGAAAAGGTGATCCTCTTCTGGAAGCCGCAAAAAGGCAATCCGCCCTACAAGCTGCTTCACTGGATGACGGGTTTTACATTTGACGAAGGGCAAAGGCAGGCATGGGCAGAAAAGAGATAATAGGAATATACGTGGCCGGGCACAACGTGGAATTTCACTGCCTGGCCAAGGGCATGGCAGGCTGGCGCACTAGTGATCCGCCATGGCCCTCAGGTTCTTTTTCCGGGCCTGCCCACGAACAGCTGAAAAGTGCGCTCAGCCTGTTGAGGCCGTCAAAAAGGCATTGTTTCATCCTTGGCATACCCCGTTCCCAGGTCTTCTTGAGGGAGGTGGTTTTTGAGGGTCTCACAGAAGATGAAGCAGAAAATGCGGTTAAACTCGGTATCACCCTTCACTGCCACCTGCCTCCGGACGAGATATATTTCGACCAGTTTGCCTTCAAGCGTGAGGATAAGACCGTGGTACTGCTGGCCTATGTTGCCAGGAAGAATATCGAGCATCTCCTTGATGTATTTAGGGAGACCGGCCATCTGAACCAGCTGAGGGCGGTAATAGTGCCTGAAATAGGCCTGGATGCCATGTTGAGGAGATACAGACTCGATCTTCCGGCACTTTCTTTGGGCATGCAGGGAGACCGCTGGGTGGTGTCTCTACATGGAGGAGAGAACTGGGAGGGTTCCCATTTTCTTCCTCTTGAGGGGGGGGACAGGGCGGAAGAGGCGCTTCAGAAACTTGGAAGCACTCTGCCGGAGCCCTTTTCCAAGGTGTTGCTTCTGCCCATTTACAAGGCAGGGCCGCAGCAGAACGCGCTGAACAACCTGACCAAGTCTCCCTGTGAGGCTTCAAAAGAGATAAAGGCCTTGTGCAGCAAAGAAAGGTGGCCTGGCTGGGCACTTTGTACTGCAGCAGCAGGCACGAGTTCCTATCTGCCCCTTTCTCTGTACGGAAGGCTCA
>JALVPX010000175.1 GCA_027031565.1 Deltaproteobacteria bacterium | reverse complement strand
CCTCTATCTATTTTCTATTGGCTACCTCAAAAAATTAGGATTTTTATTCAAGGGCAAGGCGCGCAAAAAATAACCGTAGACATCTTGTTGATATTTCGAGGATTATTTTTTGAGTGCAACGCAGCCATTGGGCAAAAAGACAATTTTTAGAGGTAGCCGTATTATCAATACGATAAGTGCCTGCACAGGCACATGATCTTCTTATAGTAGCGGTCATGTGGAATGAGCCTCCAACAAAGCTTGCGCACTATATCAAACGCGAATTAGTGCGGCAAGCCAAACTGTCCATCAAAGACAGTGGTAAATATAAAATTGGAATAGAGCTGTAAAACTATTATGTTCACAACAAACAACGCAGGGAGTTGAAAAATGGCTCAAGAAAAGGTTGCAATAGTAACCGGTGCAATTAAGGGAATAGGCCTGGCCATTGCAAAAGAATTCGCCTCAAAACGCATTAAATGCGCATTGAGCTATTATGACTGGCTTGACGCACTGGATGATATGCACGAAACCATGAAGGCAAACAACGCAGATTATATCGCCCTTCCTGTGGATTTAACGCAACAGGACAAGGTGAAGGGGTTTGTGAAAAGAGTTGTTGACCACTTTGGCCGCCTGGACATCCTGGTCAACAATATTGAACGGGGAGGGTGGCCGATTGTTCATGGCAAATATACAAGGCGGCAATGGAAGCTAGAGTTTGATACCACCATAAGTGCCAAATATTATCTTTTTTGTGAATCACTGCCGTATCTGAAAAAGGACGGAGGGGGAGCCGTAATCAACATTTCGAGTATTTCAGGCATCGTAGGCCGCTCAGGCCCGGCTGGCCTTATTTTCCATGACTGCTACAGCTTGGCTAACCGCGCAATATCCTCCCTGACAGAAACGTGGGCCAGGGAGGCAGCACCTGAGGTGAGGGTCAATGAGGTTATGCTGGGCATTTTCGATACCAGACACGGGCCAGGGACCAGGGGATGGGGGCTTTTGTCTGATGAGCAAAGGCAGATGATAATCAAACACACGTTACTCCAAAGGACCGGAAGGCCCGAAGAGGTGGCAAAATGCGTATATTTTCTAGCAGAACAGGCCTCATATATGACCGGGAGCGTTGTCAGACTGGATGGAGGGTATGTTCTTGGGGGTGAGGGTGTGGCAGAAGTCCCCAAAGGGGTGGTTGATCCTGATGCACCCTTATATGGAGGGACCAAGCCTCCTGAGTAAAAAAACGGATCTTTCTCTTCCTAATTCGGGTCACATCTACGTTTTTTGAAGGTTTTCTTCAAACAAGGAGCGTTCGTTATTTTTTATGCGCGCCTCAGGGTCAAGTCTGGTGCGTGGCGCCTGGAGGGTTTTTTGGCGTGAAGAGGGGAAACTCTTTAAGAGACCTCTGAAAAACAACTATTTTGTTCAAGAGCAAGGCCTGAGGAGCGAAAAAACGCAGCATACTTGGGGTATGTGAGCATTTTTTCGCGACGATAACGCAGCTATTGGGCAAAAGAGGCAGTTTTTAAGAAGTCTCTTAAAGTGTTTGTTTTTTAAAACAGGCGCCTCAACTGGTTGTTATGGGGTGGCTGGGGTGTCTCCTTCACCATTTTTAAAGGTCCGCCGTGCGTCTGCAACGGCTCTTACATCCTCTTCACGTTAAAAATGGTTCAGGAGCCATCCCCAGCCACCGCTCCCACGCTTGTGCAATCAAAAATCCTTTTTGCCTAGAAGAGCCTTTGATTCACGTGCTATGAACAGCCTTTTACAACGTCTTTTTAGGGATGGCTACCTCTAAAAATTAGGATTTTTGTTCAAGGGCAAGGCGCGCGAAAAAAATAACCGCAGACATATTGTTGATATTTCGAGGATTATTTTTTGAGTGCAACGCAGCCATTGGGCAAAAAGACAATTTTTAGAGGTAGCCGGATGTGAATCGTTTATAACATGCGATCTTAGAATCGCGGGCAAGCTTCAATTAGGAAGAACCGAGCCCACAAAAATCCAACTCGAATAATTCCAGCGGATGCTTCAAAACAACCTTTGCACCTGCCTCAATGAGTTCCTCTGCGGGCCTGAACCCCCAGCCAACACCAATCGGAAACATGCCAGCCCCTTTTGCCGTCTTCATATCTATGGGAGTATCTCCAAGATACATGAAATCAGAAGGGCTTATATTCAATTCTTCAGCAATCAAAATCGCGCCACCAGGATCGGGCTTGCGCGGAACCTCCGGACGCTCTCCATAGACCCTTGCAAACTTCCACTTGCCAAGGAATTTTTTGGTGCACTGCAGGGTGAAGTCATGGACTTTGTTAGACAAGACCGTCATAACTACATGATCTGCCTGCAATCTGCCCAGCATCTCTGGAATGCCTGGATAAGGCCTGGTGTGCAGGTCCCAGTGACTCCCGTACCGGTCGAGATACTCCTTAAGAACCTCGCTTATTGTCTGAGAATCACGCAGTTCCGGGGGAAGGGCCTTCTTCACCAGCACTGTCGCACCTTCTCCAACAA
Source organism: Deltaproteobacteria bacterium (assembly GCA_027031565.1). Lineage (GTDB taxonomy): Bacteria > Desulfobacterota > Dissulfuribacteria > Dissulfuribacterales > JALVPX01 > JALVPX01. Next base: position 1,493 of record JALVPX010000175.1, on the reverse strand, counting down.
AATATCTGTATCGCTCAAGGGGGTGCGTCGGAAGCCCGCGGGCCTTGAGCACGTAGTTCATGGCTTCTGCCAGATCCTGCAGCGTATCCAGCAATGTCCCGTCAAGATCAAACAGGATGGCTTTAAATGGTTCCATAGGCAGGATCATGTCTTCATCTTCCCTGAGACCAGGAGATGACGGTCGCTTACTCTCTTTACATCCAGATATTCCATACCTGCTTCCATTAATTGATGCTTGACTTCTTTGATAGTGTAAGCAGCCAATAAGGAGTTGTAAAAATCGTCCTTTAATATTTGCGGCTCATTGCTGCAATATTTTTCAACAATGTGCAGCGCCTCCCCTGTGCTGCCTGGCCTGATCAAGTCCATCACAAAGATAATGGCATGCCTGGCAGCGAAGTTCCTGATAGTTGTCCACAAGATCCCAGGCTCGGGCAAATGGTGAAGAAGGCTGTTAACAATTATGCAATCATACCTGTCCAGGGGAAGCTTGCAGTCGGGTATACGGCCGTGGATAAGCGTAATGTTTTTTTCTATGCCTTTCTCATGGAGGCGTCTTTTTCCGTATTCCAGCATGGCCTTTGACCCGTCCACACCGTGAATCCGGCTTTGGGGATAAGCCTTTGCAAAGCGCACGGCTATGTCTGCCGGGCCGCATCCAAGGTCAAGGACCACACCAGTAAAACCTGTTCCGAATTCTTTTAAAAACAGGTCCACGAACATCTGATGGGGGGCGGAGAAATCCGCTTCTGAATAGGCCCTGGCCTGTTCATCACTTTCCATCAGTTCCAGCTCTGGAATTCGTTCCATTTCATCCTCCAGGTTTCCTGGGCGCTATACAAAGTTTGCCAATTTTTTGTTGGCATTAAAAGGGGGATTGCGTTAAAAAGCTAAAAAAAAGCGGCTTGCCTGAAATATGTCATGAAAATCAAAACACTTCTGATACTGGCCTTCTTGTGCCCCTTGTTGAGCGGGTGCCTTGCCACCAAGGTGGTGAGTGTACCCATGCGTGTAGGCGGAGCCGTTGTTTCTGTTGTGCCGGTGGTGGGAAACACGGCCCATGATGCCATAGACACTGCAGCAGATGCCGTAGACGACATCCCCCTGTAGGCAGTCCTATCCTGAGGGGCGGCCTTCAGCTTTCAAGCCTGAGTCTGTTCAATTTCTTCCAATCTTCCTCTGTGATCTTTGAATAGAGCCTGAAAAAGATGGTGTTGTTGGTAAGGATTGGATCGATATCCTTGGTGATGATCCCCGATTTTACCAGCCTTTCCCATTCTGGTGTGCCGGGTATTGGTGAAAATTCAGCAAGGTAAGGCTTAACGCCTAGCGCTTTTACAAAATTGATAGATTCTGCAACTTCCCGAGCATCCTGGTCTGGAAGGCCGGCCAGCAGGTAGATTCCGATTGACTCCCTCGGGATTCCTTCGCTCAACAAGCTGGCTACCGCCTCCTTTACTGCAAGATTGGTCACCTTTGCTCCAGTGGCCTTT
>JALVPX010000174.1:333-11846 GCA_027031565.1 Deltaproteobacteria bacterium | reverse complement strand
ATACTGATCGGCGACCCGCTTTACATGCCCTTCAAGCACAATCCATGCATAAAGCCATACTAGGCCGGAAACATGAATGAAACCCTCTGCACACGAGACAGGATAGGCGATCTTGTAATACTTCAGCCAAGAAAAGGGTACCGATTTTCCATCGATTCCCTTTTGCTTGCGGATTTTTCTGCGCCGAGGAAATATGACAAGATCCTGGACATTGGATGCGGGTGCGGGATAATATCCCTTTTGCTTGCCCGCAAATATCCCCATGTGAAGATCGTGGGGATAGAAATCCAGGAATCCCTTGTACACCTGGCCCAGGAAAATGTGAAAATAAACCGCCTTGACCGCAGGATCGAGATCATTCATGGCGATATCAAGGAGATTCAAGTCCTTGTCAGGGCCGGAGATTTCGATTACGCGGTATCTAACCCGCCCTTCAGGCCTGTTGACAGCGGAAGGATATGCCCGGACGCTGGAGAGGCGCTGGCAAGGCATGAAGTAGCAGCGGGCCTGGATGACGTGGTTTGCGCCTCCAGATACGCGCTTCATCCAGGAGGCAGGCTTGCCCTGATCTACCCGGCTGAATTGACTGCAAGGCTGATATCGGCCCTGCGAGGCAGCAGGCTCGAACCCAAGAGGCTCCAATTTGTGCATCCTTCCAGGAACAAGGCAGCCAGGATGGTAATGGCGGAGGCGTGCAGGGATTCCGGTACAGAGGTAAGGGTACTTGAGCCTATCTTTCTAGATCAGCACCGCCTGCAAGGCGGCCGGCAAACTTCCCAAGGGTGAGCCCCTGCACCACAATGGAAAAGACAACTGCCATGTATGTGATCGTGACAATTGGATCGCGCCATGTCACCCTGGGAATCGAGAGCGCCAGGGCTATGGAAATACCACCGCGCAGGGCTGCCCATGTCAGGATCTTGACTACATGGGGATGTGTGGGTTTGAAGAGTCTTAAAACCCCAACGGGCAGGCCCACGCTGAACATCCTTGCAAACAGCAGGCACGGGATAAGTGCAAGCCCTACAAAAAAGACCTTCAGGGTGACATTCAGGACGAGCACCTCCATGCCCATAAGGACAAAGAGCACCGCATTCAAGATATTGTCCATGAGCTCATAAAATGCATCGAGGTGACTTCTGGTCCTCTGGGACATGGCCAATATGCGGCCGCGGTTGCCGATCAGCAGCCCGGCCACCACTATGGCAATTGGGCCTGACACATGAATTGCATCACACAGGGCATATCCTCCAGACACCAGGGCCAAGGTAAGGAGGATCTCCGTTTGGTAATCATCCACGGATTTCAGCATCAAGTAGCAGAGGTAGCCTGCTGCCAGACCGAAGGCTGCCCCACCCACCGCCTCTTTCAGGAACAGCGTCCACACCTGAGCCGGGCCGATATGATGCCCTCCAGAAGCGATTTCAAGCAGCACGAGGAACATGACAACGCCAACCCCGTCATTGAAAAGAGACTCTCCGGTAATAGTGGTTTCGAGTCCCTTTGGAACGCCTATGCTCTTCAATATTGCCAGGACCGCAATGGGATCAGTAGGCGAGATCAAGGCACCGAAGAGCATGCAGTAAATCAGAGGTACATCCATTCCTGCCAGGGAGAAAATGAAGCGGCTTAACATACCCACCACAAGGGTCGATATTATCACTCCAACAGACGCAAGGAGCGATATCATCCACTTCTGTTCAGATATATCATTGATGTTTACGTGCAGGGCGCCTGCAAAGAGCATGAAGCTGAGCATACCGTGGAGCACGGTCTTATTGAAATCGATATTCTTCAAGATATCCACAGCCTGTTCATGTAGCTGGTTGCCCGTATAACTGCTAACGAGGCCAAGGCCAAGGGACATTGCCAGGGAAATGAGCATGAGGCCTATGGTGGTGGGCAGGCGCAAATACCTGTAGTTGGCATAGCTGAGCAGTGCTGTGACAGTTATTAGAAACGATAAAAGCTCAAACAGCCCCATAGCAGGTCCTTAACAAAAAAAATCAGAAATCCGATCAGCTTTATATAGTCAAAAAAATGTCATTTAGGAGAAAAAGGATCTCATTTTGTATGTTTTGCCATACAAAACGAGCCGACGTTGTGCCTGATTTGCATCATGGTAGCACATTGCCAGGCCAGCAACCAGGTAAAAACAAGGAAAGGAAGGGGGTTTTTGTTTAAAAAGGGAGTTGGCGCATTATTTGCTAAAATTTTACTTTAACCAGACCAGCTTAAGGAGGCGTAAACAATGTCTTATGCCAAGGTTTTTTGGTTTTCAGTGTTTTTGGCCCTCACAGCGGCAACCTTTGCCATAGCCCAGGTAATGGCCTAGAACTTCAGGGTGCACCTTTTATCAAAGACCGCGGCCTGCCTGAACCAGTTTCTCTAGCAGCCCAGGTCTTTCTTCATCCTTGACCAGGGCTTCGCCGATCAAGGCCGCAGTAACTCCTGCTTCATACAGCCTTTGGATGTCATGGGTGGTAGAAATACCACTCTCGCTTACCATGGCTATTTCACCAGGAATATATCGCCTTACCTCGAAAGTGGTATCAAGAGATACGGTAAAATCCTTGAGATTACGGTTGTTAACCCCGATCAGATCTGCACCTGCATCCAGGGCCCTTTCGGCTTCATGCAAGTTGTGGACCTCTACCAGGCAGTCAAGGCCCTTTTCCCTGGCATGATCCATGAGCTCCTTGAACAAGACCTGATCAAGGACCGAGAGGATCAATAATATGGCATCTGCGCCAAAGGCCCTTGCCTCTTCCACCTGGAAGTGATCGATAATGAAATCCTTTCTCAACAAGGGCAGAGAGATCTCCTGCCTTATCAGGGGCATGAAATCGAGACTGCCCTGGAAGAATTTTTCGTCAGTCAAGACGGATACCGTTGCTGCACCACCTTGCTGGTAGTCCTGTGCAATCTTTACAGGATTGAATTCCGCACATATCAAGCCCTTTGAAGGAGAGGCCCTCTTGACTTCTGCGATTATGGAGACGCCATTATCAGCCAGCAGGGCCTTTTTGAATCCCCTGGGATGCGGGTCCGGCAATTCAACAGCTGGTATCCCGCGCTTCTTTGCCTTTGATACTTCTTGATGTTTTTGTTCGATAATTCTATCTAATATCGTCATTTTTTGTAATTTTTTAAATATTGAAGCTTTTCAAGAGCCGCCCCGGAATCAATGCTTTCCGCTGCCAGGCCCACCCCCTCTTCAAGGGAGGAAGCCCTGCCTGCAAGATATATGGCAGCACCTGCATTAAGGAGCACCACATCTCTTTTGGCCCCCTTTTCTCCTTGCAGGATCTTCACAAGAATCTCGGCATTCTCCTCCGGGGTTCCCCCAGCCACTTCTTCGGTAGAATATGTGCCAAGCCCCGCATCTTCCGGGTGGACGCTCATTTTCATGACCGACTCGCCATTCCACTCGGACACTATACTGGGTCCGGCCAGGCTCAATTCATCCAGCCCTCCGTGGCCGTGCACCACCCAGGCGCGCCGTGCTCCCATCTTTCCAAGCACTTCTGCCAGAACCGGCGTGAGTTCTGGATCAAAGACACCCATGAGCTGTACGTTTGCCCCAGCCGGGTTGGTAAGAGGTCCGAGCACATTGAATATGGTGCGCACGCCAAGCTCCCTTCTTGGTCCAATGGCATGCTTCATGGCAGGATGGAGATTGGGGGCAAAGAGAAAGCCGATACCCGCCTCCTCAATCGCACCTGCTACCTCCTCCGGGCTCATGTCAAGGGGCACGCCAAGGGCCTCAAGCACATCCGCGCTGCCCGACCTGGATGATACAGAGCGGTTGCCATGCTTTGCCACCTTGATGCCAGCGCCTGCCACCACAAAGGCAGATGTCGTGGATACATTGAATGTGGATGCACCGTCGCCCCCAGTTCCGCAGGTATCCACCAGGGGTTCATCAGGGCCGAGGTTCACCGGAATTTTGACCGCCTTTTCCCGCATGACGCTGGCAGCCCCCACTATCTCTTCAACACTCTCTCCTTTCATCCTGAGACCTGTCAGGAAGGCGCCTATTTGAGCAGGGGTACACCTGCCCTCCATCAGCTCTTCCATTACCTGTGCCATTTCCTGCTGGGAGAGATCATGCCTATTCAGAATTTTTTCAATTGCTTTTTTAATCATTTTAACGGTTAGTTATTTTTAATTTTTAAAAAATTTTCAAGGAGCTTGGGTCCTTCTGGGGTCATTATGGATTCTGGATGAAATTGCACCCCTTCCACCTGGACACCCTTGTGACGAACACCCATGAGTTCATCCTTTTCAGACCAGGCTGTTGCGACAAGGCATTCAGGAAGAGTCGCCTCATCGACCAGGAGCGAATGGTATCTCATTGCTTCGAAGGGGTTTGGAAGGCCCTTGAAGACCCCTTGCCCGTCGTGGCGTATCATGGATGTCTTGCCGTGCATGAGCCTTTGGGCCCTTACGATTTTTCCCCCAAAGGCAGCGCCTATTGACTGGTGGCCCAAACACACCCCCAGGATCGGAATCTTTCCGGCAAAGTAACGTATGGCTTCAACGGATATGCCTGCTTCCTGGGGTGTACATGGCCCGGGTGATATCAGCAGCCTGTCCGGAGCCATCTCTTCCACTTCGTTCACCGTAACCTGATCATTTCTTACGACAACCACGTCGGCCCCAAGGGCGCCAAGGGCCTGGACCAGGTTGTAGGTGAAGGAGTCGTAATTGTCTATGACTACCACTCTTGACACCTATCTGCCTCCTTCAGCCATATCTATGGCCCTCATCAGGGCCCTGCCCTTATTCAAGGTCTCTTCCCACTCCTTTGATGGATCGGAATCAGCCACTATTCCAGCCCCGGCCTGCAGGTATAGCTGGTCCCCTTTCTGGCACAGGGTCCTGATCGTGATGGCAAAGTCCATGTTGCCGGAAAAGCCGAAGTAGCCGACTGCGCCTGCATATGGGCCGCGCCTTGCATGTTCCAGCTCTTCTATGATTTCCATGGCCCTTATTTTGGGAGCGCCGCTCACAGTACCAGCAGGGAAACAGGCCCTCAACAGATCAAACATGTCCTTGTCTTTCCTCAGCCTGCCGGTTACCCCGCTCACTATGTGCATCACGTGGGAATAGCGCTCTATCACCATGAGATCTTCCACCTTCACAGAACCGGTCTCAGCCACCCTGCCCACGTCATTCCTTCCAAGGTCCACCAGCATCAGGTGCTCGGCCCTTTCCTTGGGATCCTTGAGGAGTTCCCTTTCAAGGGCGAGATCCTCATCACGGTTTGAACCCCTTGGCCTCGTTCCTGCAATCGGCCTCAACTCGATCTTGTTGTCCGTGAGCCTGACCAGAATCTCAGGCGACGAACCAATCAGCACTTCATCATCCATTCGCAGGTAATAAAGGTATGGCGAAGGGTTGATACGGCGAAGGACCCGGTATATTTCAAAGGGAGGTATATGGTTTGTGCCGCTGAAGCGCTGAGACAACACCACCTGTATTATGTCTCCGGCCTTGATATATTCCTTTGCCATCCTGACCATGGCCTCGAAACGCTCCTTGCTTACCTGCGGTTCCAAGACAGTACCGGCACCTCCGTGCAGGGGTTTGGGATAATCGATTCCCTTTGATATCCTCTCTATTACCCCTTGAATGGATGAAACAGCCTTGTCATACAGCTCCTTCAGCCCTGCCCTGCCATCGTTGTGGGCACTGTAAATGATTTGAAGACTCTGTTTTATGTTGTCGAAGACGAGGAGCAGGCCTGGAAACACGAAAAGGCAGTCATGAAAGCCAGCACTGTCTGAAAGCCGGTCCGGCAGCCTCTCCATGAAACGCACCATGTCATATCCCAGGTAGCCCACTGCGCCGCCGTAAAACCTGGGAAGGCCTTCAACTTTGGCAGGAACAAAAGAAGAGACAAGGCCTTTCAGGGCCTCGATCGGGTCATCCACCTCTTCGGCCTTTTTACCTTGGGCTCTTTGTACAAAAAATGTATTTCCCTTGGAGCCTGCAACCAGAAAGGGATCAAAGCCCATAAAGCTGTAACGGCCCCATTTTTCTCCGCCTTCCAGGCTCTCGAACAAAAATGAATAGTTGCCCTCACCCATCTTGGCATAGAGTGAAAGGGGCGTATCCATATCAACAGGAATCTCGCCGTATACCGGGATGATATTTGCTCCCTGGGCCATCTCTTTAAATTCTTCAAAACTAGGCTTTATCATAAATGGCATCCTGAAAAATTGATTCCATGACTTTACCCAGGTAATTTTATTACGCAACCGCCTCGCCTTGGGTCTCCGCCGCCTGAGCCGTTCGGCTCCACTGCGTGCACTCCACCGAAGTATACGTCGATCCTGTCCCACAGGTTTACGTCGAATTCCTTCCTGAGGGCATCCACTGCTCCATCTTCATAACCAGGCTCAACCTGAAGCCTCTCACCATCCCAGTGAATCCTTGGGGCCTTTATGGCCGCATCGACGTCAAGGCCGAAATCAAGGTAATTCAGCAGTACCTGGACGATTGCGGTGCGAATACGCTTGCTGCCTCCACTTCCCAGCACAAGGCGCACCTTGCTGCCGTCCATCACCAGGGAAGGCGACATCATGGAGGCCACCCTGTGGCCGGGCTCACTGGAATGAAAACCCTCAGGATGAAGATCATCTTCCCCCATCATGTTATTGAGCATTATGCCTGTACCCGGAACAATATAACCTGAACCTTCTCCATTGGAGGTGGTCATGCTCGCCACGTTTCCGTAGCCATCTGCCACAGATACGTGGGTGGTGCCCCTGGACCACAGCCTCCTTTTTAGATGCACGGCCGCCTCAGACAGGCATTCGGCCCTTGTTGTTTCATCGAGTTCGTGACAGTTCTGCCTGCGCAGCCTGTCGATCTCGCGCTGGGAGAAGGCCAAGGCCAGCAGATGGCGTGGTGAACCCCACTCCAGATTCCCGATATCAAGCCTGGAAAGGAGTTCGAGGGCCAGCCTGATCAGCGCCCCTCCAAAGGAAGGAGGGGGATTGGTCATAAGCGTGAATCCCTTGTAACTCGCGGCCAGAGGCTCTCTTTCTATTACCTCATAGCCGGCCAGGTCCTCCAGGGTAACGAGGCCTTTCCCCTGCTCCATGTCTGCCACTATGCGCCTTGCAACCTCGCCCTTGTAAAAGAAATCGGCATTTCCCTCCCTAGCCAGATTTTCCAGAAAAGTGGCCAATTCAGGGTTCTTCAGCATGTCTCCTTCCTGCACATACCTTCCGCCGGGTTCGAAAATCCTCCTGCTTGCCTCGGTCACCACCATGATGGGCCTCAGCATGTTCAGGAAATAGGCCTGGTGGCTGTTCAAGGCCACACCTTCCCTAGCCAAGGAAATGGCAGGCTGCAAAACCTCTTCAAGATCAAGGGAGCCAAGTTTTTCGTGTATGTGCAGAAAACCCTTCAGGTTGCCTGGGACGGCAACCGAACCCAACCCCACGTTGAAGTCCTGGGTGGAGCTCGGAAAGTGAATGGTCACTGGAAAAAAATGGGGTTCAAGCTCATGGGCAGACCTGCCCTTGCCGGGCGTGTCAACGAAGAAATCAAACAGTATGGTCTCTCCCGTGGAGCGCCTGGCCAGGAGAAATCCGCCGCCCCCAAGGCTCGTCAGGGCAGGTTCTGCTATAGCCCCTGCAAAGCCAGCAGCCGCTGCGGCATCAAAGGCATTGCCTCCCTTTTCCAGCATCTGGGCAGCCGCCCTGCTGACCATTGGATGACCAGTTGCAACTATGCCTCTATTTTTCTTCAAAATTCCAAAATCCCTTTCTCATCTCATCAATCATGTTTGTAAAATCAAGCGACTGTGCATAAAGACGTTTTTGCCGGTGGGCGCTTGTTCCCCTGTCTATCATCCCTTTTATCCTCGCCAGGTATGCTGCTGAACCAAGGCCTTCTGCAGTCGGCCTCAATCTTTCCGCAAGATCAAGCAGTGCATCCCGTATCGGTATCTGGCGCAGGTTGTAGGGTTCAACATATTTTCCATCCACACTCCGGCGCACCGCATTCCACTTATTGTTGGTTATCACTGCCCTGTGGATGACCGGGCAGCTTAGTCTTCCAGACACTAGTTCCGCCACCAGGGCCTGGATCATAGCGGTCACTGCCAGGATCTCAGGCATGGAGGACGGAAGGTCGCATATTCGCACTTCAATGGTTCCAAAATGCGGATGGGGCCTAACATCCCACCATATATCACGGGGATCATTGATTATACATGCCCTTTTCATCAAATTGATAAGTTTTACATAATTTGCCCATGAACCAAGGGCCTCTGGCATGCCCGACCTGGGCAGCGCATTGAACAGTTTTGACCTGTATGAATAAAGGCCTGTGTCCTGGCCCTGGAAAAATGGTGAAGATGTAGATATGGCGAGCAGCAGGGGAAGAAACACCCTTATCTGGTCAAAGACATGGACGGCGGTCTCGCCGTCGGGCAGCCCGATGTGCACATGAAGACCCTGGGTTATAAGCCTCCTGCCCACGATTTGGAGTTCCTCAAGTATCTCTTCATATCTTTTATTTGATGAAAGTTTTTGTTCATCCGCCCTTGAAAAGGGGTGGAGGCTTGCCGCATACAAGAGCACACCCTCTTTCCTGCACAGGGACTCCAGGAAGTTTATGGTGGAGCACAGATCCTCTTCCACCTCCCTTACCGAGCTGCACACCCCTGTAGTCACTTCCACCATTGACTGGATGAATTCTTGTTTGATCTTCTCGGACAGCCCTTTGGGAACTCGCTCAAGCAGGCTTGGGGCCGCATTCACAAGTTCCTTGGTGCGTGAAGAGAGCAGCTGGAACTCCAGTTCTACACCAATGGTAAAATTGTTGTTAGATTTAAACTCCACGTCCTGAAACTGAGATTCGAATACTAAAATCGACCCCTTTCAAGCCTTTCCAGGGCCTTCAAAGCCACCTTTACAAGGAAAAGCGAACCCATGGGAAGGGCTGATTCGTCAAAATCGAAATATGGGCTGTGTGCAGGCACATTCTCAAGCCCCTTTTTCGCAGCACCGAAGCGAACAAAACAGCCAGGCACCTTTTTCAAAAAGTATGAAAAGTCCTCGCCACCAAGGCTTGGGTGCTTGAGACCGGCAACATGCCCGCTGCCCACCACTGAAGCCGCTGCCTCCCGCGCCACCTCTGAGGCTTTGGGGTCATTTATCACTGGCGGAAAGCCTTCGGTCATCTCAATGGCTGTCTCGGCCCCGTATAGATCACCCATCGACTTGACCATCCTCTTCAAACCCCTTGTGACCTGGCGCCTCACGTCTGAATGGGTGGACCTTATTGTGCCTTCGAGCACCGCGCTCTCTGCAATGACGTTTGAGGCAGAGCCGCCGCGAATGCTTCCAACTGTCACCACGGTTGGATAGGCTGGATCCACCTCCCTCGATACCAGGGTCTGTATGCTCATTACGAGGAGGCTGGCCACCACTATGGAATCCACTGTTTCATGGGGCTTGGCAGCATGACCGCCCTTGCCGCGGATCTCGATTCTGAATGTGTCCGTGAATGCGCATATTAGGCCGGGCTGCACTGCAATTTCCCCAGGCCTGAAGTGGCGGTCGATGTGTCCGCCAAATATGGCATCCACGCCATCCAGCACGCCTTCCTGCACCATCTGCCTGGCGCCGCCCTCCCCTTCTTCGGCAGGCTGGAATATCAGCCTTATCTTACCATCCAAACGTATATTTTTCAAAACAGCCGCTGCCCCTAGAAGCATGGCCACATGACCATCATGGCCGCATGCGTGCATCTTACCGGGATGCAGGGACGAAAAGGGGAGACCAGTTTTTTCTTCAATGGGCAGGGCATCCATGTCTGCCCTGAGCGCAACGCACGGCCCGCTTCCCTTCAAATCACCCAGTTCCGCCACCACGCCAGTCCGTGCTATACCATTTTGAAAGGGGATTCCCAGGGACTCAAGCACCTTGGCGATATAGGCAGATGTCTTGTACTCTTCAAAGGAGAGCTCTGGATAGCGGTGCAGCCAGCGCCGTACGCCTCTGATCCATTTGCGCAGCCTTGCAGAAACAATCTCGGTAGAATGGAGCTTCATGAGCTCATCTGGTTCGATCACATTCATTTTATCTGCCCTCCCTTGGGGAAGAGTCTGAAATAGAGGAAGGCTGAAAGGGCGGAAACGAAGATATAGATTGCAGCATCTGGCATGACCCTGTTTTCCGCATGCACCAAGGCAAGGATGGCCAAAAAGGCGAGAAATTGGTAGCCGATCTTGTGAAACCTCCATACCTCCCTCAGAAGATAGATGTTTATTATGGGGACCACAAGGGAGGAGAGCATGATTATGGCATAATCCTTGAACAAATAGGCTATCAGCAATTTCTTGATCGTGACATATGAAAGCAGGATCATCAAAAGGATATTGAAATAGCGGTATTTTCTCCTGGCTTCAGGTAAGGGTATGTTGTTCAGGTGAAAAAGCAGGCTCTGCCTTGGAAAATCACTCGACAACAGATCCAGGACCTCTTCTTTGCTCTTGCCCTGTTCAAGCAGTTCTTCTATGGATTGTTCTTCCGCCCTTGCCATCTTTGGAAATTCTCCCTGCCTTTTCGCACAACCCGACTTTTAGATCAAGGCCCTTGCCCGTTATAGTGAAAGGATAATAGGATAAGATCAATTATCCAAATAGCAAGGGCAACCTTTGGGACTTGACAAGCCTGCCAAGGCCTTGGATTTTTCTGCCCGAGGCATTTATACCTGCCCCATGGAGGAATAAAGTGAAAAACGGTTGTATAAAAAGTTGTGTAGGCCCGGAGGGTACCTTCCTTTGGGGGATTCACAAACCTGACTATGAGGTAAAAAACCTGAGAAAAAACAAAGAGATCGCGACTTTGGGCCACGGAGAAGATGGGCAACCCGTGGAGAACCAAGTGAATTTTCCTTGCGGAGACCTTGCATTTCATAAGGCGCAGCCAATTGTCGAAGTCCCCAACCCATTTCCATTCTGGGGATCCACGTACATCTTGACCGCTCCGGCTGACCGTTTTGCCGCTGGGACCGCCAGGTTTTCCTTTTCAAACCGCAAAGAGGAACCCGAAGACGTCCTGGAAATGATTGCCAGCGGCGCCCTTTGTGACCCGGACGGCAAGCCCCTGGACATGGGCTGCCTGCCAAGGCCTGTTCGCCTGGCTGCCGCACAGACGAGCAAGAGCAAAAGGGTATTGACCGCCCTTGCCAAATTGGCATGCAGCCTGGAATTAGACCACAAGGGAAAGGCGGTCGGCATAAGGTTCAAGAAGACAAGGGATGGTGCACAAAGACCGCTGATATTTGACCACGAACTCTTTGAAATTCTGGGAAACAACCCTGCCCTGCCCTATGACTACAAACTGGCAATGGTGCTGAGGCCGGGAATTCAGGGTACAAGCCCCATCGTAGGCGAGTTCTGTTCAAATGGAGATACCCATGTTTGGGAATATCTCCGGGCAAACAGCTACATACCATGGGGCCACTATGCATCCAACATGGCC
>JALVPX010000174.1:0-323 GCA_027031565.1 Deltaproteobacteria bacterium | reverse complement strand
CCCACGACTGTGTGCGTTACAAGGCCTCGCAACGTAGTTGGGAAGACATGAAGGGGCTCCGGCACCTATACTATCAGCGCATTTACATTCAAATGGCCTTGTCCCTCGGCCTTGAACCTGGAATTGAGCTAGATGAGGCCTCTTGTTCCCTGACTCCTTATCAATTGGAGAAAACCAGAAGCCTGGTCCTTGAAAAGATGCTCGAATTGATCGAACAGGATATTGAAATACCCTATACTTCAACCCTATGGGGCTGGAATTACGGTTTCGACTTTGCTCCGTCCGGCTATAGGCTGCACGCCTCGCATCAGCAGGTCCATAAT
>JALVPX010000173.1 GCA_027031565.1 Deltaproteobacteria bacterium | reverse complement strand
GGTATGATTACCTCCCTGAAGGGGAGTTCTGGAAACTCGGGTATGATTCTTCCGGATTCAGGAAAGTCTTCAAGCCTTCGCAAAACGGTTTCAACATGCTGTCGAAATTTGATTGCCGCCGAAGGCTTATCACGTCGGATATATGCGATAGCAGACAGAAACTGGGCCCTGGCAGCTGATGTAAAGCGGATTTTCACGATAGTTATTGTGAAAGGATTGAATCAGCTTCAGCAAGAACAGTATCTAAGTCATAACCCTCTCCTGCTTCTATTTCTTTTTCGCCCCTGGCCAAAAGCCGAAGGATCTCTTTCTCTTGTTCAGCCTTTTCATACGCTTCGACACTGATCATGACGGCAGCCGCCCGTCCTCTTTGTGTAATAATGACAGGCTCCTTGTTATCTCGTATTTTTTTAAGGATTTCGGCTGCATGCTGCCTCAAATCACTTACTGGAAGTATATTCAAGAGTTTTCCCATACGTACCTCCTATTGTATTTTTACACGTATCATTAATTGTCGTATAAAACAAGGCTTGATTGAATACTGTCAAGAGCAAAAAAATCCATCAGCCTCAAAAAATGGCTGCTTTCCATGGAGGCCATTTTTTGTACCTGTATCTACTAAGACATTGCATGTTTGGCAGAACTTGCCAGGGCGTGTACTGATCAGTAACTCCCTGACTTAATGCAGAAAGTATTGTTCGCATGTACTCTTTTGCCCTTTTTAAATATGCCCTTAGCCTTGATCGGTTTACACTTAGAGGCAAACGAAAGGTTAATATTCATTGGATTCTTTTCTGCATGGTTCACAATCTAAAAAAGATTCACCGTTATGGAGCTGGCTTTGCCTGATAACAGGTAAAAAGCGCGAAAAAAGCCAAAAGTTAAGACTTGGAGATAAAAAATAGAAGATGATATATTAGATTTAAAAAATATAATACGAAACGAACCGGGCCTACATGAAAAAAATCTGGTAAAAAAGTCTAGATTTCAGGAAAAGAAAGCCATCGCCTAACAGGATTTTTCTACAGACTCGTTATTCCATCAATAATGCGGTAAAAGAATCACATGATAGAAAAAGATTTTGATATAGCCTTTATCGCTGATTTGGCACTCCGGGAAAAACAGATACAGCAGAACTACCGTCCCGTTATTTCCGTCCACAAGTGGTTTGCCAGGCGACCTGGCACTTTGTTCCGCGGCTTGCTGTTGTCTGAGTTCTCGGATAAACCGCTAAGTGAAGCGTTTTACGAGTCGAATAACTTTCCTGGCCTTCATATCGCAGATCCATTCATGGGTGGCGGCACACCGATTCTTGAGGCAAATCGAGTCGGTTGCGATGTTACCGGGTTTGACATAAACCCGATGGCTTGGTGGATCGTTAAGCAAGAAATAGAACACCTTGATATTTGCGAATATGAGAAAGCCGCCGTTTCTTTACGGTCAGCACTTGAAAAGGAAATTGGGCATCTCTACCGTTCCCGCTGTATTTTTTGCGGATCGGACGATGCTCATGTGAAATATTTTTTGTGGGTAAAAGTCATAATATGCAGGGAGTGTGGAGAAGATATTGACCTGTTTCCTGGATATCTTCTTGCCGCCGATTCCCGACACCCGAAAAATGTCTTTATATGCCCGGGGTGCGGTGAATTAACGGAGGTTAGCAACAGGGAAAATCCTGGTCAGTGTAATCACTGCTCTGCTGATTTGATTCTAAATGGTCCGGCCAAACGAGGCACGTGCAGATGCCCTTCATGCGGAAGTGACAATTCGTTTCCCAACGCCACTCAAGGCCCACCGCGCCATCGTCTTTTTGCTATTGAATACCATTGTAAAAAATGCAAACCTGGTCATAAAGGCCGGTTTTTCAAAAAACCGGACGCCATGGACATCAAGCGAATCAGAGAGGCGGAAGAAAGATGGAGGAAAATGCGTCCAAGGTATGTTCCCGATGATGAAATACCGAGTGGAGATGAAACCAACAGGCTTCATCGCTGGGGATACAGACAATACCGGGAAATGTTCAACCAGCGGCAGCTTGTTGGCCTGGAACTCTCCGCACGTATTATCTCCAAAATACAGAATGAACGAATACGCAATGCACTTGCAACGAATCTGTCAGACTTGCTCCGTTACCAGAACATGCTATGCCGCTATGACACTAGGGCGCTGAAATCGCTTGATATTTTTTCTGTGCATGGATTCCCGGTGGGACTGATACAGTGCGAGTCAAATTTCATTGGTATTATTGAGCCTGGCCGTTATACATGCGTGGGAAGTGGAGGCTGGGCTAATATTATTGAAAAATTCAAAAAGGCGAAAACGTATTGCAATAATCCGTTTGAAGTGGTGCACCATGGGGGTAGAAAAAAAGTGGTCCCGATTAATAAAGAATGGATTGGAGACCATCTCAATGGTTCTGGTTCCACCCATATACGCACAGTAAATATCTCTTGCCAGGATGCAGCAACTTCTGACTTGCCAGACAATTCACTGGACGCCGTTTTCACTGATCCTCCTTATTTCGGCAATGTTCAGTATGCAGAACTCATGGACTTTTGTTATGTCTGGCTTAAGCGGTTGGTCGGGCAGACTTTCCAGGCGTTCAAAGCTGTTTCAACCAGGAACGTAGACGAACTCACGGCCAACGTGGATATGGGCCGCGATTTAAGCCACTTTACGGAAGGACTTTCCGCTGTATTCAGACGCATGGCAAGAGCCCTTAAACCAGGAGCGCCACTTGTGTTCACATACCATCACAATAACATTGAGGCCTATTATCCTGTTGCAGTTGCAATTCTTGATGCAGGATTGACCTGCTCTGCATCGATTCCCTGTCCCGCTGAAATGGGCGCGTCCATACATATCAACGGAACCGGCTCATCCATCATTGACACCGTGTTCGTCTGCCGTTCAACAGGCATCATGCAACGAAAATGGCTGGCGGATTCCCCGGTGGAAGTCGCCAGAATAGTGGAAAGAGATCTTGCGCATCTCAGGGCAGGGAACGTCAAACCGACTCTGGGTGACATTAGGTGCATCACTTTCGGCCATCTGATCCGTCTTGCGATATGGTCGTTGCGATGTGGATGGGACGGGAACAAATCAACTGCATCACGCCTAGCAGATGTGGCGAATTGGCTCCATCAGTTCGGGGGAGTGGCTGAAGTGGAAAGGTATGTGGAGATCAACAGAACAGCAACGACAGTAGATATGCCACTGTTCGCCGCCCACGAAAGTGTTGTGGAGTATGAAGCGGAAAATGCCAACGTTTCCTTTTGAAGTTTCCCTGGAAGAAATTCTCAGGAACCCTGAAGGTTATGTAGATGCCGTATTTTCATGCCTTGAGTCCGAATTTCTCGTCATGCCGAAGGGGTCTGGTTTTGTTGAATATCCTATCTTTGAGCGAGGATATGAAGCACTGAAAGCTGCCACCGCTGGTTTCTCCAAGCTTGATCCGGAAAAGATGTTTCAAGTCATAGTTTCTGAGCCAATTTCTATTGTAGTACTGCGATCAATACTCGGTTTTACGCCGCCTGAATGGGGCTATGTCACGACGCAGAGAACAGGTGTTTCGGTTACTCAAGGCTTTGTGCGCTCGTTAGACCGGAAAGTTCGAATGAACCCTGAAACGGAACTCAATACCAACGGCCTTACCAAGGAACGGATCAAGGCGATGGTCAAAACTGCATGCCAGTTACTTGCAGCCGGTGTCCCTGAAGTGGGCAAGGATCAACTCCATCGCCTGGACAAGGCCGATACCCGAAACGGCATTGACAGTATCAGGAATCTGGCGGAGATAGGTGTTCCCTACGCCATGCTACTTTATGAACGATTTCTTGGAAGACCATTTGCCGGGCACCGGGATTCTGTAAGCGAACTCATTGGAGACAGTCTTGAATCCGCAATCGAGGAGGTTCTCTCTAAGGCAGGGATCAGTTTCCGCAAGACCAAGCGAGCGGAGCGAATCGAAGGTTTCGATCAGGCCCCTGATTTCATTATTCCCAGCGAGTTCAATCCGCAGGTTATTATCGAAGCAAAAATCACAGAGGATGACGGTACGGCCCGTGACAAGGTGACGCGCATCCAACATTTGAGCGAATTGAGCCTTGCCGGGCGTTCTGAGGACAATCCAAGATTTGAAGTCATCGCATGTATCGGAGGCAGGGGCTTCGGTGTCCGCCGGGAAGACATGAAAAAAATGATCCTTGCAACTAGGGGAAAAGTCTTTACCGCCAAGACGTTGGACCGCCTTGTGGAGTGTACAAGGTTGAAAGAATTCAAGACCAAGTAAAGTGAACCAGAGGTCATGGCATAACAGGAGAACCAGGGGGCAGGCGAATAATTAGGCCTTCTAACAAACAAGTTTGAGCCAATATTCAAGATTCATAAATAATGCGTATAGCAATTATAAAGAAAATTATTGTAATATACAAAATTTTGGCTATTTTTAGAAGTGTTGGTTGAAGTTTCCAAACAGTGCACACAGCCACGCATGGCTGAAGACCACTTCAGAATATTAAGGAATTAGAGAGCATTTGAAACATGGCATATAAAGCCACCGTCATGCCCGTGATGATCGCATCTCCTGGAGACGTAGCTGAAGAAAGGGAGATTGCCAGAAAAGTGATTCACGATTGGAACGACGTGAATTCCCAGCGTTCGAAGGTCATGTTGGCAGCAGTGGGTTGGGACTCTCATTCGTCCCCAGAGCTGGGTGAGAGGCCGCAAGAGCTCATTAACAAACGAATCTTGAAAGATTGTGACATCTTGGTTGGAGTATTCTGGTCTCGTCTCGGAACACCGACCGGTAAATCTAATAGCGGTACGATCGAAGAGATTGAAGAACACGTCGCAGCCGGGAAGCCGGCAATGATCTACTTTTCATCGAGGCCGGTTGAACCTAATAGCGTCGACCCCGATCAATACAACCAAGTCAAGGATATTCAAAAAAAAATGGCAGAAGCAAGGTCTCATTGAAACCTATGATAACGTAGAACAGTTTCGACAGAAATTATCAAAGCATCTGCAGCTCTGTCTCAATCAAAATGAGTACCTGCGCAGAATTCTCGAATCTGCGAAAACGGATGGACCTCCTCAGAATGCCAGCCTAGCCCGAAAGGTAGCGACTGTCCCCAACGCTAAACTCAAACTTGATTTGTCTAAAGAAGAATTTGCTTTGCTTAAAGCAGCGGCGAGTGACGAAAACGACATAATTTTGCGTATAGAGTATATCGGAGGCCAGAAAATTCAAGCTGGTCAGTCTTCCTTTGGTGAAGAGAATCGGCGGGAATTTTCACATTGGGATGGGGCACTTAGGAATTTACAAAGCAAGGGGTTGGTTGTCCATCGTGGGTACAAAGGCGAGATTTTCGAGTTGACACACCACGGCTGGACGGTGGCAGATGCTCTCTAACAAATCACTCATGCCGCCCCTCCTCTGTCACGATCGCCCGGTCGTAGATATCTTCGTAAAGCCTGTTGTTCCAGACAATAGTGAGGGACATGGAAAAACCGCGGGCTTCCATGTCCTGAATCCAGGTGTCAACCGTGGACCAGTCATAAACGCCCTTTTGAAATTCTATCGTACTCCATACAATTCCTTTACGGGCGTATTTCAATCCCGTGCTCTCCGCCAATCCCAGCTGCTGACTCGTCATATCGCCATTCTTTAATTGAAGACCGGCGGTATTGGGAAACACATTATCCGGGAAAGTGGCCCCCATCACCGGTACCGCCCCCAACCACACCATAACCAACACGGCATTCAACCAACCGATTCCACGCATTTCTCTATCCTCCTTCACGATTTCATCCCACCGTCCACCCGTTCACAGCGGGTCCGAGACATAAGTCTTAGCAATAACTTATGAAGACTACAACAGAAATCTTCCGCCCGTCAAGAAACTTGGTGATAAGAAATCGCTTTCCGGCCAGAGATGCCATGGCGGATGAATACTCAGTATTGGGTAATGGGGTCCCGGGCAATATAGACGCAATTGTCTAAACTGAAACCGGAGGCATGGCGCTATTTCTTAATCATGGAGATAAAGGCATCATCAATCAGGCCTTCCTTTTGCAACAATGGAATGGGACGTGACAAGGAGGCACTGTACGAGATCCGGACCAATCAAATGTTTACGTGTTGCTGGAAGCAGGCCATATGAGAGCAGCGAGTGACTTTCAAACTGTCCTTTGTAAGGCAAACACTTAGCCAGCTTGGGCCTTGTTTTCCGTCCACCCGGAACTAGTTTTGCCACTATCCAGAAGAGCTTTGGGTGAATAAGGATATTTCTTCTATCCCTTTTTTCTACACCATACCATAGGCCGAACTCACATTTTACGTTGTCAAGGCATCAAAGCATGAATCCATAAAAACCACGGTCCGCATAGGAGTTATTTCATACATTCATTTGGATGAAGTATTGCATATAATGAATTCGAACAATGGTCTATACACCTTAAATTTAATTCATACCAATATAATTCATAATAATCATTGTCGAAATCTATTAACTCGCCCCCGTTACTAGGAACAATGAGCCAATACACTTTATATGTACCCTCCGGGATTAATGGTTGAGAGTTTTTGCAATACTTAAATTGTTCAATAATAGTTTGACTTTGTTCTTGACTGATTCCTATTTTCCAAGGTCTTATTTCTCTAGTCAAATGGTTATGCTCATCAATAGTAAAAAATCCAATTGTTGGAACTTCAATTGCTATCCAAATATCAACTAATTTATCAAAAGAAGGGAAATGTACCGACAGACCGATTTGGTTACCACCATTTGCTACAGTTCCTAAAGTTATAGGTACTTTATCTAGATCTTCATCATACTTTAATACAATAGGTGAGTTTAATTGGGCACTCCAATCAGAAAATGAACTTGATTCTCTACAAAGGCAAGCCATTAACGAATAATTGATTCCCCAAAGCCCTCGTCTTGCATCTTTTGCCTGTAACATTAATTTGTTCATTTCGTTAAGCTCAGATGATGATAAATCTTCGCTATCATATGTGCACGCATACCCATCACTAATTAGACTCTCATTAATGTTTTCTCCGTCTGAAGTGTAAATCATCGCTAAAATTCTCCCGTAGTAGCCTTCTCCATAACTTTTACATTCCAACTGAGATATTGACTGATTAAGCAAATTTTCTAAATGGAGTGACGCCTTTTCACCTAATTCAATAATTTCTTGCGCTGTCACACCACATCTTTGAGCATCCTTTGCAAGTTTAGACGAATAGAACTTTTCTGGAGCATCAATCCCAATCAGTCGTACTGTTTTTTCTGTGCCATTAATAATGAAATGAGCTGTATCATCATCCACAAATTCAGTGATTGAACATGATTCTGAGTTTTGTGAATTTTCAGAAGATGAACTCGACGAATTTCCAACACACAAACTTTCACATGGTATGCCATCGCCGTCGACATCTAAGCTGGTACGTCCGCAGTTATCATAATAATAAAATGCTTCTTCACAAGAAGTCATCTGACTGCAATAATATTTGTAGCCACAATTTGTTGATGATCCATTAGGTGTGGGTAATGATGGCGGTGAGATATATGATGTCCCTCCACATGCAGGTGAAAGAGCTGTTCCGTCACAACACGTTGAACCGCAAACACCACCATGATGAGAACAACATCCTCTTCGAGCTAATGACACGTTGGGAATTGCAATTAATGAAGATATTAGGGCAAATACAAAGAATATTCGCCTCATAATATATAAGCCTCCTGCAAACAGTTGGCGCAGATTAATATATTTTTATCTTTAAAATAAATTTGAAGCAAGAAAAAATTTATTAGGGCTACACGATAGTCTTTATGAACAGATTCTTATTTGAGTGACTTATAGGACCCAAATCCTACAATTGATCGACTTCAAAGATATCGCACGCCTCCAGCCTGTCGCTGTCTATGCCTTTCTTGAACTATCGAACCTTTGTGAATGAGTCAGGCGTGACATATCTGCGGCTTAGCCGCTAAAGCCTGTTGTTACCTATGGCAGACGCTGCATTCAAGCAAGGACAGTATAAGGGAACATACAAATAATATGCACAATGTCAGCAATCATCCCAAAATACCTGCAATAGGCTACCTTGAAACTCCCGGCCCGCCTGAAACCCCAACAAGAGGCAACATAATCTGGGGTTTTTTACATGGCTGCTTCTAAATTGTAAATTTATTGCCTCCCCCAGATGTCACTCGATTTGCAACGTCTTAAACAGCACTCTGGCGTCTCTTGTCTTAACTCCTGACCTGCTGCTGAAATAGAGACCAGCCTTGAAATAATTTCTTTGATTTTTCCAATATGCAGGTACGTCCTGAATGTACGTATTTCCATCGACCTCCAAGATTAGTTCTTCATTTTCCACTGATATGGCGGCTGTAAAAAATGAATCAGGCCTGGCGCCCAGATAGACCCAATTGGCGCCATCTGACTCGTCGCTTTCCCTTATAACCGCCCACAGGCCGTCATAGTGACCCTCTTTGTATTCCTTCCATACCAGCCGCACAAAGGGCTTTGCTCCCCTGTGCTTGTGATGCACCTGCATCCATGTAATCTCATCAATCTCACCCTGGGGCATATAGAATTGAACCTCTCCAACCATTAGTTTTTTCGTGCTGGTGTCAATACCCCACTCCTCTATATCCCTCAATTCTATTCTTTTGGACTCAACATCGTTCCATTCAATGATTTCAAAGGCTAAACATCCATCTTCTGACAAATAGAAGTGGTCGTTGTCGTTATCCATGCCAAACTCACCAATAACTCCTATAAACTCTGGAGAACCATTCACCTCTTGATATTGCAGCTTGGAATCGAGGGCTTCTTCGTTGAAAGGTGAACTGCCGGTGTCATTGCCGTCCAGGTCATATTCGATCATTTCATCATAGATCTCCCAATTGTTCCAGTTGGAATCCATGACCACTGCCGTAAATTTGACCAGACTGCTGCTCAGGAGGTCCAAAGGCACTGTTGAAGAGATATAGTCGCCTTGCTTGCGGGTATCGATTTGGTTGCTTATCCGCCTCCACTCCCCACCTTCGAATGCATAAAACTTGCTGTCCTTTACGCGGTAGTCTGCGCCTTCAACACGCCAGCCTGAATAGCCGGTATCTGGATTATTGTCTGCGTCTATAAAAAACTTGACATGACTTCTATTTCCATCCTGAAAGCTGCCGTAAACCTCAAAGGTAACGGTTTCTTGGTCATTGTAAGCAGATATGGTGTCAATAACATTATCTGCATAGGCACAGGCAGAATGTGCCATGACCCACGAAAAAAGAACCAGTACCAGATCTTTGAAATGTTTTTTCATAGTCCCTCCACATCTCACACGTTTGTTTTTCAGAGGTCTCTTGATGTAATGTTAAAGACCCCGGCCAGACTCCATCCTATTGTTTAAATTGGCTACCGCCAAATTAAGGCACGAACGCGGTGCTTTTAAAATTGACCAAAGAAAAAAAATTATTTGAAAAGGTTTTTAAAAAGCCTTTCAGGCCTTTTATTTTTTTATAGCTTATTTTTTATTTAATTTCCAGTGCATCGCGTCTTTTTGCCAAAGAGAGGGTTTAAAAACCTGGCATGGCAGGCCTCGACCCCTCCCTCATTCCCATCAAGTGCTGCTGGGAAACGAGCCTGGATTGTTGAACAGGCAGGGAGAATAGAGATGGGGGCAGGGGCTGTTAAAGGGTCCCAAATCCTACAATTGATCAGCCTCAAATGTATTGCACGCCTCCAGCCTGCCGCTGTCTAGGCCTTTCTTGAACCACCGAACCCTTTGCGCTGAGGTGCCGTGGGTGAATGAGTCAGGCGTGACATATCCGCGGCTCCGCCTTTGAAGCCTGTCGTCCCCTATGGCAGACGCTGCATTCAAGGCCTCTTCCACATCACCCGGTTCCAGTATATTTCTCAATTTATGGGCGCGGTTGGCCCACACGCCAGCAAAACAATCTGCCTGAAGTTCCATGCGCACGGACAGCCTGTTGGCCTGCACAGGAGACACCCGGCGCCTCATCTCGTTCACCTTTTGGGTGATGCCGAAAAGTGTCTGGACATGGTGCCCCACTTCGTGGGCTATAACGTAGGCCTGGGCAAAATCTCCTGGAGCGCCGATGCGCTGTTTGAGGTCGTTGTAAAAACTCAAGTCTATGTAAACCTTGTGGTCCATGGGGCAATAAAAGGGTCCCATTGCAGACTGGGCCAGTCCGCAGGCAGATTCCACCATGCCTGAAAAGAGCACCAGCTTTGGCTCTTCATACTGGCTGCCCATTTCCCTGAAAAGGGCCTTCCAGACATCCTCGGTATCGGCAAGCACTACGGACACGAAGTCGGCCAGCTCTTTTTCCCTGTCGCTAGGCTCATATGGAGCCGTCGTCTGGGTTGAGGGCGAATCTACATGCACGCCCTGCTGCAATATGATGGTGGGATCGATTCCAAAATATAGTGCCACCAAGACCAGCACAATTGTTCCAAGGCCTCCGCCGACGGCCTTGCGGCCAACACCCATGCCGCGTCTGTCTTCGATATTAGAGCTTCTGCGTCCACCCCGCCAGCGCATATTCCACCTCCATTGATAAATGTTTCTTTTACAGAAGGGGAATATACACCAAAAAGCTTAAAATTTAAGGTGCCAGTCCCAAATAGTGAGACCGGGAGCTGCTTGACTCCACCTATGGCGAAGATTAGATTTAGGCCGCGAAAAGTGCGAGAGTGGCGGAACTGGTAGACGCGCTAGACTTAGGATCTAGTGGGGCAACCCGTGGGAGTTCGACTCTCCCCTCTCGCACCATCACCTGTCCGGTTGGAAAACTTCTCTCTCAGCCTCTCTTCAACCAGCGGCGGCACCAGGCCGTCCAGCCTGCCGCCGAAACGGGCCGCCTCCTTCACTATGGTAGAACTTATATATATCCACCTGAAGCCGGTCATCAAAAAGACCGTTTCAATGTGCCGTGCCAGCTTTCTGTTCATCAGTGCGCGCTGAAGCTCGTGTTCAAAATCGGAAACGGCCCGCAGGCCCCTCAAAATGGCACCTGCTCCGCATTCCATGGCAAAATCAACCAGGAGGCCGTCAAAGGGCTTCACCTCCACCCGGGAGTTGCCGTTTAGCACCGCCTTTATCATGTCCAGTCTCTCTCCAAGTGTAAAAAGCGGCTTCTTGTTCGGGTTTGTGCCTATGCCGATTATGATCTTGTCAAACAGCCTGAGGCCGCGCTTTACAACATCCAAGTGGCCGTTTGTTACTGGATCAAAGGTACCTGGATAAACGGCTACCTTGCTTTTTTCCATGAGTTCGAATCACCTCTGCATGGTTCCCGATGCTCTTTCAATGTTCCAGGCCCACATAGAACCACAGCTCAGTCTGGCCGTAAACCCTGTGGTCGGCAAGGCGCAGAAACGAACTTTTGCCTTCGGCTTCCCGGGGCAGTTCCACCCCTTTTCTCTCCTCGATCACCACCACCCCTTTCTCTTCCAGGCATCCGGTTTCTGCAACGAGCGCCAGGGACTTGATCGAAAGGCCCGTGGAATATGGAGGATCAGAAAATATGAGGTCAAAGGCGCGGGTTTCCAAGGCCTTCAGAAGCCTGTTTGATGGGTAATCGATTCCAGCCTTTAATATTTCTGCCCTCCCGGAAACGCCAAGGGACTGCACATTCCTTTTGAGCGCAGCTATGGAGGCAGGAGATGATTCCACGAAGAGTACGCTTGATGCGCCCCTTGAAAGCGCTTCCAGGCCCAGTGCCCCGGTACCCGCAAACAGGTCCAGGACCTTCACCGAGTGCCAATCCTGGATGTAATTGTGCCCTAAGATATTGAACAAGGCCTGCCTCACCATGTCTGAGGTAGGCCTTACCTTCATGCCCTTGGGGGAGAAAAGTCTTCGTCCCTTGAACACCCCTCCTGTTATGCGCATAAA
>JALVPX010000172.1:24774-31859 GCA_027031565.1 Deltaproteobacteria bacterium | reverse complement strand
ATATGAAGGCCAGAAAAGGCCTTCTTGAACGGGGCCAGCCCCTCATCATTCACAAGGAATGAGACCTCTGCAAAAACAACTATTTTGTTCAAGAGCAAGGCCTAAGGAGCGAAAAAAGCGCAGCATACTTGGGGTATGTGAGCATTTTTCGCGACAATAGCGCAGCTATTGGGCAAAAGAGGCAGTTTTTCAGAAGTCTCAAAGAATGATCTTTTGAGCTTTATGCGGAACCAAATGGCAAAAATGGCAAAAGGCCTGGACACGCTCCAGGCCTTTTAGCTTTTAGCCGCTTTTTAAAAAGATCGATCACTCATCAAGTTCTATGGAACCCTTGGTCTTTGCCTTTCTGCGCTGCTCTGCTGCCTCAAATTCTGCAAGGCAGTTTCCTTTCTTCACTAGAACGCAGTCAAGGTAGTCAACAATGTGCATTACACACGCTCGGACGGCCTTTCCCGCCGGCGTCTTCGAAAATTTGCCAAAACGGCCGCCGAATCCCCACTTGTGCAGGCCCAGCCTGAGCCCGCCGCTTTTGGCCTTGGCCTCTATGGTCCTGGCTGCCACAATCTCGCCAGTTGTGGAATCCACTACCCGCAAATCCACTGCCACATAGGCGTTTTTCTTTTTCCCGCCGATGGAAATGCCTTTGAATGAAAATCCTGCATCAGTGCCCTCGGTGGCCTCTTCATAGGATGTAACGGTTCCAAGCACAAGATATTTAGCGCCTGTCAGCTGCCCCATCCTGGCTGCTGTACTGCGCCTAATACGCCCGCTGGCAGCAAGGTCCTGCTCCCTCAACACATGCTGCAGTTTATTGCGCTCGACCACCCTGAAATGGCCGGTGCTTGCCAATTCATTTGTTACCATTCCGGCTATCTCCCATCCCATACCGCCTCTCCACCATGCAGCTCCGGACTGGTTCTTAAACTCGGCTACCGCAATGGTTGGTTTCGCCTTTGCCTGCAACGGAGAAACCATGAAAAGCAAAGCCAAAACAATGGTTGCTGCAATAGACAAATACCTTATCATTCCTAAGCCCTCCTGTACGTTTGGTTGTCTGTTGTGCCTTTGAACTGCCTTGGTTATTTCAAGGCATTTTCAGCCACATATTTCTTGACTGCATCCACATTCGCTGGCAAGACTTTGCATCTGCTGTTCTTTTTATCCAGGCCCTTGAGGCTCTCCGGTCGTGGCGGAAAGTGCCCCACCGCCTGTTTTACTGCCTCAGGAAACTTGGCCGGATGCGCAGTGGCCAGGCAGACAACTGCGCCATTTTTCAAGCTGCTGCGCAATTTTTCCGCTGCAGCACAGCCCACAGCCGTATGGGGATCTACTATATAATCGGTCTGTTTATAGATTTCCTTTATGGTTTCAAGCGTTGTCTGCTGATCTATAGACGCTGTGGCAAAATCTCTCCTGGCTTGGGCCAATTGCTCTTTTGAAATCGTTATTTCACCTTGTTCATTAAATTGCTCCATGGCCGCCTTCACCCTGCTGCAATCTTCGCCAAACAGATAGTAGAGATAGCGTTCGAAATTGCTGGCTATCTGGATATCCATGGAGGGACTTATGGTTTGCACTACCGTACCCTTGGAATATTTACCTTCAAGGATGAATCTTGACAGGATATTGTTTTCATTTGTGGCAATGATCAGCCTGCCTATATGGCGCTCCATCAAGCGTTTT
Organism: Deltaproteobacteria bacterium; assembly: GCA_027031565.1. Classification (GTDB taxonomy): domain Bacteria; phylum Desulfobacterota; class Dissulfuribacteria; order Dissulfuribacterales; family JALVPX01; genus JALVPX01. The sequence continues at coordinate 30,176 of JALVPX010000172.1, read as the reverse complement.
GCCACGTAACCAGCAAAAATGTCGCCAAAATTGCCAGTGGGAACTGAAAAATGTACAAGGTCTGCGCCTACCTCTTTGTTCAACTTCAATGCCGCATAAACATAGTAAACCACCTGGGCCAGCACCCTTGCCCAGTTGATGGAATTTACCGAGCCCAGACGATACCTAGCCTTGAAGGCTAGATCATTAAAGATGGCCTTTACAATGGCCTGGCAGTCATCAAAAGTTCCTTCTATGGCTATATTGAACACATTTGCATCGGGCACAGTAGTCATCTGGAGCTCCTGCACCGGGCTGACACGATTGTGAGGATGCAGAATGAAGATGTTTATGTTGTCCTTTCCCCTGACCCCGTAAATGGCGGCACTGCCAGTGTCTCCCGAAGTGGCTCCAAGGATATTCATGGTAGCGCCCTTTTCACGCAATAGATATGAAAAAAGGTTGCCGAGGAATTGCAGCGCTATATCCTTAAAGGCCAGTGTTGGGCCATGAAACAATTCCAAAATGTAATAATTGCCGGTAAGAACAAGGGGAGTTATTTCCTTGTGATCAAAGCTTTCGTAGGCCTTGAAAATAAGAGCTCTCAGGTCATTTCTTGAGATATCATCCACAAACAACGATATGACTTCGAGGGCAAGCTCAGGATAGGTCAACCCCTGCCATCTCGAAAGCTCTCTTGTACCCACCACGGGAAAGTGGTCCGGCAATATGAGCCCTCCATCCGTTGCCAGACCCATCATGACCGTCTCCTTGAAGGGGATCGGGGCAATCCCTCCCCTAGTGCTTATATATTTCATCTTGTGCCTTTGATCACCTCTTCGAATTTGCTTAAAATCCATACTCTACAAAATAATGCCGATTTTTGCATTTTACACCGGGAGTCAGACAGCATGAAACAAGAATCCCGGAAAACCAGCCATATTGGCAAGGGTGATCCGGGATTCCTTGAAGGCAAAACCAGAAACTTTTGCCTTTTCCGTCATTATTTCAACACACCTGGTGTTGTAACGTTGACCTCCTGGTTAAAACAGGGCCCCATTCTTCAACGAGATAACAACACCCAGTCCGGCAACTACCACAAACCAGGCTACCATCAGGCTGAGGGCAAGCCTTCCGGCAGATGGTGAGATGGTGACCACCTCTCCCTTTTCTGCCCTTCCTGCCTTGAAGGCCGCCAGGCCGGTGAAATAGAGTACAGGGAAAGAGCCGATGAATGTTGCAAAAAAGAGCAGAGTGCTGCCCCAGCTGATATTAAGTTTGTAATCAAATATGGAATAGCCAGAGGCGCCTGCATAGGCCATGCGCAGTGCTTCCCTGGCGTAGCACATCAGAAAAATGGCAACGAACATGGCTATTGCCAGTGGAATTGCATTTTTCACGGGCTCCGTTGCCGCCTTGGCAAGGAATACCATCAACACAAGCCCGGCCACGGCCCCAACTATAAAAAATGGGTTGCTGAGAAAATGGAGGCTCTTTGGTATCATTCCAGCCCACCAGAATCCTGCTCCCACTGAAAAAACAGTAAACCAGAGCGCCATCTTTGCACCCTTTTCTGCCACATAGTCGAGATATTCCTTTGAATAATCAGACCTCGGCTGGAAATACCATGCATAGATCATCAAAAAAACGCCTGTGACTGCAAAGGAAGGCAGGATAAAGTGCATGAGCCTGCCCAGCTTAACTCCGTGAAAAATAAAGCCGGATGTATTCAAGCCTGCCCAGGATGAAACAGCCCATTCCCTCCATTGGCTCGGCAAGGTCTGTTCCATGGTAATCATGTGGATGATCACTCCTGCAATTGCCAGGAATATCACACAGACGTAACTTGACAGGGCAAAGGATGTCTTTGTATTGCCTGCACCCTGTTTTCCCAAGTAGAAGGTGTAGGCAGCGTAGAAGGCTGCTGCCACGGCAACAAGAAAGAACATGGCCCACACTGCGGACATGGTAGTTGCTGTATACCAGAAGGGATCATAGACAGTCTGCACAAACAACAACGGTGCCACGCCCAGCACAATGGCAATGGACAGGCTCACCGTTGCCATCCTTGCCAAGGCCTTTGTAAGACGGTGTGAAAAGGGAGTGTTTTTGGCCTTTTCCCATATTGCCAGCACCACCCCGCCGACAACCAGATTCACCATGACAATGTGCATGGCAAAGGTCAGCACCATCAAGAACTGAAACACTATTGGATAAAAAGGAAGCCCTGCAGGGTCCCGCATCATATTCAAGTATTGGCTCAATTCCATCTCATCACCTCCTTATTCGCCCTCATCAATCATGGGGTTGCCAAGTACCCTGTAAAACAGGTACGCACCAACGGCCTGTTTATCCTGGTCGTCGCCTGTAAAAGGCGGCATGTATGGATAGTCCCCCAGGGAATCCAGGAAGCCTGCCAGATCATCTGGAGATTCAGGCTCCATGCCTGCCAGCAAAGGAGGCAGAGGCCTTATCTTGCCGTCCTGTTCGAAAGAGTGACAATTGCCGCACTGATGCAAGGCCAAAATTCTCCCTGCCTTGACCGCAGTTTCCTTGGTTATGGTCCGCCACTCATCAGGGATGAAATAGAGGTTCTTCAGCAGGCCTTCTTCCTGAAACTTGGCCACTTCAGATTTTATGCCCTTTGCCGGAAGATCAGGCCCTACTACTTGATGCCCGTACATGTATTGATTGATGATCCAGGGCCGCCTCACCCCTTCCCTGAATCCCTCTCCGGCGCCTATGGCAGCAAAAAGGATCAACATGGCAGCGAGGCCGGTAACGACGTTGGCGAACTGCGGCCTTATGAGCCCCACAACCAGAAAATATAGAAAAATCACGCCCATCAGGACCCCGGCCGCTGTCAGCATGTGGCCCAGATATGGCAGGCCGCCGCCCAGACTGAGCTCCTTTGCAGGTTCAGGTAACTTGTACAGGTACCACGCCATGAATACGGCAGTGCCTGCTAGACCAGCTATGCCCCACACCGAGGCGGTCCTCACGACTTCATGCCGTGCCTTTTCGTCACTCATTCTGCTCGCCACGGTCACTGCGTAAACCCCTGCTATGGCAAACATCAAAGCCGTGCGCGTGAACAACTGGGGCCAGTAAGTCGCATTGAAGAAACCGTCAAAAAATCCGCCTGTCTCGATCCACTTGCCCGAACTCAACATGAATGCCAGGATGCCTGTTATGATTACCATGCTGATCCAGGCAGCCCACGCATAAATCCAGCCTATCTTCAAATGGCTTTTGTCATCAATCCTGCCAAGTGTGTAATAATAGACGTAAATAGTGGCTATCTCTATGATGAAAAAGACCCATTCCGTGGCCCAGCCCCAGACATAGTTGTGGATCAGCCCGGAAATCGCTCTAGGGCTTGCCACGGTAGCAGAATACCAGATGCCTACACCTGTGAGCGAGCCTATCACAAAGCAAAACACCAAGATCAGAAGCGTAAACTTCTGCACAAACTCCTTGAGCTCGGGGCGGTTCTGACGCACTGCCTTTCGTTCCACATACACGCTGAACCAAAAGGCTCCTGTTGCCAAGTGGCATGGGAGTATATGGAAAGTCGCAATCAGTGCGATCACGATTCCCGATGTAAAAAACGGTACTTCCCAGAATGGATACATCTATGCACCTCCTTGATTTGTTAATGATTCCAGGACAATTTTATGCTTTAAAAGATCAATCTTTGCTATTTGTGCCGGTATAACCCTTGGTGATTCCAGGAATCCCTGAATTTTGACACCGCCCTCCACCGGCTCAACCAAAATTGCATCCTTTAAAATGAGTTCCTCGCCATCATCTTTTTTCAAAAATACTGAAGATTGACACATGTTGCTCCTCCACCTCAAGCCTGACATTGACTTTATATCTGTATCATAATATCAAAAGATAAAATATGGTCCATCCATTTTATATAAAATAGTTCAATGTCTCAAAAAGCCGAAACAGCGAGGAGGAACACATGTATAGTGCTATAAGCAAAATCAAGGCCATGGAAATATTGGACTCCAGGGGCAACCCTACAGTGAGGACTTTCGTTGTGTTGGAAGACGGCAGCCAGGGGGTGGCTTCTGTGCCTTCAGGCGCCTCAACAGGGGAAAATGAGGCTCTGGAACTGAGAGACGGGGATCCGGAACGTTACAACGGCAAAGGTGTGTTAAAGGCGGTTGACAACGTCAACAATGTGATAGCCCCAAGACTTATTGGCATGGATGCAACTCTGCAGCAGGAAATTGACATGATCATGCTGGACCTCGATTCTACAAAACTAAAAAGCAATCTCGGAGCCAATGCCATACTTTCGGTTTCAATGGCAGTAGCCCGGGCCGCGGCAGAAAGCGTGGGACTTCCACTTTACGCCTATTTGGGAGGGGCACCGGCCAATCGGCTTCCGGTTCCAATGATGAACATATTGAACGGCGGTGCGCATGCTGATAGCAACGTTGATTTCCAGGAATTCATGGTAATGCCCGTGGGTGCGCCTAGTTTTGCCGAGGCCCTTCGTTACGGAGCAGAAATATTTCATGCCTTGAAAGGCCTGCTCAAGGAGCGCGGCTCCTCCACGGCAGTAGGAGACGAAGGCGGTTTTGCTCCCAAGGACCTCAAAAGCAACGAGGAGGCATGCGAGCTGATCGTGGCAGCCATTGAGAAGGCCGGCTACAAGCCAGGAGAAGATGTGTGTATAGCCCTCGATCCTGCAGCAAGCTCATTCTATGAAAATGGTAAATATATCTTGTCCAGGTCTGGAGAAGGTGAAAAAACAACCGATGAGATGATAGCGGTCTGGGAAAGCTGGATATCGAAATACCCGATTGTATCCCTGGAAGATGGACTAGCAGAGAACGATTGGGAAGGCTTTGCCAAGCTGACTGCCAAACTTGGTGACAAGATACAAATAGTAGGAGACGATATATTCGTCACCAATACAGACTTCATCGAGCGGGGTATCAAGGAAAAGAGCGCCAACTCGGTTCTCATAAAGCTCAACCAGATCGGATCGGTAAGTGAGACTGTTGAGGCAATAAGATTATGCCGAAAAGCGGGATGGACTTATGTCGTTTCCCACAGGTCGGGAGAGACAGAAGATCCATTTATAGCAGACTTTACCGTCGCAATGGATGGCCAGCAGATCAAAACAGGCTCTGCCAGCCGGAGCGAGCGCCTTGCAAAATACAATCGCCTGCTGGAAATCGAGGCCGAACTCGGCAAGGCAGCCCGTTTCGGCCGGTAGCGCGCGGGGCGGCCGGGGGGCATGGAACGACCCCGGGCGCTCGCGCGCCCGGGGTCCACACCAAGGAACAACCCAGCAATCGCCGGCCACCCTCGCGCGCAGCTCCACAGCCGCCCGCGCGCCTGGGCCCCCGGTCGCCCATCGCTGCCGTGCCGCGGACGGCACCCGCCACCCGCTGATC
>JALVPX010000172.1:0-24764 GCA_027031565.1 Deltaproteobacteria bacterium | reverse complement strand
GAATATAACCATCAGGCAACTTTTTAATTAAAAGCTCGCCAACAGCTGCTGCAAAAAAAGTTATTTCACTAACATTTTCGTTTTTGCAAACGTTCTCTATTATTTTTTCTTTTGCATCTCCAATTGCTAAAACCTCTGAAAGTAAATCTGTAACTTCATAAACCGAAGTAAATTTTTGTAAAACATGCTTGACAATTTTTCTTTTAGGATATAATAAAAAATAAATTATAATAATGGTGGTTTTTAATGAAGCTCAAATGTTTTTCTAAAGGAGTGTTCCTAGTTTTAGCCACACTATTGGCATCCTCATATGTATCAGCATCCCCAATTCAACGTACACTCTGGACAACTACGGATGGTAATGTAAACATTGTTCAGATTGATTTTAGCGGACCACAGCAATATGCCTTGTTTGACGACGAAGACAGTACTTTTGGATCGCCATTAGTTTTAGCTGATGGAGCCACAGTTACAATATCAGAAAGCGGAGGGTCATGGACGGCTACTTATGGGGCAAACAGCATTGACTTGGGACCTACTGGATGTTTTGACTTCGCTTGGAATAACAGCGGTAGTTGGGATAATCAATATTCAATTGTTACTATTCCTAACAGTAATGATCAGTATCAATTAAATTGGACTAGCAATTATGATTATTTTAGAGTGGTCGACGCTAAACCCCAGTGCAACCCGGTTCCCATTCCAGCAGCTGGATATCTTCTTCTGGCTGGCATGGCAGGGCTTATTTCAACGAGGAAGATCAGAAAATAGTTACACAACTATAATGTTCGCCAAAAAGGGGAGCTGTTTTGCAGCTCCCTTTTTTTGTTTTCTATAGGCTACCTCTAAAAATTAGGATTTTTGTTCAAGGGCAAGGCGTGCTAAAAAAATAACCGCAGACATCTTGTTGATATTTCTACGATTATTTTTTTTGAGCGCAACGCAGCCATTGGGCAAAAAGACAATTTTAGAGGTAGCCTGCAGAGGGTTCGCCCGCTAACTGGATTCAAGAGGGGTCAACCATTAAACAGGGGCTGCTGCTGCGGTTCCTCTGGCAGGTCCTTTGGTACAGGCAGGGAAGATAGATCCTTTAATTGGAAAAATTCAAGGAAATGCCTGGTCGTGGCATACAAAAGTGGGCGCCCGGGAACGTTCTTTTTTCCAGCTATTCGAATCAACTTATGATCAAGAAGCACTCTTAGGCTTGAGCTTGCATCCACGCCCCTCAATGCCTCAACTTCGGCGCGGGTAACCGGCTGTTTGTAGGCAACGATCGCCAGGGTCTCAAGCGCCGCCTTGCTGAGCCTCACAGGGGCAACCCGCTTGAGTCTTTTTATATATGGGGCCAGGTCGCGCCTGGTCTGGATACGGTATCCGCCTGCAACCTCGGTAATTTCCATTCCCCCTTGCTGCAGGGCGTATCTGGCCCTAAGCCTTTTAAGTGCATCCTTGATCGAAGACACCTCGAATTCCGGGAGAATCTTCTGGAACTCTCTTATACTCAATGAGCGGCGGGATGCAAACAGCAAAGATTCTATGATTGACTCAAGGGTTGGTTCATTCATGCTGGCCAATTTTATAATTCCTCAACTATGATAGTACCGCTCAATTTTATTTCTTTGCCCTTGTCATCAATGAATGACAGGTATGAGCCCTGGATCTCTATCTTGAACCTGCCCTGCCATTGCCTGATAGGCTTGCCGTTGCAATCGTAGAGTGTGACCCTTCTTTTGAGACCGATGATGTCTGATTTGAAATGTTTGAGCCCCTTGCGCTGGCGTTCAGTACAGCCTGAAAACACGAAAAAACAAAGTATCAAGCACAAGGCAGCCGCAAGCACTGTGCGAACAATCGCCTTTTTTGTATTGCTGCAGCCTTTTTTCAACATTTGGACAACCCTGCTTCAAAGGCCTTGAGGTTGGCCTCGACGAATTTTGGTTTAACCTTTTCCCTGATAGTCTGCTTCATCCTTTCAACTGACACCGGAACCAGCCCAGTGGCTATCAACGTGCCCAGAAGTACAACATTCAATGCCTTGGGAGTACCCGCTTCTTTTGCAGCAGTAGCAGCGTCATATGCAATTACCATCTTGTAGTTTTTCTTCATAAAGTCTATCCAGCGGTCTATGTCTGGATATTCTGCCTGCCCCAGTTCCACTGTAAAGGGAACAATTGGCGTAATGTTCGTTACTATGGTGGAGTCCTTGTTACACCTGCTTATTGCACGAAGGGTCTCCAGCGGTTCAAAACCGACCAGGATGTCAGCACAGCCCTTGGATATTAGCGGGCTTTCAATGCCGCCTATCATGACGGTTGATTCCACAACGCCCCCCCGCTGGGCCATGCCATGAACTTCACTCACTCTTACAGGAAGGCCCTCTGCCATAACAGCCTCGCCAAGCAGGCTTGAGGCCAGGAGGGTCCCTTGTCCGCCAACACCGGTTATCAATATTCTCTTGCGATCCATCTATCTTTTCCCTCCAACCCTCTTCAAATAGAGAATACACGGGGCTTCTGCAATTATCACCGTGAGTTCGTCCTTGGAAAGCACCTCTTTATATGCCTCCAGGCTCTCTTTTCGCTTATATGGATTGACCTTGACCACGCTCTTTACGCCGCACGCCTTTACCACCTTTTCGATTTCCACACGGGGCTTGTCATAACCGGGCGGACGTAATGATATGCCTGGATTTGGCTGATGCCCAGTCATGGCCGTGGTGCTGTTGTCCAGTATGACAAGGCAGAATTTGTGTTCGTTATGAACAGCATTTGCAAGGGAAGATATGCCTGAATGGAAAAAAGTCGAGTCTCCGATAAAGGAGATGATCATATGATCCGTTGCCACGGAAAATCCTGCAGAAGTGCCTACGCTTGAACCCATGCACAGCAGGTAATCTGCCATCTGGATGGGAGGTAGCAGGCCCAGGGTATAGCAGCCTATATCCGTGGGATAGACAGCCCTTTCTTCTTCGCCCAAGGCCTTCAGCGCCTCTTTGATGCCATTGTAGGTCTCCCTGTGCGGGCAGCCGGGACACAGAGACGGCGGTCTCATAGGCAGTTGAGGAATCTCAGAAAGGTCCGGCATTGCCGGAAGCCGATACTCTACTGACGCCGTATCAGCAATCATCTCTTTGACATGCCCGGGATCAAACTCATAGAGCCTTGAAAAATGGCCGCTCTTTTTCCCCAGTATGGCCACTTCAAGCCCGTGCTCGTGGGCGAGTACTTTCAATCTATCCTCGTGGAACGGCTCCAGTTCTTCAACTACTAGTACTTTTTTAAGGCCCTGCATAAACTCAAGAAGCAGTTTGTCTGGATAAGGGTAAACAAAACCCAGGCGCAAAAATTTTACCCTGCCTGCAAGGCCGAGCTCGTTTATGGCATCAGCTGCATAAGATGCTCCAACACCTGTAGCCAGGATACCAAGACTGCCCTCGCCATCGATATGGTTATACCTTGATCCCTCGGCAAGGCTGCGGGCCTTTTCTTCGGCCTTCAGCAGCACCTCATGCCTTATTCTTGCCACGGCCGGCACCGGAACCCATCGCCGTGGATCCTTTTGAAAGCGTCCTTTCTTGACGGTTTCGTCTGGAAGCCTTTCAAGTTCCACTGGGCCTCTGACATGAGATGTACGGGTGGTGGTCCTAACCATGACAGGCAATTCCAGTTTCTCAGAGATATCAAAGGCAGCAATCGTCATGTCCTTTGCTTCCTGGGGCGAGGTGGGTTCCAACATGGGAAGACCCGAAAATCGGGCATAGCAGCGATTGTCCTGCTCATTCTGGCTTGAATGCATTGAGGGATCGTCGGCTGTTACAATGACCATACCTGCCTTTGTTCCCACATAGGCCAGTGTCATCAACACATCCGATGCCACGTTCATGCCCACGTGTTTCATGCACGTCAGGGACCGGACGCCCGATGCCGAGGCTGCAGCCGCCACTTCCATGGCCACTTTTTCATTGGTGGAAAATTCAAAATAGAGAGGAGATGAGGGTTCCTGTGATATGAAAAAAAGATTGTTTGCGATCTCTGAAGATGGTGTTCCAGGATAGGCGGCGCACACGGCAACACCAGCTTCAAGTGCACCCCTGACTATTGCCTCATTTCCCAGGAGCAGGAGTTTTTTGCCAGGTGAATCTTCCAACAACTTGTGCATAGGGTCTCCTTTGTTCAACTAAGTGCTATTTCCAGCATCTTCACGATATCGCCAGGCTCGAAGTCGTGACCGTCGATGACCTTTGCCTTGGCGGCATCAGTCCCAAATAGTGTCTCAATAACAATGTGCCCCTTCTGCTCTCCAGGGGCAAATCCGAGGGAGCGGCCTGTAACAGGATCAACAAACTCCCTGCCTCTGGCATAAACAGTCAACTTGTCTCCAGGCCTAAGACCTGTCAAGCGGCCTGCATTCAAATATACATATTGGCCGTCTGCCTTGGCTATCCTGCATGACCACTCTGTTGCCCTGATTATGTCTTCAGATATCCTGGGTGCCACCTTGGAAAAATCCTCCACGGAAGCCAAATAGGAACCTATCAATACATTTTCGGTGGCGTGTACCGCATCTATCCTAAGAGACGATTTCTGGCCCTTCACCAGATTCTGCCCTTGCGGAAAATAAACAAGGATATAAGCGTGAATACCAGCCTCAAAGGCGATCTCACGCCTCACTGAAGCCTTTGCAAGGTCGCTTACGTCCAGACCCTTTTGAGAAAGAAGCTGGGAAAGCTGGGCAGCATCCACAGGCACCAATCCCTGGGTTCGCCGAAGCGCAGCCGGCAACAATGACAACACATCAAGCCCCAAGTCACCCAACAGGGAAAGCAGCACCACTTTGCGCCTTAAAACAGGCATGCCGGCAGCATCAGATGCCCTCTCGGGCAGGCCTTTGAGTCTCTGCTCCAGCCTGGCAAGGCGCTCCTCAAGTTCCTTCTCCTTTTTGGAACTGCCTCCAAAAATTCTTATTTTCTTGCCTGAGCCGGCTGTCTTTCTGAAATATTCAGACGTGATCATGTAGGGGCTGGATGTGATGAGCTCTTCCAGGTCTTGTTGGGAATCAGGCCCGGCCTCTTTTTTGACACGGGGTTTGTCGCCCCTGGCCTGTTGATCACCCTGCCTGGGCAAACTACCCTTTGAACTGCATGCAGGCAAAATCACCATTAAAAAAACAAAGGCCAGAAAAAGGAGTGTATATGATTGTATAATCCTTTGCAATACAGGGCTCCGCAATATCGTAGATTCTGTTGGCAGACTCTAGCCTTATGGATTTAAGTCGTCAATATTGGACCGTGAAAAAGGGTTGGTAACAAATAAAAAACGGGGGCTTGAGCCCCCGTTTTTTTCTGTAAGAGCTGGACCTGCTTAGAAACGGTATGTCACAAACCCCATGAGGGACTGAACTGTCACGTCTTGAGATCCATAAACATACTCTTCCTCATCTTCTACATCACTGTAAAAGTATTTTAAGCCAAGGCCGACCTTTGGAGTCAGGGCATATGATGCCCCAACCTCGATCTCCATATCCTTGAAGTCCAGGTTGGAATAGCTTGACATATCATTCAGATAAAACGTGTCATATAGATGCGGCATATTGGGGTTGATGGATGAGGTATCCATCCAGATCTTCAGATCCTGCTGGAAAAATTCGGACAGGTGGCCGAATTCCAGGTCCGTTATGTTGCCACGCCCCATTGTGTAACTGGCATTGGCCGTAAGGCTGAAACGGGGCATCGGGTTCCAGACTGCGCTTGCCATGATGGTATGGGCCTCTGTCCTGTAATCCATGTCTGTATGCTCCGAACCGTACCGGTCCGTTGTAATCAAGTTGGCTCAGCCATCATATATTGCAATGCAGTAAACCGACTCCGTTTTATCATTGAAGTAGTTATACCCTGCACTAAAGAGAGCCTTTTCGCCCATGTTGAACACCAGGTTCAAACCGCCGTTAAAGAGATCCTGCTGCCAGTCTCTTCCATCGATTTCACCATTTTCAGCATGGCGGTATTTTGCATAAAAATTGGTGGAAACAAGGGAAAAGGGACTCCAGTTTGTCTTGAAGGAGAGTTCGTGAATAGTATCTGGCTGATTGGTCCTCTCCGCAACCCTTTCTTCGTATACAGTAGGCCTGTAAGAACGCTCAAATGTATAAAGGTCTGTCTTGGGGCCTGCATATCCACCAAAGGAATTGTTGGGGGTGCACATGGCCTTGTGAAGGGCATACGCATCATCAATCAGCGCAAGCTTGTATCCAAAACTGAAGCGCAAATCGTGATTTAGGCGCCAATCTGCCGAAATTTTGAACTTGTGTGCAGTGGTATCATCTGGCACATGATGGTATTCGGCGTTTTCCCTGTCTTCATAATGGAACTCGTATCCGCCCCGTATGGTAAGACCATGCATGAGCCTCCAGGCCACATCCAGGCCTATGGAGGTTATGTCAAGATCATACCCTGACTTACGCTCAAAGTCCCAGAATCCTGCGCCTACACCATATTTATCACCAAGTACCGCCCCTGTGGTGAGATTGGCCCTGTCAACCACATCTACAAAGGGCTCGTCATTGTCCAAGGTCTGATACTTGCCGTGAAGTGTCAGGGATAACCCTTTAGAGAGCCTTGAATGCCATTTTCCGGTCACTGTGGTGCTTTCGAGCTCAAGCTCCTCTCCGAACTGGCCAAGGAGCACGTTATAAGGGTGATCCACAGACTCGTTGGTGCTCTTGGAATAGACAAAGGCTGCTGTCACGGTATTGCGGTTATTGAGATCCCAGCGTGCCTTGACCGTGTGGGTATCTTTTGTGGATTCAGGCATCCTGTTGAAAGGAAGGGGACCATTTGTACCGTCGAACTGCAGCCTGTCTGAGAAGAGTTTGACATGCTTTGGCGCTGCCAAGTTGTTGTAGGTATTGAGCATATCCTCGCTGTCTTCCTCGAATTCCCTGTGAAGAAAGGAGTATTCCAGGGCAAGAGAGCCGATGGTGAAACCCACTTTGGGCATGAAATCGCGGGTGGTTTCATCAACGGACTTTGAGAAGCCCTCGATATGACAAGCGGAACACTTGCTCATGGTCCTGGCCTGATCACATCCTTTTCTCGTCTGGCTCCTGTAATCAAGCCCGATTTTCAGGCCAGGAAACTGCGGAATATTCACTTTTAGGGAATTGTTCCACACTGAATATGTGACTCCATATTCGGCTTCGGGATCATGATCTGTGTGGTAAACAGCAGCCGAGCCCACAGTTGCTGCAGGCCCAAGGGAAGATATGCCAAAACCAGCTGGGGTGGCAGGATTCTCTGCTGTTCCATCCGTGTTTTTGAATATGTGGGCCATCAGGTTCGAAAGCTCGTCGTGGCCGAGCCTGTGGAAAAAGCGATTGTAATCGGTCTCATAATTGAGGATGCGTCCAAAGGATGCTGCTGCACCATATTCCTGGTCATCACCATCCTGGTAATGTCCTTCTGCATCGAGACTGAGTTGGCTGCTTCTCAGACTCAGGTCTCCGCTCAAATCCCATGTACGATCTTTCTCAATTATGGAATTATATTCTGCACCCAGCCCCACAGCACCATCTTCATCATTATCGATATCGTCCATGGTAATGGCTGCACCAACACTGATTTGGCCTTCAACCGCCTTTTCTTCTGCCTGGGCACCAGGCTTAATGGCAAGTGCAAATGCCAAGAACGCAATCAGACTAATGCAAAGCTTTTTCATATGGCTTCACCTCCTAAGCTATCTAGTCAATGCGCTTCCAGCGCCTGGTACGGACTGGGACGGCATATCCGAGCCATGTACCATCTGATGACACTGGGTGCATTTCGTCATAAATGACTTCTGGAAACCGAAATTGGTTGGTCCAATAATGTTTTTGCCATCGCCAGGCGCTTTTACTGTGGCAACATTGTTGGATGCCCTGGCTGCATGGAAGTGAGCCTCATGACACTGCAAACATATGAATGGTTCCTGCTGCCTCAACAGGTTATTGGCAACGGTTCCATGAGGTTCATGGCATATCAGGCAGTCTTCCACCACAGGATCATGTTCGAAGACAAAAGGACCCTGATAACGGGCATGGCATTTGAGGCAAAGGTCATTAACCCGTTCATCTGTTCTTAGCATACCGCTTTCTGTGGACGTGCTTCCATGGGGGCTGTGACAATCAGTACATCCCATTTTGCCTTCCCTGATCGGATGATGAGACATCATATAGCCCTGGGCCACCACATCCTGGTGACAAGCGGCACACAGGTCCAGTTCTTTCTTTACTAGCAGATTTTTGTTGGAATTCTTGTGCACCTTATGGCATTGCGTGCACGCCACATCATTCTCTGCATGTGCAGAACCAGCCCAATTGAGATGTTCATTGGCAGAATGGCAGGTAGTGCATACGCCTGCCACCTCTTCGGGTTCTAGACCTTCTTCCCCGAATCTAATGATTTTTTCTGTGTCTCCATCACCTTCCACGTGGAGAGATGCTGGGCCATGACAACTTTCACAACCAGTTTTATAGCCGCTTGCTACTTCAAAATCTTTTATGCGCATATGCACATTGAAGCGATCAGCGTCAAAACCCTCATGACATTCAAAACATGCCTCGCTACCTACGTAGGTGGCTCCCGGAGCGATTTCCGGAGTCTTGATTACGCTTGCACGTTTGCCAAGCGTTGCACAACCCAACAGAAAGGCTGCACTTAATAGAGCAAAAATGACGATTTTCTTCATAATTCCCTCCGATTCCCTCTTGTCCACTTGTATGGACCGGTATCGAATTCTCAATTCCTTATCCCAATATTCAAACCACAAGTTTGCTTATTTACGTATCACCCCCTTTTCTGTGAATATTATTAACAAACTAAAATCAATAGCATGCTAAGTTGTCTAATTTTTTGCCTTTTGTTATATTACGCCCTACTTATAAACATAAAAACAAAGGGCCATCCTGCTTTTACAAGATGGCCCTTTAAAATAGTCAAGGCTCTTTGCGCAGTCTTGCGCTTTTTCATTCAGGCTCCAACGGAACCTGTGTTTTGCAAATCAATGCGTACGAATTGCTACTCTCAACCAGCAATGCCCTCCTGATGTGAAATGGTCAAAGGCCTAAAACTGCCTATTTTGCTATCTTGTGACATAATTTACATCTCGTGTCAAGCAAGACTCGAGCATTGTCACTAATCCTTACAATTCCAGGCTCTGGGCACTGGTAACCCCATCCTTGCTCTTTAATTGATCGAGCACATTTTGGGAAACAGGTTCATCAACTGTAAGCAATATCACGTTCCTGTTGTGCCCTGGGTCTTGACCTACATGCATGCGTGCAATATTAAGACCAGCCTCACCCAAGGTAATGCCTATAGTGCCTATGACGCCAGGCCTGTCTTCGTTGTATATCAACAGCATGTGACCTTCCGGCAGCGCTTCGAGTCTGAAATCATTTATCCGCACTATACGAGGCTCTTTTTTGCCGAAGATGGTACCTGCTATGGTATTGGTGCTGTCACTGGCACGCACTGTAACAGTCAGCAGATTGGTGAAGTCCTCGGAGGTCTTGCTCTTCGCCTCCACGACCTTTATGCCCCGCTCTTCAGCCAGTACAGGGGCATTTACGAAATTTACTTCCTCCTTTAGTGCAGGCGTCAGAATCCCCTTCAATAAGGCTACCGTTACAGGCACAGTGTCAAAATCCGCCACATCACCCTCATAAGAAATCTCTATCTCCTCAAATCCGCCCTTTGCAATCTGTGCATGGAACATGCCTATTTTTTCAGCAAGGGTAAGGAAGGGTCCTAAGCGGGACAAGGCTTCGCCGCTCACAGATGGTACATTGACTGCATTCCTGACCTCCCCCTTGATCAGATAATCTGCAATCTGGCGGGCAACTGCCAGGGCAACATTCTCCTGAGCCTCCTTGGTAGAAGCCCCTAGATGCGGAGTGCATATGAAATTGTCTAGAGACAGGAGCGGATTTTCCAAAGTGGTAGGCTCGGACTCAAACACATCGAGGGCCGCACCGCCTAAATGGCCCGATTTCAGGTACTCGTAGAGATCAGCCTCGTTGATTATCCCGCCCCTTGCGCAATTTATGACCATGGAGCCCTTTTTCATCTTTGCAAAATACTTTGCGTTCAACAGCCCCTTGGTCTCTTTGGTCAGCGGTGTATGTACTGATACGTAGTCAGCAGATGAAAAGAGTTCGTCCAGATCAACCAGTTCAACACCGATCTTTTCTGCCATGTCTGGATGGATATGCGGATCAAAGGCTATAACCTTCATTTTCATGCCCTGGGCAATTTGTGCAACTATGCTGCCAATCCGCCCAATGCCGACTATGCCCAGAACCTTGCCTGCCACTTCCCTGCCCTGGAACTTTTTCTTTTCCCACTTGCCGGCCTTCATGGAGGCAGTCGCCTGGGGAATGTGCCTGGTAAGGGCGAGCATCATGGCGATGGTGTGCTCGGCTGCAGAGTTGGTATTGCCGCCAGGGGTGTTCATAACCACGATTCCTCGCTTGTTGCAGGCTGGAATATCCACGTTGTCCAGCCCGGTACCGGCACGCCCCACTACCTTGAGCTTTTCCGCAGCATCCACAAGGTCCTGATCGACCTTGGTATTGCTCCTGATAACGAGCCCGTCTGCATCTTTAATGATCGCCCTTAATTCTTCAGGGGAAAGCCCCAGGTGCTCTTCCACCTCAAGTCCAGCTTCTTTGAGTATTTCAATACCCTCCTGGGCAATGGGATCTGTAATAAATACCTTCATGTCAGCTTCTCTTTCTCCTTATGATTATGAAACCTCAAAAGGCTGCTTAAAGCGGCCTTCAATTGTTTGCAAAATATTCAAGGGCAGCAGCCACCCCTTTTCCAAGCTCAACAGGATGCCCCAGGGACTTCAGGGCCCTTTCAACTGCAGACAAGGCAATTATCATATCCCATTCAGACAAATGCCCTATATGGGCTATCCTGAATATCTTGCCCTTGGCCTGTGCCTGGCCGCCAGCTATGGTTATACCATAATCCTCTCGCAAAATTTTTACCACTTCCTGGCCATCAATACCATTGGGCGCCTTGATCACAGTTATGGCCTCGCACGGTGACTTGGAAAAGAGTTCCAGTCCCATTGCCCTAATGCCCGCCTTGGTCCCCTCGGAAAGCCGCTTGTGGTGTTTGAACAGTCCCTCAAGCCCTACCGCCTTTATCTGTTCCAGAACTACGCCAAGCCCGATTATAAGGGAAACTGCCGGGGTGTATGCAGTGGTCTCCCTGGCAATGGCCTTCCGCTCCTTCAAAAAGTTGAAATAATATTTCGGCATTCGGGATTCCTCGCACAAGGCCCACGCCTTTTCGCTCACGCTCACTAAGGAAAGACCCGGCGGCAGTGCAAGAGATTTTTGGGAGCCGGTAACCACCACATCCAGGCCCCACTCGTCTGTTTTAAGCTCATATACCCCAAGTGCACTTATGGCATCCACCACAAGCAGTGTCCCAGGGCGCTTTTTAACGATTTCTCCCAGGGCCTCCACTGGGTGCTTTACACCAGTAGAGGTTTCATGGGCCTGAACGAATACGGCCCTGGCCTCTGGATGATCATTAAGTGCCTTCTCAACATCTGCCGGATCCACTGCCTGGCCCCATTCAACGTCAATGTTTACAGGCTCGGCCCCATAAGCCTCGCATAACTCGGCCCAGCGTTCACCAAATTTGCCGCCCCTGACAACAATGGCCTTGTCGCCAGGCGACAGCAAGTTTGTGACAGAGGCTTCCATACCTCCTGTGCCTGACGAGGCAAAGATCAAAATGTCGTTCCTGGTCTGGTAAAGATATTTGAGATCCTCGCGCACCTTGGTCAAGATGGCCGAAAATTGAGGTGATCTGTGATGAATGATCGGCTCAGACATCCTGCTCAACACTTCTGGTGCAACAGAAACTGGTCCAGGGGCCATCAAATAGCGCTTTTTCATACTCAAAGTCCTCTCTCCGAAATGGTGAAATCTTTTATCCTACTTTAAGGGCTGGGTGTCAAGCCTTGCTCCCCATCCACCTCCTCCGGGTGTCCTGATTTCGATTGCATCCCCGCCCTTCACTTCTACTATGCCTTTACCGGGCAACTGCGAAACAGTTCCCCTTTCAGCATCAATGAACAAATTGGCGCCTTTCTTGCCAGACTCGCCTCCTTCAAGACCATAAGGTGCCAGGCGTCTTCTCTCGGTAAGCAGGCTGACAGTGGCTGCCTGCAAGAATTTATACCGCCTGACCACTCCGTCTCCCCCAGGGTACAGGCCTTTGCCACCTGAACCGTTTCTTAGGCTGTATAATTCCACCATGAATGGGTAACTTTGTTCCAGCGCCTCAATGGGCGTGTTCAAGGTATTGGTCATGTGCGTGTGGACCCCGGAAAGGCCAGGGTGCCCCTTGCTTGCTCCCATGCCGCCTCCGATGGTCTCATAATATGTAAAGGTTGTTCCGTCTGGCCTTGTTCCGCCAATTGCTATATTGTTCATCGTTCCGCAGCTAGCAGCAGGCACCAGTTCTGGCACAGCCTTGGCCAGCGCGCCCAGCAGGGTATCGACTATGCGCTGTGAGGTCTCCACGTTGCCGGCTGCCACAGGTGCAGGATATTGAGCGTCCAAGAGAGATCCCGGCCTGGTTTTCACTGTGATAGGCCTAAGAGAGCCTCCGTTTATGGGATAATCGCTGCCTATCATACAGAAAAAGACATAGTAGGTGGCCGAGGCAGTTACGCTTTTCACAGTATTAAGGCCGCTTTCCACCTGGTCAGCGCTTTCGGTGTAATCCACCACCGCTGTTGATCCATCAATGATCAGCCTGCATCTGAGCGGAACGGGGCTGTTTCCGATTCCATCATCATCCAGAAAGTCTTCAAAGGCATATTCACCATCGGGAATCGAAGAGATCAACGACTTCATGACCCTTTCGCCGTAGTCCAACAAGGGATTTACGCGCTCGTAGAGGGTTTTCAGCCCTTCCTTGCGCATAAGCTCTTTGAGCCTTTCCTCGCCTCTGGCAAGCGATGCAAGCTGCGCCTGTAAATCCCCCTTTCTCTCTTCAGGATTTCTGACACCTTTCAATATTGTTTGAATCAAGCTGGTGCATTGCTCCCCACCTTTTTTCAACAGGGCTGGCTCTATCAAAACGCCTTCATCCACCAATCTGCGGGTCAACGCCATGGAACCCGGTGCCATTCCACCTACGTCAGCGTGATGGGCCCGGGTCAACAGATAAAACAACGGCCTTGAAGCACCTTCTGCAAAGACCCCGCTCATCAAGGTGATGTCCGGCAGGTGGGTTCCTCCCTTGAATGGGTCATTGGTGATCACCACGTCCCCTGGCCCAAGATCGATCACTGTCTTCAATGCCTTTACTGTCATGGGCATGGCCCCTAAATGAACCGGAATATGGGCTGCCTGGCTGAGCATGTTCCCGGATGAATCAAAAAGGGCACAGGAAAAATCCCTCCGCTCCTTTATATTGGAAGACATGGCAGCCTTCTGGAGGACGATCCCCATCTCTTCAGCAATGGCTGTGACAACCTTGTTTGTGACTTGAATGTCTATTGGGGTAACCATTAAATGAATTCAACCTCCTCTGCTATGAGGGTCTTGGATACCCCATTCGAGGCAAGACGCACCTTCAATCTGCCGATCTCATCCAGACCAGCAATTTCGCCTGCCAGCAGCGAACCTTTATGGTGAAAGCGCACCCCTCTTCCTATGGAATCTGAATTTTGCTCCCATTCCCTGAACAATTCCGTAATCTTGCCTTTGTGCGCCTGTTTCAGGACAGTGTCCAGCCGGTTCAAAATGGATTCGAGGAGCCTTTCCTTGTCCAGAGAAAGACCCGTTTCCGCCTCGATTGTTGTGGCCCTATTTCGCAGAAAGCCTGGGAATTCGCCCCTTCCGCCTTTTACGTTCAGGCCGATGCCGGCAACGACTACCGGTTGCGAAGCCATCATTCTAAGTTCGCACAGGATGCCGCATACCTTTCTGCTGTTTAGCAATATATCGTTGGGCCACTTCACTGCGAGCAATCCGCAGCCTTCATCCCTAAGGGCCTTATAAACTCCCAGGCCTGTCAGGAGGGTAATCGCTGGAAGATAATGATTCCCAAGCTCAGGATGAAGCACAATGGACAAAACAAGCTGCTCCCCGTTTATCCCCAGCCATTCCCTTCCTTTCCTTCCCCTGCCTGCGGTCTGACGATCAGCAGTGACCACAAGGCCTTCATATTTGAGCAGTTCTTCATTCCTCAGAAGAAAGGAGTTAGTCGAATCTGTCTCAGTAAGATGAATGCGGAAACGGCCTGCAAAGCGCCTGCCCTTGTTCAACGGCTCAGGCTCACTTATTTTGCTGGCAGCCCCTGTTGGATGCACAAGCCTATTGTTCTTTGAGTACAAAGAGCAACTGATTCTCCTGAACAGAATCGTTCAATTTTACACATATCTCCTGGATCTGGGCGTCAAAGGGGGCAAGCACAGGGTTTTCCATCTTCATTGCCTCAAGATTGGCTATTTCCTCACCCTTATGGACGATATCGCCGACCTTGATTGTTCCGCGCCTGGGGTTGCCAATCCTCCAAACGTTGCCACTGATGGGAGCGCCAATTTCGTTGGGGGCCTTGGCCATCCTGATTTCCACTTTTTTGGCCCGCGGCGTATCTATCTCGTAAACCCTGGTCTTGTTGTTAACGCGCATCACCACATGGATCTGCCCCTCATGCTCCTTGCCTACCGAAACCAACTCAATGCAGTATGGCTTGCCCAGCAGGTCAAACTCGACCTTGTCACCAGGCCTCTTAAGACCCTCACGCCACACGTTTGTAGGCAACACAAGTGGAGCTTCGCCATATTTTTCCACAAAATCAAACATTTGAAGGGCATCTTTTGGATGCATCAGATAGAGCACAAACTCTTCGTCCGTGGGGATGCGGCCAAGATGCTCCGCAAGCTCCTTCCTTATGCGCTCAAGATCATCCTCTTCCAGGGAGTCCAATGGCGAGAGATCCTTGCGCTCCTTGAGCTTTTCCTTCCACTCATCCCCGAAAGCGCTTTTGTAGACCCACTCATCCGGCCAGCCCATGGGAAGCCTGCCATAGCCTCCAAGGAGCAGGTTCTTGAAGTCGCCGGGCGCCGTGCTGAATAGCCCGAGCAGCTCTTTCTGTTCGGCCTTGGTCATCTTGGACATATCCTGCCCCTTTTCCTCGACGAACTTACTCAATATCCGGATGATATGCTGCACGCCGGTTTCGCCATGCTCCTTTGCATAACGGTTCACAATACCGCTGCACGTGACCCACGTGATCTGCGAGCCTGGTGTAACGTCAAAGTACTTGACTATCTTGTTATAAAGAGACATCACCTTCAAAATTGAAGGCATGAGGTGCAGGAACCCGCCCTTTTCTGCCTGTTCAAATGAGCTTGGAAAGGCGCCGCCAGGCATCTTGTGGGATGTAACCATGTGATCAAAGCCTTTAAAGGGGGATTCGGCCCATTCATAGTGTCCTATCCAGTCACGGACCCTTTGAACCGCCTTTTCAGCAGCTTCGCGGTTTAAATTGACCTTGATACCTGACTCCTCAAAATAGGCCTGAACAGCCAGAATTGGCGGCTGGCCATAAAACCTGGTCAAGGAATCTTCCTGGGCATCCACGACCTTTGCTCCTGCCTTGGCGGCAGCAAGCAGGGCAGGCAGCGCAAGGCCGTCTGTGGCATGGCGGTGATATTGCACCACCAGGTCAGGATAGGCCTGTTTGATGGCATCCACCAGGCTGGAGATGCGTTTCGGGCTTCCAACTCCCGCCATGTCTTTTATGCAGAGCACTATTTCATCCACGCCGCCACAAAGGTCCACGATATCATTTACGCAGCTCAAATAATATTCGTTTGTGGTCCAGTCGGCCTGGGTGAAGGAAATGGCTGGCTGGAAGAGACGCCCCCTTTTCATCACCACTTCTGCCACTGTGCGCATGTTCCTGATGTCATTCAAGAAGGAGAAGCAGCGCCACACGTCAATGTCCACGCGCTCAACTACGTACTCAATGACATTTCTAGGATATGGACGGTAACCCCACAGGTTTGTCTCCCTGATCAAGGTCTGCAGCTGCACACTGGGCATGAGCTCACGGAGAATTTCTATTTCCTTGAAGGGGCTCTCCCTGCGGTTCATGACACCCACATGCCATCTGGCACCCCCATGACACTCGGAGCTGAAAAGATTCATATCCTCGTAATAGGGAGCCAGGGTGGCCAGATCGTAGATTCTGTGGCGGTTTTTATAGTCAGACTGGCCCGCATCCCGCATGCCGGTGCACGTAATCATCACTCCGTCAAGATTTCTTAGGATCTTGACGATCTCACTTGGACTCATTCCTGGTTTGATCAGTGGTTTTGAATTTTTCTTCTTTGCCATAGTTCTACATCCAATCCTGTGGGCCAAGGGCGGAAATCCTGGCCACATAGTCTGCGATTTTCAGGGCCTCATCTTCACTATCATGTTCCCTGAACATGGAAACGAGCTCATCCATATGATCTTCTATAAACTTTGTGGAAAATTCGCCAGAC
Organism: Deltaproteobacteria bacterium; assembly: GCA_027031565.1. Taxonomy (GTDB): domain Bacteria; phylum Desulfobacterota; class Dissulfuribacteria; order Dissulfuribacterales; family JALVPX01; genus JALVPX01. The sequence goes on along the minus strand of JALVPX010000172.1, from coordinate 8,196 downwards.
TTAAATGCCTTGTGCCTGATAATGCTCAACAACAACGGAGCCAAGGTTTTAACGCCTTCAACTCTCAGATTCCGGCTCAGGGTGCGGTCCATCACCCTTATGGCATCATCCCTTGCCGGTCCTGCCGTCATGATCAGCATGAAGAGTGAGTCATAGTATGGAGGAATGTCGGCTCCTTCATATGCACCCATGGCCACACGTACGCCAGGGCCTAAGGGGGCCTTCAGCCTGGTAATGGTTCCAAAAGATGGACTGAAGGTACGCGGATCCTCTGCGTTTATTCGGCATTCCAGAGCCCACCTGTTGGGCCTGATTTCTTCCTGTCTGAACTGGAACTCCCTGCCCTCGGCTGCATCAAGCATTAAGCCGACAATATCTTTGCCAGTGATCAATTCAGTAACGCCGTGCTCCACCTGAAGCCTTGTATTTACTTCAAGGAAGTAAAAACGCCTTGTATTGGAATCGAATATGAATTCCACGGTGCCTGCCGTGGTATAGCCTATCTCGCGCATCAAGCGGACTGCCGTAAAACAAATTTCATTCCTCAGGTCGTCGTTTATGGTAGGGGACGGGGCCTCTTCTATGATCTTCTGGTTGCGCCTCTGCAATGTGCACTCCCTTTCATAGAGATGGAACACGTTTCCATGCTGGTCAGCCACTACCTGTACTTCAATATGGCGGCCCCGCTCTATATATTTTTCAGCCAGGAGCTTGTCGTCGCCAAAGGCCTTGAATGCCTCTGATTTTGCCTGGGAAAAGGCGGTCTTGAGTTGCTTGTCTGATTCCACCTTGACCATACCCTTGCCGCCTCCACCGGCAGCGGCCTTGATCATAATCGGATAGGTAACCTCGTCTTCCTTCATCCATTGCTTGATCTGCTTTACGTCAGACACATCGCTTATGCCAGGGATGGTGGGCACATTCGCCTTGATCGCCAATTTTTTTGCCCTGATCTTGTCTCCCATTGCTGCAATGACTTCCGGCTCAGGCCCAATCCATATTAGCCCTGAATCTATGACCATCCGGGCAAAATCGGCGTTTTCAGCCAGAAAGCCCCAGCCTGGGTGAATGGCATTGGCCTCGCTCTTCAATGCCGCCCCTATGATCTTTTCCGCATTCAAATATGACTCGCTCGGCGGGGCATCACCAATGTGCACTGCCGAGTCGGCCATCAAGGCATGGAGGGCCAAGCGGTCAGGCGTTGAATAGACCGCAGTTGTGGGAATCATCCTGTCCCTGCAGGTATGGATAATCCTTACAGCTGGAACACCCCTGTTCGCTATCAGCACCTTTTTTATCTTTTGCGGCTTATTGTCCTGTCTCTTCATGGAAGGCTCCTTGTTAAACTCAAACTTCCAAAATGTGCCACAAAATTATCCAAAACTCAATAGCGGCTGCAGATGCCACATTAATTCTTGACCTGTATTACAAAAATGTGTAAAAATTTTTATTATATATAATTGTTAAGCAAAAATTAAAGGGAGGTAAAAGGAGGATGAAGAGAAAGTTATTTAAAAAGCTGCACACTATCACATTAGCGGGCGCCGCGGGTACTGCCTTGATAGCCACCTGCCCTGGCACAGCCAGTTCATTCAATTCTCATGTCACTGACACTGTGATCGACAACAACGATGGCACATGGACATACAATTTCACTGTTTTTAACGATGAATATGGCAACGGGGGTTACGGTTTAGAGGCTGCTGCTGTAACACCTTATGGTGATCCGGTTATTATAGATTGGGAACTTCCCTATTTTGATGACATGGGCATAAGCAACATAACCCAACCAGAAAATTGGTTCTTTTCCATCGAAACCATTGGTCAACCAAATGAAGCTACGGGCTGGGGCGGGGTTGCCGAATGGCAGCAGGATGGTGATTACTGGAAAGATCACTTTGATCAAGTTTATGGCGGCGCAGACAACAATCCCTTTAATAACAACACCAAAGTTCTGCACTGGTATGTAAACCCAGAATACGGAACAGACCGCGGCATATGGCCTGGAGGATCCAGGAACGGCTTTTCCTTTACAGCCATCTACCCTGAAGGCGCAGCGCCATATCAGACATCATGGGCTACTAATGATGTATTTACAGGTGACCCAAGTTTCCCTCAACCAGGAGCACTGCCCAATTCTCCAAGCATAAATCCCGTGCCGCTTCCAGGCTCCCTGGCGCTCATGCTGCTTGGTTCGAGTGGACTTGTGATAATTAGGCAAAAAAAGAAAAAGAAGCAATAGCAATAATAATATTTCCGGTTTGAAAATTTGAAAAAACAGGCTTTATCCAGGGCCTGTTTTTTCTTGTTTGCATCATAATGAAAAGAATAATTTTTGCCTGGGAATTGGGAGCTGGGTATGGTCACATATTCCATCTGCTGCCAGTGGCCGTTAAAATGGCTGCCAAAGGCTTTAAGCCTTATTTCATTCTCAAAGATTTAAGCAGAACAGAGAAAACTATCGGCCCCCATGGCTTTCCGGTGCTTCAAGCCCCTGTTTGGCTTGCCAAAGCAGTCGGCATGCCACCCTCAGTAACATTTCCAGATATCCTCTTCAGGGCAGGTTATTTCAATGTTGAGGGTCTGACAGCCATGCTTAAGGCGTGGATTCATCTCTTTGACTTGATAAAACCTCATTTGATAGTAGCCGATCATAGTCCTTCTGCCCTTTTGGCAGCCAAGGCATTGAATTTACCAAAGGTGATAATAGGAAACAGCTTTACCATCCCGCCTCGTGCATTCCCGCTGCCACCCTTGGCACCTAATGTTGACCGGCAAACTGTGCTAAAAAGGGAAAAACTTGTTCTTGATAAGATCAATCAGGCCCTGGCAAGGTTGAATATTGCGCCACTTGAACAACTTAATCAAATTTTTGATGCCGATGAGACCTTTTTGTGCACTTTTGCTGAACTCGATCATTACGGATACCCCAGAACAGACGTAAAATATTATGGCCCTGGTTCCAATCCAGATGCCGGAGTGGTGCCTGAATGGCCAAAAGGAAATGGAAATCGCATCTTTTGCTACATTTATCCCACTTTCAAGGGTTTCAGACGTATAATAAAGGCCCTAGCCAAGACAGGATGCAGCACCATTGTTCATGCACCGGGCCTATCAAGGTCCCAACGGAAGGAGCTTGCCACAGACACCATTTATTTTGCCGACGAAATCGTGAATATCAAGGCAATTGCCAAAGAATGTGATGGTGCCATTTGTCATTCTGGTGCAGGCACTGGTACATTTTTCCTCCTGTCAGGGTGCCCCGTGCTATTGGTGCCACTTCAACTCGAACAAACCATCGCGGCCAAGAAAATAGTGGAACTGGGCGCGGGTATAATGGTGCGGCCAGAAGCCCGCAAACGGGACTATCGCAAGGCCATTAATGTGCTCATTGAAGACAGCAGCATGCATAAACAGGCCAGGGAATTTGCGATGAGGTATCGCCAAGTCACGCCTGAAAAGAGCGCAGAAGAAATTGCTAATAGATGTGCTTTATTGACGCAATGACCAGATTTGCAAATGCGGCAGCCCAAAGGCTGATTGACAACATTTGGGCTGGCCATTACTTTCAGCTTGTCATGCGGGCGATTAGCTCAGCTGGATAGAGCGTTGGCCTCCGGAGCCAAAGGCCGTGGGTTCGAATCCCGCATCGCCCGCCAAATAAAGCCTTTCCCAGCTAGTTGAAGCTACCATCTTCATTTTTCCGTCATCCTACCAGTTTTCCAGGCTCTTATATCAAACAGGCTGCTTTCCATCTATTATTCCTTGCCGAATCGGAACAAGACCACTTCCAGGACCATAGAGCCCCACCACCTTACCCCCGTAATATATTTGTATTATTTCAGGATATTATCCCAAAAATTTTCCGGAAAATTTACTATGAAAGTAAAGCGTAATTTGGGTATAAGTCCAATTATGTACACAAATTAATTATGACAAGTTACCCACTCATCGTGGTAATAGGCTTATTTCTCTTAATCACTCTCGCCGGGTTGCCCACCATGACCAGATTATCCTCCAAATCTTTATGGACAACTGAATCGGATGAAATTGTGCGGATCAAACGGATGCCTTTAAATGTTATGGTCTCGGCAATCTTAGCACGGATTTGATTATCACCGATGGCAACAAACCCCCTTGTTATGTCAAGATGCGGGGCTGCAAAGGGATCGTCGATCAGCGACCTTCCTTCCCTTCATTGCAGCATTGTCATCGTCATATAATCCGTGAATTTTCCACTTGGCTTCCGCTTCTATGATGCTGATCACTGATTTGGCATGCCCGCCTGCCCCGAAAATAATAACCCCTCTATTTTTTCTATTCTGGACCATTTGTTACTCACCTGACTGCTCAATAATAAATAACACTCCTGGATTCAAGATAATCCAAGGATAATCGCGTATCAGCTTCTTCATTTCTTTGTACCCAAGGATATTTCATGCGCTGTTAACCCCGCTTGTTTTATATAGCGAAACATATCAAGCGAAGAATCAAAGTGGAGTGTATATCCAACCGTTTCATAACAGGCCCTGAAATACAAGGCGGCAAGGGCGGAGACTTTTTCAATCCAGGATCGAACGAGGCTTGTCCACTGTTTTCCGTAGCAGGTATTTTATCACCTTCGTCTGTATAATACTACGCTCTTCATAACTGGTAGCGTTTTTCGAAAATTGAAATTTTACATTCTTACTGCTGGAGGTCCCCTTTGACCGGCGTCCAGCCTCCACCTGGCGCCCCCTCATCAAAAGCGGGTTCGGCATCTTCAAGGGCACCAGGACATTTGAGGTCACTATTCGTTTTTCTTCCCTCATGGCAAGGTAGTGCATGAGCAGGTGTGGTACCCGGATCAGAGACAGGAAGAGTGCAGGGACGTTGGCCTTATTCTCACGATTCCTGTGGCAAATCTCAGGGAGATCAAGATGAAAGCCATGTAGTTCGGGGCAGAGGCAAAGGTCCTGGAACCAGAGGAGCTTAAGAGGATGATCCGGCAGGAGGCGGAAGGGCTCCTGGCATAATATTTTACCTAAATTGAGCGTCTCAAGATGTGGAAAATCCGAAAAATCGCTCAACGTAGGCCTTGACTAAGACCAGAACTAAGTGGAGATGCTTTGAAAACGGCTGTAAAAGCCCGTTAAAAACAGCTTATGGATTTTGAAAACCGCCATCAATATCATGATGAACTTTTTTAAAAAAATGGTATGACATTAGATGTCAGGGCTGGTGTATTAATGGTGGTGGGAAGCACGCACAAGGGAAAAAATAGAGCTTAAATGTGGTTAAAGAGGATTACGCCTACAGCCAGGAAGGCAAGAAACCTGAGGGCAACAGCCCCTAAAAACAACCGAAACAGTCGTTGCTTGGGCACTGCGTAACACGAATATTTGCGGTTTAGAAACAGGAGAGAAGTTGGTATATGAAAAATGTAAATTCGATTTTTTGATATCAAAACGGGCATCATAATGGACAGGCATAGATATCATGGAGTCACATTAATATAAGGCTTTCGAATTGTTTCGCTTGATTTGATTTAATGAGATGTATCATGGGGAAAGTATGAAAGTATCTAAGGGTAAGAAGATAGTCGCACCAATTGCCGTGGACGTCGGAGCCAGCCATTTTGGGGTTTTCCGAGCATGCTATTCTCGGGGGACTAGGTTTTCGGATATAGCCATAAAAAAAGGCGAAGTTCTCGAATTTGATAATACACGGTACACATTCCTTATGACCGCTCGTACTGCGGCAAGGCATCAGCGCCGTGGTTTCGACCGCCGACGCCTGGCCAAGCGACTTGTCTTTCTCATCCTGAACGAATATTTCCATTTCCCCTCCTCGGAACACGCCCAGGCCCTGGGATACCTGATGAACCGAAGAGGCTTTTCCTTTTTGCAGGGGGAGTATGACAAGGCTGCCCTGGCTGATTTTCCAGAAGAATTATGGATTGAATTACCCCAGACATTACAGGACAAGATTGGCGGACGAACAGAGTTGGAGAACTACCTCCGGAAAATCACAGATGACGAAGGTATGATGCGTGAATTGCGTGAAGCTATCCTTGGAACCATGAATGCTGCCAAAAGCGCAGCAAAAAAGACCAGGGGGCAACGCGCCTGGGCTAAAGCAAGCCGGAATCCTGATCCGGACAGATTCACCGTAGCCCTAACCGATCCCAGCCACAAGAATTACCTGAAGGCGCATGCGGAGAACCTTGCTTATGCGGTTTTCAGCATGGCCGACGAGTTTGCCTCAGGAGCAAGGCACCGAAAGAAATATTTTGAGGAGCTGCTGCAGGAGATCGAAGCAGCGGCTGCTTCCAGGGTTGGCTACCTGCGGCGATTGGGCGAGGCCTTGGCCATCCATCCAAGGCTTGATGAAACATCGCTCTTCCAACTACTTGCCCATGTTAGCAACCTGGAACTAAAACCCCTGCGACGTTATTTCAACGATCCCTGCCATAAGGGCGGGGATGTGTGGCAACCTGAACGCCTTGCTGCCATTGTCTCCCGGTGGTTCATGAAACAATGGCGGGTCAATGGGGAAAAGGACAGTCAAGAAAAAGTTGCCGCCTACCACGATCTCCGCAAGCAATGGCAAGACTGGGAAAATAAAGACGACATGGTTGCCTTCTGGCTAAAGACAGATCCGCTTTTAACCATTCCTCCCTACCAAAGCCATACCAACCGTCGTCCTCCTTCCTGCTATTCGCTGGTACTCAATCCCAAGTACATGGAAAAGGCGTACCCTTCTTGGAGACAATGGCTGCGTTTGCTTGATACAGGAGAAGGTCCGGACGTGACCGCCGGGGCCAGACACCGTAAAGGCGAAAGGTGCGGCGAACCGCTGGCGTCGGAGAAAGAGATCTGCCTGCGGCGGCTGCATTTTATCCTTGATCGCGCCAGGCAGGACGATCCCTTCATGCTGAACCTAATATGGAGCCAGTACCATCGTCAGCAGAAATATCCAGCCGGTACGGAGGAACACGCAAAGGCGGTGGATGAAAAGAACCGTCATATCCAGGCGAGCTACCTGCCGGAATCATTAAAAAATGATCTCGATTTTGATCGGCAGGGCAGTTTCGGGCATTTCCTCAACAAGTACTATCAGGCCCGCAGACGGGCCCGGGAGGGTCGTTATTTCCTGCATCCTGCCCAGAGGAAAGAGAGCGGGAAGCTCTGGCCAAGCAAATGGGACGACGACCACTCCATTCTTACCCTCTGCCCTCATCGCCCCAGGCAGAAGAAACATCAGGTACTGGCTGATGTCGCCGCCATCATTGGGTTGACCCCGAAAGAATTCCGTGAGCTGAGCGGATGCGACACCCCGGATGATGTTGAAACATTTCTTCTTACGATCAAGGGTCTTAAAACAGCGGGCAAAGAGGCGGCGGGTTTGCAAAAGACCTGGCGTGGTAGGCTGAAGCTTGAGCTTCAAAGGGCGCAAGTAGCGCGGCAACAGAATAAGAGACTCTCGAAGGAACATGAACACCTGCTTGCCTGCGCCGACAAGGTACAGAATGCCGCCCGGAAACTGGCGGCGCGGCTGTGGCCCAAGGCTAACGACGCGCAGCTGGATGCGCGGGCCGCAGCATTTTCGAGCCTTTTCTCCCTTGCCCAGATCTACAATCTGGTTTTCAAGGATCGTAGTGGTTTCTCCGCCACATGCCCGGTTTGCAGCGCTGACAACGCAGGAAGGATGGCAAAGGGCGCCTCCGGAAACGCCCTGGCATCCCGCCTGCCCGCCTTGTCCCTCCGCCTGATCGATGGTGCAGTGATGCGGCTCATGGAACACGCAGCCCATGAGATCGCCCGCCGCCATTGGGAACTCATTTCCCCGGAGCTTGAAAGCGGCAACGAGGTTGTCGTTCCCTTAGTCATGGAACAAAACAGGTTTGAGTTCGAACCTGCGCTGCGGACCTTGAAGAATAAACCCAAAAAGAAAGAAAAAGTCCCCAGTGACACTTTTGGCCAAGGCAGCAAGATCGAACGCGTCAAGAATGCCTCTGCCGGGATCAATCCCTATCCCGTAGGGGTAGAGTCCCTTGGGGATGGGGGAGAAATCGACCACATAATCCCTCGTTCGTCCTCTTACGGTACCATGAACGACGAGGCCAACCTTATCTACGTCGGCCGCGAGGCCAACCGAGCCAAAGGTGATAAGATCTATCATCTGTCCGATCTGAGGCCCGCCTACAAAAGCAAG
>JALVPX010000171.1 GCA_027031565.1 Deltaproteobacteria bacterium | reverse complement strand
ACAATATTGGCTAAAAATCTAAAATAAAAAGGAGGAGTTTTGCGATTATGAACATCAAAAAGATTGGTTCGGTACTGGCGGCTTTGGTCTTTGGTGTGTGCGTATCCAGCTTTGCCCTTGCCACAGACAAAGGGCCGGAAGTCATGAAGTTAGAGGCAAAAAAGGGCGTTGTGACGTTCAAGCATCGTGAGCACCAGAAAAGGACCGAGTGCGGTGAGTGTCATCATGGTCCAGACCACAGCGTCTATAAAGAGGGGATGAAAATTCAGAAGTGTGCAGAGTGCCACAAAAAGGACTTCAAAAACAAGAAACTGAACAAACCCATGAAGGCCTTCCACAAGAATTGCAAAGGCTGCCACAAGCAGATGAAAAAGGGACCTGTCAAGTGCAAGGAGTGCCACAAGAAATAACTGCCCTCCATTTGCATAGCTTTTAAAAAAACAGGGCCTGTTCTTTAAAAGACAGGCCCTGTTTACTTTTCAAATGCTATTTATAAAACACCTGATCGATACAAAACTGTCGCATCTTGCACGCAAAGGCGCTGACCAATTATGGCATCCATTCCGGGATCTTCTCAAGCTCTCTGCTTCCGATCCCGACGCTTGGTACGAGGTCGCAAGGCATTGTTTAAAAAATTTACTTTCAGTAATCGCCCAAAAAGAAAATCTTTCTCCGGCAAAAGGTGGTGGAGACCAGACGTTCTACCAATATCATCTGCCTGACAAGATCACCGGAATGCTTCAGGAACTTGAGGCCAGGCTCTATTCCCAGGAGATAACACACTATCCGATCGATCAAGAATTTTGGACCATTGCCTTTCTGCTCTTCAAGGTGACGGAGTGGACGGTTTGGAACTATACGGGAGTTTCGCCCTATTCCGATGCCATGGAAAAGAAGGCCGAGCACATCTTTAATACTATACCTTATTCCGTGCTTCTATGGGGAGACCGCGATGAGATATGGTTTGCCCTGATGGACAAGCTGCGTATCTCAGGCAGTTTCAAATCATTCAATTTCGAAGAATTTCTATGCGGTTGGGAAACTTATTGTGCAATCTTGCCAGCCGCAGGGCATAATCTCATTACCAATTCGGAACATTGGCCCAAAGAGATAAAGCCTGAAACAGTTGAGTGTATTTGCGGGGCCAAAATGATCTATTTTGACCAGACCGAAGTAAGAATAGCCCTTACAGGAAAAGAACCGGCCGGAAAATCTGCTGCAGGCAGCGGCCGGTTCGAAACAGAACTATTGAAGTCCCTGGAACAAGATTTTGGCAAGATTGAATAATTAAAAGGGCGGCCTTCTGGAAAGGCCGCCTCGTTGTTCAAAGTACATGGCCGCAATTGACACATTGCTGACCGGTTTTCGATCTGTCCACCTTTGCCTCACATGTTTCATGGATCTCGGGCGGACAATCCATGATCTCCCAACATGGCGCCAAGTCCAGCAGCTTTTTCACTCCTGGAATGCTTATGCCCTCATCATGGATCATTGATCTTAAACAGATCACCCATTGTATGTCATTTTGCGAGAACAGACGCCTGGGCCCGTGATATTTTGGGCGCAGCAGTCCTTCGCTTTCATAGATCCGCAGTGTTCTGGGATGAACGCCCAACATCTTGGCTGCCACACCTATTGGGAACACCGGGCAGCTTGATTTCAGCGGGCCGGTAGCCTTTTTACCCGAGCTTTTTGTCTGCATCTGGTCCTCCAGGGTAGTGTGCTCAAGGGACCCAAACATTCAGTGCACCTCAGACAAATGGCCCCTGAATAGCTTTTCGCCCATCAAATAGAGCATTCCACATAAACCGACACCACCCAGGCTCACCATGATTTCATGCAGGGTAGGAGCATAAGAATAGAGGTGCGGGATATCGACAATATGCATGCCGTGGAAATGGGGCACGATCTGACCAACGACCACGAGGTCGTAGCGCATGAAGAAAATGCCGATAATGCCCAGGCCGCCGGCAAGGAACATGGCCGTGGTGCTCCTGAACCTTGTAAAGAGCAATATGAGGAACGGAATGGCCATACCCAGGCCGACCTCTCCCAACCAGAAGTTCGTGGCATATCCACCTTTGATCAATTCCATAGTGGCCTCATATTTTCCAGGGGGATGGCCTGCAATGCCAGACATGACCTTCCATGTATCAAAGAATGCCAAGACGCAGATAAGAAGCAGACCTAGCTTTGCAGTCACAGACAAGGCCTTTTTCAGAGATTCATCCATCTCCCAGCCGTTGGTCTTATAGGCCAGCCAGGTAAAAAACATGACAGCGGCACATCCTGAAAGCATGGCTGAAGCGATAAAGTAGATGGGCATGTAGGGACCATGCCAGAATTCCCTGGCATTAAGAAGGCCAAAAACAGCTCCAAGGTTGCTGTGGGCGGCGATACCAGAAACAACACCCATGAGTCCGAAGAGACCAGCAATCTTATGCCGTTCCATCTGAAGCAAGGCAAACTCGATCAGCATGAAAAAGAGGTATGCGCCATAAAGGGTCCCCATCCACCAAATGTTTGAGGTCAAGTTGGGACTGATAACATTATATATGGCCATACGCCATGGATTCTCTATCTCAAAGGCAATTACCAGAAATCCGCTTACGATAGTGGCAATGGCAAGAAAGACTGATCTTTTGGCAATAGGCATAAGGGCCTGCACGCCGAATACGTGCCCGATGGAGGAAACCAGGCACAAACCAGTGGAAGTGACGACAAAAAATACGTAGGTAGCAATCAAAAGCCCCCAGGGCACTTCCCTGGTGACCCCGTAAACGTGTTCATGGCCCGCAAAAAAAGCGTGAATCCCAAATGCTACGCCAACGGCTGCCAAAAAGCCCATCAATGCAATAGCTGTATTGTAGGCCCTAGAAGTAGTAACGGCCAGCCCCCGTTCAGGAGCAACTGTTGCAACAATTTTTTCAAACACAGGACTATCTCCTTTCCCTAAAAATTTCTGATTTTTGATTTCGCCTTTCAGCGAAGACTAGTAATCTTCCCTCCACTCCTGAAGCTTTTCCTTCAATACAGGCTTAAGCTTCAAGTCATAAATGGTGTGAAGGACCGCACAACCAATCCAGCAAGTTAAAAAAATAACACCCTTCATAAAATCCCCCTTTTTGCCCAGATGGCGGCTGAGCAAAGTTTCAAGAATGTTTAGATTTTCGAAAATATTATTGATATTGCTTGAGTCCTGGATGTGAAGCTATGCAAACACTAGGCACCACCTCCTTTTAACATGGGTTTTAGCGTGGCATGCTAAACTTTAGTAAGTTAAGATTTATATAAAATAGGAAATTGTAATTGTCAAGAAATTGGAAAACAAAAATGACAATTTTTGTGAATTTTTTTCGGAATGTCTAAAAGGGATATAATTGACGAGTTAGGAAACGGGAATTCTCAAAAATCATTAAGCCAGCCCCTTTTTAAACACCGCTATAAGAGGCTGGCTTACTTTTTTACAAAAGGATTATAATAAGGGCGGCCAAAGACTACCGTTAACCCGTTTGGGCATAATTAATGATGTTCCTTGCCTTCTCCACCACCCTCTACTTTGTGCATCCTGTTGAATCCCTTCACACCTATGTGGCATGTTGCACACCGGGTATTTGAAGCAAAGGCAGTTTCACCATCGTGACATGCACCACAATATTTGCCATCGTACAGGGCCTGCATATTGAAATCACCATTCTCCTCTGCTGTACCTGTAGCCTCTTCAAATATGTCATCGTGGCAGCTGTCGCATTCAAGCCCTTGATCTAAATGAAATTGATGATCAAAGAGCACTGCCTTAACAGGCTCAGTATAAATTATGGTGCCACCATGCTCCTCTTCTTCGTCTGTTTCTGCCCAACCTTTATATACAGCAAAAGAGAACATCAAGGCCATCGCAATCAACCCAGCCAATATGAATGAAGTTTTATCTCTCATTTTTTTATCCTCACTACTAAATAAGTCTTTGTATATGTTTACTCGTTAACCCTGGGTATAAAAAACATTTGGTCTGGCACCTGTTTCCGGGCGCAAGACCCAAGTAACCCTGTCTGGATCATGAACAAGCTTGTACACCCTGCTGTCGGGATCTGACAGGTCCCCAAAGATACGAACATCAGCAGGACATGCTGCCGCGCAGGCAGTCAGTTTCTCCCCTTTAGCCAGGCGGGTATCAATACAGAAGTTGCACTTGTCTATCGCTCTTTTTTCCTCATTGAAGTAACGAGCATTGTAGGGACAGGCCGCCATACAGGTCTTGCAGCCTATGCACTTTTTGTACTCCATCATTACTATACCTGTTTTTTTATCCTTAAATGTAGCCTTGGTAGGACAAACCCTAACGCACGGTGGCTGATTGCAGTGGTTACACAGTACCGGCATAAATTGTCTCATTTTTTCGTCTGGACCAATTGGCAACTCTCTTTCAAGAATCGTTGTCCTGTAGCCATAAGAGGGTACGTTATTGGTTTTGGCACAAGCCTCTTTGCATCGCTCACAATCAATACACCGATCAAGCCTCATTACCATGCTGTAATGAGGCTTGTAGGGGTAGTTTTTCAGCACCAGCCCCTCTATTGCAGCCCGGACAGGATAAGCGGAGCGCAAAGAAAGAACCGTTCCCCCTGCAAAAACACCTGTTACAAGCAGGCCCATCCGCAAAAAATTTCGTCTTTCTTCCGATGGGAGATGTTCAACGCCCTCATTTTTCATCTTCTTCAGTTCGTCTATTTTCATGGCAAACTCCAAATCCTTTGATAATTGAAATTTTGTTTCTGTTCTGGCATCAGTTCACTTGCCGGTACCGTTTGCGCTTAACTGAACAAACTTACTGAATGTGCATTCAGTGTCAAGTGATAAAAGTAGCAAATAGAAAATACCACAGCTATTTACAGATAATTACAACCTTAAAAACAAAAAAAGGTGATTTTTTTTCCTAATTATTACACACCAGGCCCAAAAGGTCTGTTTTTCTTCTTTGGCAGCTCCTGTTTTGGGGACCCTTTAAAAAACTAGGCAAAACGCTTATCTTCTTGTAAAGAAAACGCCAAAACAGGGAGCAAAATAAGCCTTTATGAATATTGACCACGCAAACTTGCCCTCATTAATCAAGGGCTTCATTAGCACGTATTTACTGATAGATAGCGACCTGAAGGTTACCCACCTTAATCTAGAGGCTTCGGCCTTCTTCGGCCATGCTGCTGACAAACTGATTGGCAGACCTGTCACAGAGTTGCTCGAAGGCAAAAATCTCGGCCCTTTTATTGATAAATTGCGCAAGGGCGAGTCCACTTTGAACAACAAACTGTTTATTAAGAAAGATGGCGCAGAACTTGAGAGTATTCCTTTATATATTTGTGCCTTCCGTTTGAGCGGGCAGGATGGCGAACCATGGATGATCTTATCACTGAAACCAGCCCCTCTGGTGCCGATACCTTCTGATTTACTTGTTGAGAATATCCCTGATGGACTGTTCACTGTTGATGACAATTTTGTGATCACTTCTTTTAACAAGGCTGCTGAAGATATTACAGGCTGGTCTGCCAAGGAAGTGCTGGGCAGGCCTTGCAAAGAGATCTTCGATTCCAATTTGTGCGGCACTGGCTGTATCCTTGCCAAAAGCATCAAGGAGTGCCGCACTATTCGAAGTCATATAGCCTTTATCACCAAGAAGGACGGCACAAAGGTCCCGGTCACCATCAGCACCTCTCCTTATTTTAATGTTATGGGCGATGTAGCAGGGGGTGTCGAAACCTTCAGGAACATCACCGACTTCTTACAAGGCCAGATGATACTCGATAATATCGCAGATGGAGTGTTTGCTGTAGACAAGGACTGGAGGATCACCTCTTTCAATGCTGCTGCAGAAAGGATCACGGGGTATTCTCAGGAGGAGGCCCGAGGCAAATTCTGTCATGAAATTTTTCATTCAAGCATATGCGGAGAAAAATGCCCGATTGCCCAGACCATCAGGAGCGGGGTGCCTGTCCACAACCGTTCGGTCATCTTTGAAAGACTTGACGGTAAACGGGTGCCAGTGAGCATAAGCGCTTCCCCGTTGCTCGATGATATGGGCAATGTGATTGGCGGCGTGGAAACTTTTAGGGACTTGAGCGCCCTTAACGCCTTGCGCAAGCAGCTAAACCAGCGTTACACCTTTGGAGACATAATCAGCAAAAGCAAGGCCATGCGGCAGATCTTTGATATTCTTCCTGACATCGCCCGCAGTGACAGCAATGTGCTGATCCTGGGAGAAAGCGGTACGGGAAAGGAGTTGATAGCAAGAGCCATCCACACAATAAGTCCCAGACGCAAAGGCCCCTTTGTGGCTGTCAATTGCGGGGCACTACCTGATACCTTGCTGGAATCGGAACTTTTCGGCTACAAGGCCGGTGCATTTACCGATGCAAAAAGGGATAGGCAGGGACGTTTTGCAGCAGCTCAGGGAGGCACCATCTTCTTGGATGAAATAGGTGACATTTCCCCGTCTCTGCAAGTAAAACTTTTACGGGTCTTACAAGAGAAGGCCTATCAACCCCTGGGTAGCGACAAGACTGTTGAAGCAGATGTTAGGATTCTGGCTGCCACAAACAGGGATCTGGCCGCCTTGGTGAAAGAGGGGTTGTTTAGAGAAGACCTCTTTTACAGGCTGAATGTCGTAAAGATAGCCCTGCCCCCGCTGCGTGAGCGCCTTGAAGACATACCGTTGCTAGTTCAACATTTCATCGAGAAATTCAACGCAGAAAAAGGCAAAGAAATTCTCGGTATCACAGATGAAGCGCTTGATCTTTTGATGAGGCACCAATATCCTGGAAACATAAGGGAACTCGAGAATATAATCGAATATGCCTTTATTTTATGCCATGAGGCCTTTATCCGGCCAGAACACCTGCCAGAGCCCTTTAATGCACCCCATGACCTTACAGACACTGCAGCCTTGGGGCTTGGCCGCCCCATGAGTCTGGAAGAGATCGAAAAGCGGGCTATACTGAACGCCCTGGAGCGTAATAGATGGAAAAAGCTCGCCACGTGCAAAGAGCTTGGCATATCCAAAGACACTTTAAGGCGCAAAATACGTAAATATAAGTTAGATGATATGAAAATTTAAATTTCCAATTATCGGAAATGCAAATTTCCAATTTTTAAAGGGCGCATTTTACGCCCAAATCAAATTCACTGCTCCCATTCTATTTTTCTCCCAGTGCCGCTTGATTAAATTTCTGCAAACGACCAAGCGCAAGCGGCGTCTAAACTTTCCAGCACCTTGCCCATGACTCCCTTTGCATGCTGGATATATACAATAAAAACAGTCGGTTAGCTATTGTACATGATTTCAAGCAAAAACGAGAACCATCCGTTCTTCAGGGAAGCCTATTAGGGGGTATGACAATTTTGGATTTTCTTGTTGAAACCTGAAACGGTTGAGGCAGATTTTGCGCCCTAAAAAATTCCGTTAGGGCTTATTTTGCGCCCATAATTGTTAAATTTAATGAAACGAATTTCGTTAAAATCAAGTGCATATAAAAATTTATAATTTTATTACAGCCTGATTTTGTTAGAAAAAATACCCCTTGAAGGCTTTCTGTGCAACAAATTTTTCTCTCTGGTACACCGCTTGCCATTCTTATAGGCAAACACAGGGCACTGATGATCGCACAACCATCGCCCAGCCCTCTACAAAAAGGTCGCGGCTGGCCTTGAGCAAGAAACCCGGAATGGCGGTCCAGGTTTCAGATATGACGAAAAAGGCCGGCCCCGGCTAGGGCTTCCAAAGAAAGGAGGCGCAAGATGAGCACCCTTACAACAGCAATCAGAACAAGAAAGGTAAAGAACCAATGCCTGCAAAATGGCAAGGCCAGGGAAGAGGGCCTGAAATGGAACGAAATTGGCTGGCTGTGCCTCAACTTCCTGCTTTTTCTGGCACTAGGGCCATTTTCAGCCATGGCAGTTGTACCCGCGATATTCTCGCTGGCACCCAAGGAAGATCCTGGACTGTCTTAGGCAGGAGATAGGGCAATAACTCAAACATTTTTGACAATTAACAACGATATATGAAGGAGGTTTAGATCATGGCACAGGTAAGTCTGGATACTTATTTGGATCAGGCCGTTGCAAAAAAGCCTGCGGTTAACGCGGCCACTTTGTTAGTGGGTCTTGTAACGGCGATCGGTCTGGGAGCAGGGCTATATGCAATGGTAGCGGGGCATCACCATGTGTTCGCTACTACTAGGGAAGTGCCTTGGGGGTTACTGATTTCAACCTATGCCTTTTTTGCCATAACGTCCACGGGCCTGTGCCTGCTTGCATTCATAGGCCATGCCTTTGGAGGAACTCCCATTGCCGCCCTGGGAAACCGGGCCGTTTTCCTTTCAATCGCCACCATCATGGCGGCCTTTTCAGTGATCGGCCTTGAGCTGGAAAGCCCGTGGCGAATGTTGATATACAATGTCATTTCGCCGAACTTCACATCCAATATCTGGTGGATGGGTACGTTGTACGGCTTGGCTGTCGGCTGTATGCTGGTAGAGTTCCTGGCGATTCTCACCAGGAGCTACAAGATTGCCCTTGCACTTGGCGCGCTCGGAGCGCTTGCTGAGGTTGGCGCCAACACAAACCTGGGGGCAGTATTTGCCACGCTGTCTGCCCGTCCATTCTGGTATGGTGCACAGCTTCCTGTATTCTTCCTGTGCTGTGCCTTTGCCAGCGGTGCCGCGGCAATAATTCTTTTTACTCATATAGCGCACAAGATGAGGGGAACCAAGCCTGACGAAGCCACATTCACCGGTCTTCAATCTGCCGGCAAGGTCCTGGCCCTTACGCTGTTCCTGCTTGGTGTGGCCACAGCCTGGCGGTTTATATCCTTCTTTGTAGGCGGTTCAGAACTTGGACGCCTGGCAGCCATGAATCTTTTGACAGGGCCCATGAGCTTCAATTTCTGGGTATTTGAAATCGTTATCGGGCTGGCCCTGCCTCTGTTGATCCTTGTAGGCACCCAGATGAAGAGCCTGGCAGCCATGTCTGCAGCAAGCCTCATGACTCTGGTCGGCGGTTTCATCCAGAGATACGACCTGGTTGTGGCAGGTCAGCAGGTGCCTGTCTATTACGGATGGGACAACCTGCCGAGCTTCCTGGGCTACACTCCATCTATTGCAGAAATGCTCCTAGCAGCAGGCGGAACAGGCGTTGCCCTTCTCCTCTTCCTGCTTGGCGAAAAATACTTTGGCAAGGTTTTCAGGCCGGAAAGTCATTAATTTCAATTTTGGTTAGAGGGGGCGGCTTGCTTCGCCCCCTCGACCTGGAAAGGGAGACAGAGCCATTACCGATCAAACCTCAAGCAGAAAAAAGGGTGATGACATGTTTATTGCCAAAAGCGGAAACACAAATAACGAACCAGGGTTTATTAACCATAAAGGGCCTGGGGAAAAAATCTGGCAGGCAGTAAATGGCGTTGACCAGGATGAACCCATTTTTTCTATTGGGACTGCTGCGAACATGCTTGAAGTACATCCGCGCACCCTCAGAATCTATGAAAAGGAAAGGCTCATAAATCCCTTGAGAAAGGGGCAGCGGCGTTACTATTCCCTGAACGACCTTCAGTGGATAACCTGCCTGCGCTCGATGATCCATGACCATGGAATAAGCATAGCCGGCATCAAGAAGCTGTTGCAGCTTACCCCATGCTGGAACATCATCAATTGCCCGCTGGAAAAACGGAAAACCTGCACTGCCTATAAATGTTCAGGAATCGGACCCCACGGCACCTATGACGGGCCACTGGATTGAAAAATTTATTATATTGCTACACTCAAAGGCCTCTGTTACACTTCGAGGCAACAGATAATTAGAAAAAGGTGTAGCTATTTCAGATGGAAAATATACTCCTATTTTTGGGAATCATTGTTTTGTGGTTTGTAATAAACAGGTGGCTGTTGCCCAAACTCGGCTTGCCTACATGAGCGCCACAAAGCTGTGAGATCGGGTCACGGTCTCAAGACACCAGAGTCAGGAAGAAGAAACGGCCTTCTGATCCTGATTCAAAGAATTGAATATTCTTTCCAGCAGTTCTTCTGAACCTTCCCCTGTTTTTGCAGACATGATGATCGGTTCCTGAATCTGTTGCGGCAAGAGTTCCACAGCAGAGGCAAGGGCCTTGTTGCGCAAGGTCTTTGAAAGCTTGTCTGCCTTGTTGAGCACAACAATGGGGGGAATGCCCAGGGCCTTTAGATAATCAACCAGCATGAGGTCCATTGCCTGCGGGCCCCGCCTTATATCCACAATTATCACAACAGCCTTGAGCTGCTCACGGTTTTCCAGGTAGCTCTCTATCAAGGTTTTCCACTTTTGCTGGATCTTTTTGGGGGCCTTTGCATAGCCATATCCTGGCAAATCCACAAAATGGTATCTCCGGTTTATCAAAAAAAAATTTATGGACTGGGTATATCCCGGCCTGGAGCTCACCTTGGCCAGCCGCTTTCGCCCGAGAATCCTATTTAATACAGAGGACTTGCCGGCATTGGATCTTCCGGCAAAGGCCGCTTCCGGCAACTGGGTGTCGGGGAAATCCGCAGGCTTGAAGGCGCTTATAACGAACTCCACCTGTTTTATTTTGAAGGGCTTGCACATTGTGACAAGGCTGGGAAGCGCGTCTTAAAGGACCTTGTTAAGCGAAAATTCAATAATACCCTGGGCACCTTCAGCCTTCAGCTTTGGAACGAGTTCCCGAACCTCCCTTTCATCGATAACGGTTTCCACAGAAAACCAGTTCTGGTTAAACAACGGAGAAACCGTGGGGGCATGCAGGCTCGGAAGCAGTTTTACAATGGATTGCAGAGCCTCCTCCGGACAGTTCATCTTTAGGCAAACCAGTCTGTCTGCCCTGAGCGCACCCTTGAGCAGCATGGCCACCTGCTCGATCTTGGCGCGTTTCCAGTCGTCGTTCCAAGCCTCTTTGTTAGCGATCAGCTTCGGATTGGACTGCATCAACTCTTCGATGATCACCAGGCCGTGGGCGCGGATTGTGCTGCCGGTTTCCGTAACCTCCACAATGGCATCGGCAAGGCCGGATACCACCTTTGCCTCTGTGGCGCCCCAGGAAAACATGATCTGGACGTCAATACCCCGCTCTTTGAAATAGCGCTTGGAGAAGTTGACCAGCTCGGTGGCAATCTTTTTGCCTTGCAAATCCTCAACCCTTTTGTAGGGAGAATCTGCAGGCACTGCCAGAACCCAGCGGGCAGGCCTCTTGCTGACCTTGGAGTATATGAGATCAGCCACTTCTACAACATCTGAATCGTTCTCAGATATCCAATCCATGCCGGTAATGCCCACATCAAGGGTGCCGCTCTCCACATAGCGCGACATCTCTTGGGCACGGCAGATATTGCATTGAATGTCTGGGTCGTCAATGTCTGGAAAATAACTGCGATGATGCACGTCTATTTTCCATCCGGCCCGCTCAAACAGTTCTATGGTAGCCTTTTCTAGGCTTCCCTTTGGTATCCCAAGCTTTAATTGCTGTTTCACTTTTTGTATATCTCCTCGGGGTCAAAAACCTGTTTCTCAATCACCTCAAGCCCTCCATCAACCACCCTTCGGAAAAAACAGCTCCGGTAGCCCTTGTGACACGCTGCCCCTCCAAGCTGTTCCACCTTGACCAAAATGGTGTCTTGGTCACAATCCACATAGGCCTCTTTCAGCAGCTGAACGTGCCCAGAAGATTCCCCTTTGAGCCACAGGGTGTTCCTTGAGCGGCTCCAATAGTGGACCTTGCCCGTCTCCAAGGTCTTGTCCCAGGCCTCCTTGTTCATATAAGCCATCATCAACACGTCTCCTGTGGCGTAATCCTGGGCAATAACAGGTACCAACCCATTTCCTTTTCCAAAATCGATTTCAATTCCCTGTTTCATGGGCACGATGTTTACTTATCTGCTGCTTTTATGTCAAGATTATCAACGACCCAATCGATATATGGATCATACGCCTTGGTAACGGGCAAGGCGATTATCTGGGGCAGATCATAGGAATGGACGGCCCTGATGGCCTCCTCTGCCTTTTCGTATTTTGC
>JALVPX010000170.1 GCA_027031565.1 Deltaproteobacteria bacterium | reverse complement strand
ATGGCGAGGCAAGTCAAAAAATAGTTGAGTATCTCTTAAAATGAAGATGACCGGCGTTAAATGTGAAATAGTCATGACTTAATCTGACATTCCATGTATAATAACGAGATGAAAGGCCCTGCCGAGTGCTGCCGAAGGCAAGTACGAAGGAGGGACTCAGAATAAGACTACCGCAAGAATTCGAAATGTATCCAAGACCTGCAAGATCATAGGTCACTCCCGGGACAGCTTTTATAAATTTAAGAAACTTGTAATGTGTACAGTTCCAACTTCTACAACGAGGTTGAAAAATTGAACTTGTGTCACTTGAACATCATCTGGACGAAAGATGCGGGGGTCCTCAAAAAGCTTTCTCATCAGGTCCAAGCTTTGAGGAGTGCTCAATCAGGCCTGGGCAGGGTGGAATGCCTGGTTGTTATACGCCGGGATGAACAAACTCTCTCCAAACCGCTTCCAGGCATATCCACGCTACCAATAACTGTTCCCGGCCCTTCAATCGTGCAAGAAGCACTACTTCCTTTTCTAGTGTGGTCGAAACTGAAAAAACGGTTGAATAGTTTTGACGTCATCGTGACTAGATGGACTATTCCATCACCCTTTTTTCTAAAAGTAGTGAGAAAAAAGCCTGTATTCACTGAACACCATACAAAGGAGCTGGAAGAGGCATCACTAGTGCGGGGCCTGAAGCCTTTCGTGCGGACCCTTCTTGAAAAGACATACGCACCTACCATCTTGCGCAATGCCAGAGGAATAATTGGAGTTACCGATGAAATCAGAAGATATGAATTAGGCCGTGCGGGACTTGAACGGCCCTCAATTACTTTGTCAAATGGTATCTCTCCTGAGGAGGTTCCGTTCACCCCCTCGTCACCTTTCAAAGGTGGAGCCCTGAATTTGGTATTTGTAAGCAGTCACTTTGCGCCATGGCACGGTCTCGACCGTCTTCTCGAAGGAATGGTACTCTACTTAAAAACGCGGGGCAGCCTCAATTGCAGAGTAAGATTGCACTTAATTGGAAGGTTGACCTCGAAACAAATCCGCACCATCAGGCATTCCCGATTAAATTCAAATGTTGTAACGCATGGATATCTTTTTAAAAAAGACCTAGACAAGGTACTCGGCTCGTGTCATTTAGCTATAGGCAGCCTGGCCTTGCATCGAATAGGCATGGCAGAAGCTTGTGCCTTGAAAGTGCGGGAATATACGGCTCGAGGACTGCCCTTTGTAATCGGGTATGACGATCCAGACTTGCCCGACCATCTCCCATGGGTATACAGAGTTCCACCGAATGAGTCTCCCATTGAAATCGACCAGTTGATCAGTTTTGCAAAATCGACAACCGAATTTCCATTCCTTGCAAAAAAAATGCGGACTTATGCAGAGAAGAAATTAAGTTGGGATGTAAAAATGAGGCAACTGCTTGAATTTGTTTCACGACATTTCCATACCTCCCCAAGACTGTCTTAAGCAGTCAGCAACACCATCTTCGTCGTCAAAAGATAGCATAAACTGCTTAATACATATCATGGTTCTCTCAAATCCCCTTTAACAAATCCACATATTCCCTCCCTATCTTTTCCAAATCAAAATCCATTGCCCTTTTTATTCCCTGTTTGGAATAGTATTTTCTCAGCGATTCGTAATTAAGAAGCCTTTTCATGGACTCGGCAAGGGCTGTGGGATTTTCAACAGGAACCAGCAGTCCATATTCGTTGTTACCGAGAATTTCCCTGGGGCCTGTAGGGCAGTCAGTGGATACAACCGGGCAACCGCTGGCTAGGGCCTCTACTATGACCATTGGAAGTCCTTCATACCTGGAAGACAAAACAAGCATTTCCGCCTGCCTCATTATACTGGTGATATTCTCCTGCCAGCCTGCAAACACCACATCATTTTTTAAGCCAAGCTCCTGGGCCAATTGCTTGATGATCCCTTGATCCGGGCCTAGGCCCAACAGTACCAGCTTTATATTTGGTGTGGAGCTTCGCACCATTGCAAAGGCCTTGAGCAATATGTCTTGAGCCTTATGTGCTAGGCGCATACGTCCTACATGCAGTATATATCGCTCGGGAAGGGATATACCGACAACTTTTTTTTCCTTAAAATCGCGTTTTGTATCAACAGGATTGTAAATAACCCGCATCTTATCAGCGGGTATATTGTAATTTGAGCCGACTATTTCCTTGATTGCCTTAGATACACATACGATCTTATCTGAGTAACGATATAAGAGCCTGGAGGAATTAAAGATTACTTTGCCAAGTATTCCCTTGCCGGAATATTGTCTAACTGGTTCAACATGCTGAGATATTATTGCTTTATGTTTTATGAGCGCCTTGGTTAAAATATTTATAATGTTAGCCTGTTCTAAAATACTTAACACTACTTGCGCCTTCGTCTCTCTTATCAGCCATGCTAGAGAAAATATATGGTAGGGTATCCTAATTATGTGGGACAAGTTGCCTTCCAAATTTCTTGAAAATGCCTTGTAAGAAATTGATTCATCAATAGGATAAGCAATATTTTCATCTAATAATGCAACAGTTACGTCAAAGTGATTGGATAGATATGGTACTATATTTATTGCTACACGTTCTGCCCCTCCCCCGCTCAACGAAGGAATCAGCATTATAATCGGATTGTTATTCATGGCCTGATATTTTTGTTTTAACAGCGTCGCGTCTGGCGACAGCCGACTTGTAGAGTTCGATATATTGACTGGCTGTTTCCTTCCAGGTCATTTTATTTTCTAGCATCCAGCGGCGCCCTGCTACGCCTGCACCTCTTAAGTCTTTCTCACCTCTCATTATAGATGACAAGATAGCAGCCAGCCCTTCCGCATCCCCTGCAGGAAACAGCCAGCCTGTTTCCCCATGTTTTACAAGTTCTCTGGTTCCATCAATACGAGATGCTACCACAGGCATGGCAGCGGCCATGGCTTCAAGCACTACACTGGGGCGACCTTCACGATAACTTGGGAGTACAAGCAGGTGATGTTCAGCCATGATGTTCGGAACATCGTTTGGAGAAACTGGGCCAAGAAACTGTACTTTGTCACGAAGCCCCAGGCTGGAGACAGCATCTGAAAGATTCTCATATTCAGGCCCAGTGCCGACAACAGTTGTTTTAACAGGGGCGCTTCCCTCGACCAAAGTCAAGGCCTTCAGCAAGATGTCCACACCTTTAACAGGGATCAAACTTCCAACATACAATATCCTTAGTGGGAGGTTACAAGGCCTTTCATCTGGATTGATGCTATAAAATTCGTTATCGACTCCATTTGGTATGAAGCGAAAAACACTGCTCCGTTCCGGAAAGGCTGTCTCCATTTGGTGGACGATGGCCCGGCTGACTGCGACAACGAACTCTGATTCCAGCACGGCTTTGCGGTGAAACCATGCAAATGGGCCTTTACCCCTTAATCCCTTGGCATGGTCCGAGCCATGAAGCGTTGTGACAACCGGACGATTATGAAAACCCCTGGTGATCACACTCAAGGCACCATTTATAGACCAATGCGCATGTATCAAGTCAAATTTAGTGGCCAACCTAGCAACTGATCTGGCCAAAGAAGCCAAAAAAAATGGCACCAGAACATAAAACAGTGAATTCTTCTCAAGGGCATTCGGGATTCCCCCAGGCTGTTGAGCAAGGCGCTGCCACACCCAGGGAGCATAACGGAATCTGAGCACCTTGGATGAATCCGGCCAATAAGATGGGCAGGTTGAGGCGGGAGTCAATACACAGCAACTCTGCCCGCTTTGTTCCAACGCCTTCATGAACTTTGCCACAAATGCGCCGGAAGCGTCGTCAGGATTGGATGGAAAGGAAGTAGTTACTATTAAGATCCTCACAATGAAAAGCGGCCTCTAATCGTGCATGATTTACCCAAAGTTCATCGCAAATGTTTGTTGTAGTCCATATCGAACCACATGGCAAAAAACAGGGCTTGCAGCCCAGACACGTATAAAAACATGGCAAACAGTGCGCTGGTTTCTGCCACAGGTCCTTCGAAGATCCTATAAAAAAACAGATACAATCCGAAGAAAAAACCTATGGGTGTCAAGGTAAGGCCCATCAAATAAAAAAATACGAGGGGGTGAAAATCCTCAATCACGTACTTGAAGAACAAGCGCCTAAAAAACCCTTTGGCCAGGAGCCAGGGAATAGTAAACAATACCTTCCTCAACTTTATCCCTGACCTTTCACCAATGTTGTAAACAGGCCTTACTGGCACATCCTTTACACGCATGTTGTATGTATTGAGGCGTATCAATATGTCGTTTGGCATGCCGTAGCGCTTGTAGATTGCATCCAAGTCCAGAACACGCAGGGCGTCCAGGGATATGGCGGTGTAGCCTGTTTGAGAATCGGCTATGTGCCAGTAGCCGGAAGCGATTTTTGTAAGAAGGGACAGAAAGGAATTACCAAGATAACGGTGCTTGGGGATTACACGCCATGCCTTGCCATGGAAAAGCCTGTTTCCCTTTGTATAGTCTGCCTCTCCTCTAGCCACCGGTGCAACGATGTTTGGAAGATCTGCCGGGTCCATCTGGGCATCGCCTGCCATCACCACGGTCACATCTATATTGTTGTCTCTTGCCCACTTATATCCTGTGACAATGGCACCACCTACACCCTGATTTTTTTTATGGCGCAGGAGCACCACCCTTTTGTTGCGCACTGCGTGGTTGCTGACCACCTCTGCTGTTTTGTCCTGGCTGCAGTCATCCACGACCACGATCCTGTCTACCCATTCAGGCATTGTTTCTATAACCCTTCCAATCAGGTGCTCTTCGTTATAGGCAGGCACCACAACAGCGACTTTTTTTTCTTCATACATGTTTAAAAGGTGTCCCCCTTTACTTTCCAAAGTTGAAATGACGGGGCCTTAAGGGCCACTGGCTGAAAGTAGATTGACGGGGCCATATGACGCATAAAAAGTTTATTGAATACAGATTCACTTATGTTTTGATCCTCCAGGGCAGCAAATCCCCCTGGTACAAAAAGCTCAAAGTTAAGCCCTTCCTTGTAAGGAAAGTCGTTGCTCCTGATCCGCCTGCCATCGTGCACATAAGCCTTTTTTATAGGAAATTTTAAATCCCCGAATTGGGCTATGCCCTTTACCAGATCGGCATTAAAGCGGCTTCCATCTGTAGCAGTGGTGCCTTTTACTATCACGCCGAACAGTGGTTTGAAAAAGGGATGGATGCCTTCACGTTTTTCAATATCCCATGAACCAAGCCAGTACCACCAGTAACTTGTGCCGAGCAAGCGCCAGTCCAGAAAGATATAGGCGGGCCTGGTCTCTCCGGGAAAGAAAAAACGGAGCCAATCTTCCGTAGTCTTGTACTCTCTCACTGGTTCGGGCTTGATATTTTCCAAAATGGTGCGGCCCTTTTCAGGCCCGGCGGCAAGGATCTCTTTTATCCGCTTCAGGCCCTTTGCAGGATCATTTCCCACGGCCTTGTAAAATGTGCGAAAACCCGGCTTGCCACGGGCAACGTAAAAATTGATAAAATTGGCAGCAAGCCTGTAACTGTGAGCAACATATGGAAAACCATTATATACGGAACGTTCTTCATCGTGAAAAGTTCCATCTGAAATAACGCCCCTTCGTGCCCAGTATTGCATTGGATAACCGTGATCCCACCATGCCCAGATAACAGCGTTCTCTGGTGTGGCCTTGCCGGCAAAGTCCATGCCCTCGACAAGATGAGGGGGCTCCTTGGGCCAGAAATTCTTGCCCATATCCTTTTTGAAAGGGAACCATGCTGTTGCAAACACCAGCACCGGCACTGCCAAGGCGCACAACCTGTATTTTGACCTTAAACGCCAGAGTTCAGACACTGCAAACCCTATCCCCAGAGCTGTGACAGGCGCAAGGAAAACGAGAAAACGCTTTGCAAAAAAGAAAGCAAGGGCGGCAAGAATTATGGGGACAGACAAAAAAAGGCTGTCTTTCGGCTTTTTTACAAAGAGCCAGGCAAGGCCGACTGCCGCCAATATAAAGGCGGGCAGGCTGTCTGTGGTCTTGGCCACAATCTCACTAAAGGTTGGAATCGCTTGTTCCGAGATCGTGGCACCCATGGAAGGCCAAATGCCTGCTGCCTTTTTGGTGGAAATATATTGAAACACCGACAGGACTTGCTGCACTATCCTGACAGGCAGATCAAACCCCTGCCACATCAGCACAGCCACTCCGGCCAATGCCATGCATGCACCAAATATCATCCCTTCTTTGGGCTTTGGACGATAAAAAAAGATCAGGGCCACGGCAAAGGGAACAAAGGAAATCACCGTTGTCACGGCAGGTGTAGAGTCCCACCACCACAAGAAAAGGGCATAAAGAAATATGCCGAGTCCAAAATAGAGATAGCGCCGCTTGGCTTTATTCACAGCGAATAGAAGAAAGGCGAATGTAACCCCTGTACCCCAGGTGACATTCATGCAATCAGTATCAAACCAACCCAGGCTGCTCCGGTAAACATAATAATGCGAAAGCAGCCCCATCAGTACAGCAGTAAGGCCCATAACTGGTCCGCCATAAAAGCGCCCAAGGCTGTACAACGGCAATGCCAGCAATATGCCCAGCAAACATGGCAGAACGGCACCGATCCAATTAATAGACCATGGAGTAACCTTTGCTGCAGCAGCCCCTAATACAGAAAGGAGTGGAGGCGGCCACGGCCTTTTGGGCCTATCGGGAACTGCCCTGTCACCATCAACCGGTTCATAGACACCTTCGGCCAGATCCCTTGCAAGGCGCAGATAGAAATAGCCGTCAAAGGTGGTCAGCAAGGGCTCCCCCTTATAAAGGGCAAGCTCTGGGTGGGCCTTCCAATCCCTTACATCCTCCAGGCGAACCAGCAGGCCAAGGGCAACCACAAGGGCCAGGGCAGCGATTTCAAACCACCGGCTATGGACAAAGCTCCACTTGTCGCCCTTGTTAACCTCAGCTTCCGGGCTGATCTTTTCTTGCAGCCTTGTGGCGCCTTTTTTTGATTTTACTTTCTTTTTCTTGGACAAATTCCCCTCCTATTCCCCCAATGAAGGCACAAAAAGCGTTTCAAACAGGATTGACAGTCCATGAAGGCTAACCCCCATGCCGGAAGAGATATTCACCTTTTCGATGCGGACGGATCGGCACATCTCATCAACATCCTTCAAAAAAGCAACAATCTGATCGGTGTTGCCGTTAAACTCCATTTCAAGGTCAATCAATCGCAGATTGTTCCACTTCTTCCTGCGTGCAATTTTGTAAGAAACCACCTCTAGCTGCTGTTCGTAGGCAAGGCTAACTATCATCTCCTGGGCCTTTTGAGCAACCTCGTCCGGGTCAGCGCCTGTAATCAATTCATGGGTCCTTCCTTCCAACTCAACTTCAAGATTCAAGGATTTATCCCTAAGCCTTGTATAGCGTTCTATTTCCTCATTGAGGGCATCAAGCGTGCTGCGGGCATGAAGAATTTGATTGGTATGTTGGATGCGTTCGGTCCACAATGGTACAAATGAAAATTTATACCAGAACAGGGCTGCTGTCAGCCATAACAAAAACCCAAGTAAGGGCGCAAGGCTTATAGACAAATGGCGGTTATTCACCCTTTGCAATCTTGTCTGCATACTCGTTAGCCGCGGTATTATCCACTATCAGTTCGGCCACAAACCGGTCACCTACAAGGCTGTTATGAGATACTGGCGAAACGAACCTGCCCTCCTTTACAAATGGTATCCTGACCCAGCGGGTCATGTTCTCGATGGCCGAGCCACCCTGGCCCTTTATCTGCACCTTGTCCTGCTCCATCTCAAATATCTTGATCAAGGTCCTGGGATCGCTCCTTTCCACAATCTCTTTCAAAACAGGAAGTACCGGGAGCCTATTTCTCCGAAAGGTCTCCAAGGAATTTAATGTGGCCTTGAGCTCATCCACACGGTCTTCATAGGCCTTAAGGGCCTGAAGCCGGGTCTCGGCGTCTGCTATTTCATCTTTTATCATCATCATTTCGCTATATTTTTTCTTCGTATCTGATACAAGCCAGATGGTGAGGACAAAAGCAGCAATAATGGACAAGATTTCAAATGTGACGATCAATTTTTTGATCATGGTGCACCTAACCAAGGGCAAGGCATGGAAGCGGTATCAGGTCTCTTCTTTTCATAAATAATTATAGAAAAGAAGGGATGATATTGCGAACAATTTCATGCCATGTTGCCGTCTGTTTCAAACTAGGGCAAATGCCCCACTTTAGCAAAAACCTCAATATATTGGAGCATAAATTGTGCCAGGGCTAAATTGGTTTCAGAAGTTGGCTCTTATGGGGTTATTTTTTTCGCGCGCCTTGCCCTTGAATAAAAATCCTAATTTTTGAAGGTAGCCTTTTGAAAATGTATTACTCTAGATTTTCAGAGCATCCGAATCAAAGACTCTTCAAGGCAATAAGCTTTTTGAATGGACAGGCGTGGAGGTGACGGCTGGGAGTGGCTCCTGAACCATTTTTAACGTGAAGAAGATGAAGAGCCTTCAAAGACGCACAGCAGACCTTTAAAAATGGTGAAGGAGACACACCAGCCGCCCCGCAATTGTGCCAAAGTTTCAAAAAAAGAGGACCGGGATTGCTCCCGGCCCTGTGAATTGCGCCTTACCCGGAGGGAGTAAAGGCGGTTTGGGTTAGCAACCTATTAATCCATCCTCACTGTCACATTCTTGAAGCTCTTCAGACCTTCAGAATCAGTGATGTAAACCGTCACCTCAACAGTTGCATTGTTATCTGCACCTGCCGGGAAGTCGATGGTCACCGGATTTCCATTGAGCAC
The DNA here is from genome assembly GCA_027031565.1 of Deltaproteobacteria bacterium. Taxonomy (GTDB): domain Bacteria; phylum Desulfobacterota; class Dissulfuribacteria; order Dissulfuribacterales; family JALVPX01; genus JALVPX01. The sequence goes on along the minus strand of JALVPX010000170.1, from coordinate 3,290 downwards.
CTTCTGGAGCGGCCTTGCACTGCCAGGCACTATGCGCCACTGGGTGTTGCTGGAATCAAGGCTCATGGCCACAGCATTGCCGGTCATGTCGGTATCCGTGGCATTTACCGTACATGCTATGCTATTTATGGGACCGCCGAGGCTCAGCTGGATGGTGGCATTGTTTGCGCCAAAGTTGGTGGCATTTGTACCGTTACAGGAGATCATCGTAATTGTAGGCGGTACGCCATGAGCAGCATCGCCATTGATGCTTTCAAGGTATGCCACCCACCCGGCAGTATTGCCTTTGTTACCGCTACCGTCGACAGGGTTGAACTCCATACCAATCATGCTTCCTGGATAATCCTCATAGAGGAAGTTGCTCTTGTCTATAGCAGTGAGCAAAGAAGCGCTTGCGTTGCCATCGTCTGTGTGCGTAAGGACTCTATTCAGCACTGAATAGCCGCTCTTATCAAGCAATGTTCCAAAGCAGCTGTCAGTAACCATAGTTGCATTGGCCGCTGCCCATGGGAACATGTAGTCATAGCCATAACCTGCAAGCATTCCATGGAATCCTTCCACGTCACTGAATCCAGGTCCCATGGTGCCATCGGTATTTGCGATGTAGATCAATGGATCGACCCACTTGGTTGCATTGATGCCCATCTCGAGGTGATCAGGAAGGATCCTGTAATCTCCATTAAAGAATCCAGCTTTGGGCGCGTGGCAGTCATTACACCCATTAGCACCCCATGCCTGATTTGCAGGCCCAATATTGTGTGTGACCTTAAATGGAGCAGAGAAGAAGTTCAACTTCAAGACCGCTCCAGTTGTTGTCACACCAAGGCTGTTTAAGTAGCTGATGATGGCATTAGCTTGCGCCTGCATGTCACTCTCAGAGAAATTGCCATCCTGGGTCACGCCAGTAAGACCTGCGCCCATTATGTGCGTCGGAAGGATTACATCCATGTAAACCCTAGTCCCGGCAGTAGTGGTCATTGAAGGTGTACCATCACCATTGAGGTCTAACGGGTAAGTGGTGTTGACCCAGAACATATTGGTGAGCAGATTGGATGGGATGATCTTCGATTCTTTTACGCCATCGCCGTCAAAGTCTGCACGCTGCCATTGATAAACCAAATTCGGCTTACCATTTTTATACATCGTTCTCTCAATATAATGGTTTTCATGGTCAGCCAGGCGCCCTTCTACGTCTGGACCAGTAGCATCGACCAGCGCACCACCTGTATGGCCACCCATCTTGAGTACGTGGCAGGCTTCACAGCTGATGATATCCAGGTGGGATGCATCTGCCACACCATCATGAGGCATGCGGAAATCATAGGTGCCGCCACCGAAGGCCGGAGGTAATGTCATCGGATAGACGCCGCCGTCCTGACATATCTTGGCCAGCAGGCCTGCGCGATAGTGCTTGTCTGTTGGATCAGGAGCCGTCTTGCCAAAGAAGCCGCCTTTGTGTTCTATGTGGCAGTATTCGCAAGTCCTGACTGTGTTATCATTGGCATTCCATACAGAACTATACGGGGCTATGCCCTTGGCAGGATCACACTGGCCAAGCAGCTTGGAAGTGGAGTTCCCGCTGGTACCCACTTCAAGGCCTTCACGCCTTTCGTGGCAGCCCATACACTGGAGCCTTGCGTGTACTTCATGCTCGTAATCGCCGCCCCAGAAATCACCGCGCTTCTTCCAGTCAGACTGCGGCCTCTGCACGTGACAGTTCGTACAGTTCTTGGAAGGAGGCATACCTTTGATCTGCATTGCTATGTATGGTGCCAGATAGGTTGCATTGTTGCTTTGATCAACAAAGACCTTTGTGTCATCATAGGCAACTACACGGCCATACAAGTTGTTGCTCGCATCATCCCTTTCCATAAGTGCGCGGCCAATACCTGCACCAACAACCCTGGAGACATCGAACTGGCCTTTTCGGACTGCCTCTTTGCGCTCTGCATACTCATAGCCCTGCAAGTGGCAAATCAGGCAGTCGACTTCCATAACACCAGTTCTGTAATAATTGTTTTCCAGGACCTCTGTCTTGTCGCCGTCATTGTCTTCATCAAAGATATCGATGAAGTAGTTGAATGCGGTATACGTGCTAGAGGTCAGCGAGGTGATAGGATTGGTTACGCCGTTTCCTTGTGTTGTGTCCACTAGTGCCAGAGTTCCATCCGCAGCCATGTTCCTGTATGGAGTGCGCTTTGATGGATCGCCATTTGGAATGTATTCCATGGCGCCGCCGCCTGCATGGCACTCGGCGCAGTCGCGCATCTGGCCTGCTACAGTAAGATCGGCAGATTTTATCATGGCGTCAGCGTCGGAAAACACATATGGAGTATCATTGTCAGTGGCGTTACCTGTTAGTGCACCCATTCCCTGGAATAATCTCGCCCACTGGCGAGCAGATGGCGGTCACCACTTCCCCACATGGCCCTGGCCCTGCACCCATGGCTTGCCCATGGATACATGGCTGACCCACGATCCTGAACCACCGTAAGAAGGCGGCATTCCAGAGTTCCAGCCCTTCAGGTGGTTTGCGCCAAGCTGGAAGTGATAACCGTGCCTTTCGATCTCATCGTAGGAACGTAAAGTCGCACCCAACTGTGTTCCAGTTGGAGGCCCTCCGTTTTGAAATTCGGATGGATTAGCGTATTCCCTATCTGATCCATTGTGACACCATCCGCATGTTGCCTTAGCGCTATAGGCGTTAGGGATGGAAGCATTATCTCCATACATCATCCATTTGGTAATTGGTTCACCATCTGGTCCCCTTAAGTAAATCTTAGTATGTTTTGCAGGCATGGCATTTGCTGTTCCAACTCCCAGGATAACTCCTGCTCCTATCAGGAGGGTGGAGAAGATAAGGCAAGCAAATAGCCAACTCCGCCTCTCAAGAAAATGTTTTCTCATTTTGCATCTCCTCTTTTTAAACTTTAAAGAAAATAAAACACCCTTACTTTTGAAATGTGCCTATACACCAGTATTGACGATGCTTTCGCATCTGTGGCCGTTTTGTGGGGGATACAGCCAGTTGGAGGGAAATAGCCTTTTTAGAAGCAAGAATTCATCTATTTTTTTAGCATATTTCATGCCAGAAAATTTTTGTCATACTTCTCTTGAACCGGCTTCAGTTGTCTTCTATGAAAAATACCTTTATTTCAATTAGATATAAAATTTCTGGTAATCATGGCCATTCAAGTTGATAAAGATGATACCTTTGAAGACTTGAATAAAACAGGGGAAACTACCTATTTATTAGGCGTTTTCAACTAGGGCATTTGACCAAACGAGTG
>JALVPX010000169.1 GCA_027031565.1 Deltaproteobacteria bacterium | reverse complement strand
CCAAATGAATCCTCAAGCCGGCTTGACAGTACCCAATGATTTGGCGCTTCTGGGCCCTAAGCTGCTTCAAGAGCTGAACGAGTTTTTTCCATTTAAAACATCACGCATACTGCCTCTGGAACCAGAAGAGGCGCTTGAGTCCTTTGCTGTCTCTGCAAGGCAGAAGGTCAGGGCCTTGAATGCCTTGTCGAGGCAGAAGGCCTTTTGGGACAGGGTGGGGGAGCAGGTGATGATCCCTGTGATTGAAGAAGATGCATACCAGGGGTTAATCGTGCTCCATGATCCCGGCTTTCCAGCCCTGCCTGACGAGGCGGAAAGATGGCTTCCCCTGCTTAAAGACTGGATCGAACAGGGCATCAAGCGGCTCAAAAAGGAGGCAATGTCAGCTCCTGCGGGTTCGCCGCCCAGGATGCTGGATGAGATGCTGGCGCATCCCCTGCTGCCAGAGCTTGGTTTTACCAGCCTCCTTTATGTGAGGTTAAGCGGCCGTAAAGATGCATTCAAAAACGAAAACCTGATCCGGCCTGCAACAGTCAAGGCGTTTGGCAATGCCTTTTTCCTGGGCGGAAACTTCAAAGAGCTTTGGTATCTGATAACGTTTCCAGAAGACCTGGAGCAAGGGGCTGCTGCCCTGCACAACTTTTTCACTCTTTCCAAGGCAAAGGGCCTTGGCCCCAAAAAGATCCTCGTGGCTGGATTGAGCTGGCAAGATGACAAACCAGGTGGTCAAAAGGAAACCTTCAGGCAGCTCGAACGCATCTCAACGCTTTTCGATGCCGACATCTTTACCTCGCAGGCCCTTACCAGCCTTGAAAAAATGCTGGATATTGATTCCCTGCTCAGGTTCCTTGAACAGTGCATCAAGGCCCAAAATGGCTCCAGGCGACATGATTTGATATGCTACGCATCCCCTCTGACAAGGCCGATGCTAAAGCGGCTTAGCCAGAGCAGTGATATAAGGGTCGTCCGGTCTTCAAACCATTCCGCCCTCATCTTGACATCCCTTTCAGAGGAGCCGATTGACGTCCAGACAGAGAGACTGAGGAAGTTCATCGTCGGCAAATCGAGAAAAAAGGTCACCATAGGCATATACTACAAAAATAAAAAGTCGCCTGCCTTATCAAAGGGACCTGTCGGCGCCCTTTGGGCTTACAGGCATGCAGAACTGCTGGGCAAAGGCAAGACAGCTGTTTTTGATGACGTCACACTCAATGTTGCCGGAGACGAGATGTTTAGCTGGGGGGATCTTCCAGGCTCATTGAGGCACTACAGGCGGGGGGTGAAGCTTGGGCCTGGTAACGGCAATCTTTGGAACAGCCTGGGGGTGTGCCTTGCTCAAATGAGGCGGAAAAAGGATGCCATAAAGGCGTTTCAAAGGGCGGCAAGGCTTGAGCCGGGCAGCTTCATGGCCTTCTACAATCTTGGCTGTGCCTATATGGCTGCAGACCAGATGGACAAGGCCAGGAAAAGCCTTAAGCAGGCCCTTGCCATTGAGCCAGGCAACCTTGCTGCTGCTACCAGGCTTTCTGCCATCTTGTTGAAGAGATCCCGTTACAGGGATGTTATAAAATTGATGGAACCGTTGACGGCTGAACCTGAAAAGGTCCCTGTTGAAAGCCTGCAAATGGCAGCCGAGGCATTTTGGAGACTTGGACAATGGAAAAAATCAAGGGGCCTGTGGCACAAGATTCTTTCGATTCAGCCTAGGAACAAGAAGGCCCTTGCATATCTGGCATTGTGCTATGCACAAAAGGCAAAGGACCTTGATACGGCCAGGAGGCTGTTTCAGCAGATTCGAATCGAGGATTGTGAACATTTGTTGAGCAAGGAAGAGTGCTGTACCCTGGGCAGGACACTGGGCTGAGATTCATACACCAGGCCTTTGCATTTCATTCCGGTCTTATGCCCTAAACAGCGGCTGAATCGAGCTTCATTCCCCTTGACAAACGTTTTTTATCCGTGGTAACAAAACCTTCATTACTGCTACTATTCAAATTCACACGGGAGATTTCATCAATGAAAGAAGTCAGACTTCATGGCAGAGGCGGGCAAGGCGCTGTGACCTCAGCAGAATTGGTTGCTTCAGCTGCCATAGACGAGGGCAAATATGCCCAGGCCTTTCCAAGTTTTGGGCCTGAAAGGCGTGGTGCTCCAGTAGCTGCCTTTATCAGGGTGAGTGACAAACAGATAAGGACGAGGGAGAAGGTATATCATCCAGACATCGTCGTAGTGCTCGATTCCTCCCTGCCATCACTGGTGAATGTTGCTGATGGGTTGAAGGATGACGGTATCGTGATCCTTAATACCGCCCTGGACGAGGCTGGTGTGCGCAAGGCCTTCGGTCTTAAGTGCAAGCTGGCCATGGTGGATGCAAACACCATTGCCAGGGAGGTGCTGGGCCTTCCCATTACCAACACTACCATGCTTGGTGCCCTTCTGAAGGCCACCGGCATAATTGGAACAGAGGCGCTGGAAGCGGCCCTTGACCGCAGGTTCGGTAAGCTTTCAGAAAAAAACAAAGCTGCCCTCAAAAGGGCCTACGACGAAACAAAAGTTTGTTAGACAAGGGAGTGATAAAATGGCTACAAACGACGCCATAATAGGCTGGAAAACCATCACCTTTGGGTGTGACGTTGTCGAGCCTGGAAATTCAGCCAACTTCAGGACCGGGGACTGGCGTTCCCAGCGTCCTGTGCTCGACAAGGAAAAATGCATCAAGTGCGGCATGTGCTGGATCTTCTGCCCAGACATGTGCTACAGCCAGACAGAAGATGGATATTTTGAAGCAGACATGGAATATTGCAAAGGTTGCGGCATCTGTGCCCATCAGTGCCCCAAGGATGCCATAACCATGGTTCCGGAGGAGGGGTAAAATGGGAAAACGGATTGGTGTAGAAGTTTCAATTGCCATAGCTGATGCGGTAAAGCTGGCACGGGCTGAGGTCATACCGGCGTATCCCATCACACCCCAGACCCACATCGTGGAGCATCTGGCTGAAATAGTCGCCAATGGGGAACTTGATGCGGAATACATACCCGTGGAATCTGAGCACGCTGCCATGAGCGCCTGCTGCGGAGCAGTGGCTGCAGGCGCCAGGGTGTTCACTTCATCGAGTTCACAAGGGCTCTCGCTCATGAGCGAGATTCTCTACATCCCCAGCACCATGCGGCTTCCAATGGTCATGGTGGTTGCAAACAGGGCCATGTCAGCGCCCATCAGCATATGGAATGATCATCAGGACATAATGGTGCAAAGGGATATAGGCTGGATTCAAACCTTTGCTGAAAACGGGCAGGAGGCCGTTGACCTCGTTCTGCACGCCTTCAGGGTGGCAGAAGATAGAAGGGTCTCGCTGCCTATGATCGTCAACATAGATGGCTTTACTTTGAGCCACGTGATAGAACCCATTGAACTGCCGACCCAGGAAGAGGTGGATGCCTATATTCCGCCCTTCAAACCAAAGAGGAAACTTGATCCCAGGAAGCCCGTGACCATGGGGCCGGTCGGAATACCTGAAGTCTATACCGAGGCAAAGGTTGCCCATGACCACGCCATCAAGAATTCCAGAAAGGTAATCCTGAAGGCCTGGAAGGAATTTGCCGACCATTTCGGCCGCGAATACCATCCCGTGGAGAGCTATAAGGCAGAAGGCGCAGATACCATCCTCGTCACCATGGGTTCCATATCTGAAACCGCCATGACTGCCATAGACAAGATGCGGGATGAAGGCAGAAATGTAGGCCTGGTCAGGATAAGGCTCTGGAGGCCGTTCCCAGCCCAGGAATTCAGGGCAGCTACCAAACATGCCAAGGTCCTGGCGGTGGTCGATCGCTGTCTGCCGCCTGGTGCGGTGTGCGGGCCGGTAGGTGCTGAACTGCGTTCCATATTCTACAAGATCCCCGGCGCCCCCAAGATTTTCAGCTTCGTAGCTGGCCTGGGCGGCAGGGATGTAACAGTTGAAAGGTTTGAAGAGATAATCGACAAGGCTGAACAATATTCAAAGAGACGGCCTAAAGAACTTTATGAAGTGATCGGAGTGCGGGAAAAATGATACCTGAATTCGAAAAATTTAAAGGATTTTCAGCTAAGAATCTGCCCAAAGAAGAACCCTTGGCTCCAGGCCACAGGGCGTGCCAGGGATGCGGCGAGGT
>JALVPX010000168.1 GCA_027031565.1 Deltaproteobacteria bacterium | reverse complement strand
TCGTGGGCTGAAACCACTGTGGGATCCTTGGTGATGCCCTTATGGAGTTTTGCAGCAGTGTCCATTTCAGACAACATATCCAGATCGTTGTTGCTTGCTGTCCCGTCTGTGCCAAGGGTAACGTTCACCTTGGCATGAAGCATTTCCGCAACAGGCGCTATCCCGGAACCTAGTTTGAGATTGCTCTCAGGGCAATGGGCCACGCTGGTTTTCCTCTGGGCCAGCAGTTCAATGTCTCTTGAGCCCAGGCATACACAATGGGCAGCCAGGGTGTTTGGGGTTATCAGGCCCAGCGAGTCGAGATATCTGGCCGGGGTGGTGCCAAAACGCCTCCTTATTTCCCCATCTTCCCACGAAGTTTCGGCCAGATGCGTTACTATCATGAGGTCAAGTTTTTCTGCAAGCTCACGGGATTTTTCAAGCAGCCTCTTATTGCATGTATAGGGCGTGTGAGGGTCAACTGTTATGGTGATCCTGGCGTTATCTTTCCATTTTTCATGGAGCCGAATGGTCTCATTCAGCGCTTCCTCGCCTGATTTAAACGCAGGTGTTGGAAAATCAAAGACCCCTTCACCAACCCATGCGCGCATCCCGGCCCTGTCTGCTGCCTCTGCAACAGAATCTTCAAATAGATACATGTCAACAAAGGCCGTGATGCCGCACCGGATCATTTCGGCACATGCCAGTTCCGTTCCCAAGAAAACGAGATCTTTTGTGAGCCTTGATTCTGCAGGAAATATATGCTTTTCAAGCCATTCCTTGAGGGGGATGTCGTCAGCGATACCGCGAAGCAGTGTCATTGGGGCATGGGTGTGACAATTTATAAGACCTGGCATGACAAGGCTGGTGGGCCTGCAGAGGGTTTCATGGGCCTGCCAGGCCTTAAGGATGCGCTCCTTTTCCCCGGCATCAGCTACAAGGCCGTCTTTTAGGGCCAGTGCTCCCGGAGAAAAAGGCGGCTCATGCGGATCAGTTATCAGGCTCTCACTAGTGATGATGAGGTCTGCTTTATTCACACAAGGGCTCCTTCATGACTTCTGTCAGCAGCAATTCGAGTTTCTTTTCCGCCTTGGCAGCTTGTTCGATCACGTCCTCTATGAGAATTGGCTTAAAGTCGTCGGGATTATTTACGTTGGCAATTACTGAAATTCCGCACACCTCCATGCCTGCGTGGACCGCGACTATCACCTCGGGCACAAGGGACATAGCCACTGCGTCGGCGCCGGCTTTCCGCAGAAAGCGGGTTTCCGAAGGGGTTTCGAGACTTGGTCCAGGAACAGCCACATACACCCCCTGCTTGAGATCAAGGGAGAGATTTTGGGCTGCCTCTGTCATCTTGCTGCGCAGCCGTGGCGAATAAGCCGTGGATAAGTCGGGAAAGCGAGGACCCCATTCATCCACGTTTGGGCCCCTTAACGGATTGTCAGGGATAAAATTGATATGGTCTTTTATAAGCATGAGATCGCCTGAGGAAAAGCTCAGGTTGAGCCCGCCAGCAGCGTTGCATCCTATGAGACATTTGGCCCCCCAAAGGCCCATCACCCTTACCGGCAGGGTCAGCTGGCGGGCAGAATATCCCTCATAATAGTGGAATCTGCCTTGAAAGATCGCTACTCGATTGGGTCCCAGTGAACCTATTATGAGCTTTCCTGCATGCTCCGGGGCCGTTGATACGGGAAACCCGGGAATTTCCGAATATGGCCTTTCCCACACAACATTCACACTTTTTGAAAAACCACCAAGCCCGGTGCCGAGCATTACGCAAATTTCAGGCACAAGAGGGGAATCTTTGGACAAAAAATCAAGGCCCTTTTCCACTGCAGCCATGAAATCTTTCATTATCTGCCTTCCACCGGCTGGCCGGCCTTCTTTTTGGGTTCGATGATTTTTGAGGCATGCTTATATTTTTTTGGATCAATTCCATATTTTTTGAACAATTTATAAAAATCTGCCCTGTAGTATCCAGCCTCTTGGGCCGCCTTGGTTATGTTCCCCTTGGTCTTTTGGAAGAGATTTTCCAGGTAGGCCTTTATGAATTCATCCTTTGCCTCCCTCAGAGGCTTGATAGAACGTTCGGTTTTGATATTGGCCAGAGGCGTATTCTCCAGCAGTGATATGTCAATGACGTTTCCAGGGCACATGGCCACCAGATATTCTACGATGTTTTCCAGTTCCCGAACATTTCCAGGCCAGTCGTAGGCATTAAAGGCATCCAGCACATCCTCCTCTATGCCGCGAATCCGTTTTTCCATCTTGGAAACAAATTTTTCAAGGAAATGGGTTGTGAGCAGCAATATGTCCTCTTTTCTTTCACGCAGAGGAGGCATGTAGATAGGGACCACATGAATGCGGTAATAAAGGTCTTCCCTGAATTCCCCCTTATCCACCATCTCCTTTAGATCCCTTTTAGTTGCCACGATCAGCCTTACATCCGTAGTCCTTACCTTTTCACCACCAACAGGCCTAACTTCACCTGTTTCGAGCACTCTGAGCAGTTTTGCCTGCATAGGCTTGCTCATTTCACCAACCTCATCCATGAAAAGGGTGCCCTTGTCGGCTTGTGTAAACAGTCCCTCCTTGGATGCCGTGGCGCCGGTAAAGGCACCCTTTACGTGGCCGAACAGCTCATCTTCAAGCAAAGTTTCAGGGATGGCAGCGCAATTGATGGCAATAAAAGGGGCCTTGGCCCTCTTGCTGTAAAAGTGTATGGCCCTAGCAACTAATTCCTTGCCAGTCCCGGATTCGCCATAAATGCTCACAGTGGCCTTTGTCGGCGCTATCTGCATGATCTTTTTAAAGATTTCTTTCATCTTCGGGCTGGTTCCTACCATGCCCTCAAAGCTGTCCTGCTCCTCAAAAAAGTTTTCCAGGTATCGAATTTTGCGTAGAAGGGTCCTTTTTTCAATTGCCTGCTCGATTTGAACAGTGAGTTCCTCATGATTGATAGGTTTTGTAATGAATGAGTAGGCTCCCGCTTTGACCGCCTCTACCGCTTGCTCTATGGTGCCGTAGGCTGTAAATATGATTGTCTGGAGGGTGGGATCCTCCTTTAAACAGAGCTCCATCAGTTCCTGGCCTGTCAGACCAGCCATTTTTTGGTCGGTGAGGAGCAGATCAAACCCGCCTTCCTTCTTGAAGGCCTTGTACGCGTCTTCCGGGTCTGGGAAAGGGCTAACCTGGTAACCCATGAGTTCCAGGCGCATTTTCATGACTTCGAGTATTGACTGGTCATCGTCAACCAGGAGGATGCGCGGTCTTTCTTCAATTATATGAGGTTTTGAGTTTTGAGAATTTTGTTTTGCATTCATAGGTGCTATTTTTAAAAAAGAGCAAAATTTAAATCCAAATGGCAGCCAAGACTTTAATACATAAAGTGGGACTCTACCAGAAGCTGTTGCTAGGTTATCTGATATTGCTGGTTATAATGATCCTGCCATGTGCTGTTTCAATATATTCCTTGAGCCAGATTGACGATCTGGCAAGCAGTTTGGCCCAAAAAGACATTGGTCTGTCGACCACCATGGAATATTTGAAAGGCCTTATTCCATCTATTGAAGCCGAAAGCAGGCGATACGTCACTTTGCACAAAGACAATTCCTACCAAATTTTTGAAAAATTGGCACTTGATTTTCAGGAGAGGCTGGTTGCCATCCGCGGAATCGGTCCGGACACCATTTTGCCAAGCCTTGAATCCCTCGAAAACAATCTCGCCCAGTTAAGGTCTGTTGTAAAGGAGGCGATGCCTCCCTTTGGTGAATATGCAAAATCTGTTCCCCCGGATCTTGGGCGCCAAAAGGAAGAAAAAATAAAGCAGATCATATACAACATGATGCTTTCGATACAAGAGATCCAGGAAGGGCTCAGAGACAATTTAAAAAATAAGTCTGCCGCCATATTTGCCAAAAGTTCAGATGCCAAAAGGCTAACAGCCATAATTTTACTGGGCGCCGTAGTTTTTGCTCTGCTGGCGCCCTGGTTTCTCTATTTGTACATAAAGAGGCCGATCAAGCTCTTGAGGGAAGGGACACTGGCCATAGGGGAGGGCAAGTTTGACCACAAGATTCGTGTAGTTGCAGAGGATGAGCTGGGTGAATTGGCAATTGCGTTCAACAACATGGCTGAGAGGCTGAACGAAATCGACAAAATAAAGTCAGATTTTATA
>JALVPX010000167.1 GCA_027031565.1 Deltaproteobacteria bacterium | reverse complement strand
TGTCATAGAGGTCTGCTTCCTGGTCTGCACGCCAGGAATCCACTGTCCATTCGTCCTGCTCCTCGAAGCCTTTGCAGTGCCCTTCTTTTACCAGGAAGAAAAACTCCTCTTCTTCTGCCTTTTGCTGTTCCTGTTGCTTGAGGCTCGCAATGCCTATGGGGTAATAGCGGCAGCACACTGGCCTGTCTGTGTATATCTGGCATCCTTCGGAGGTAACGAATGGGCATCTTCCGCCTTCCTCTTCCAACATTTTCAGGCGGGCCACCGGCACCCCCGTAATCCCGAGCATTTCCGGCTTGGCATAAAGTTTCAAAAAAAGATCGGAGTTTATGCCGAGGCGCTGTTTCATGCGAATGATATCATAGGGCGTTAAGATGATGTTCATGTTGCGGCAGCATCGTGTAAAACAGGAAACTCCTGGATAGCATCTAAACTTGAACTTGCTGTCCCGCCTCATTTTGACCGGCTGTACGGCGCTTCCGGGTTTTCCCTTTTTGAGGGCCTTGTCAATTCTCTTTTCCAAATGGTCTAAGGGCATCTGCAGAGGCTCCAATTTTTAGATTTTTGATCTCCGAATAGATACTTTACATGAACTTTTAGCTCAAGACTTTTTCAAAATATTGTGGAGCTACCTCTTCCAGCCTCTCTAATTCCTTCTTGGTGTTTGCATTGGCAAAACAGAGCCCGTTCGGGCAGAAGGGAAGAATCAGATTCTGGTGAACGACATAGCAGGGTAGTTTATTAAGCAACCCGTGAAGGCTGAGCCTTTTTTTTTCGAGGCACTGTTCTATGAACGGCAGTAGCCTCTTTGAATATATTGCATGGAGGGGCTGTAGCCTGTTGTCAAACTCTGGCACTATGACTGGTTCTTTCCTGTTGAGGCTGAACATCCATTTTATCAAACGATTGTTTAAAAGCGGCATGTCACAGGCCGTCACGAAAACGCGGTCTGATCCGGCATGCTTCAAAGCACTGTGGATGCCTGCCAAAGGGCCGAGGCCTTCATGTATGTCTGGGTATACTGGCAGCCCAAGGTTCTGATATTTTTTTTGATTTGCAATGATAAAGATGTCCGTTCCGCTTTTTTTGCAGGCATCTAAAACAAAATCGATTATTCTGGCACCTAAAAAGGGGGCAAAGGCCTTGTTGGAGCCAAACCGTGAGCTCTTGCCGCCAGCAAGAATTGCTATGGATCTTGTGAAGAATTGCTCATTCATGACGTCTTTCTGCTTTATTTTTTTGAGCATAATAAAAAAAATGGCTGACCAACAGGTAAATAATCTGATGGATAAAAACCTCATAAAATCAAATAATTGTATCTAGTCAAAAATTTTGAATTCTCCAAACCGATTTTATCTTCATGATATAAACGTTTTACCCTTGACAATTTGTGTTTGTGTTATATAAAATCCCGTGTACAATACTGAGTGGCGATTCATTCGTTTTTTCTGTGAAGTGAGAGAGGAGAATTTAGCCACCTTTTTCTAGCGAGCAAACCGTTTAATTCCCTGGTGTCAGGGATTTACATACTAAAACTGCAAAATTCTTTAATCGAAAGGAGATATTCGTTATGGCGTTGGTAAATCCACACGGGTCCAAGAAAAAGTTAATGCCTTTGCTTCTAAAGGGTGCGGAGAGGGATGATGAAATTGGCCGCGCTAAGGACATGAAGCGGATCGATGTAAGTTCAAGGGTGTCTGGTGATATCCTTATGCTCGGCATGGGGTCTTTTACCCCGCTTACAGGCTTCATGTGCAAGGCCGACTGGGAGGGCGTGGTCGAAGACATGAAGCTGAGGAAGGATGATCCCGGCACCTTCTGGCCCTTGCCCGTGACCTTGGACATTGATGAAGAGACCAGAAAGAACGTGAATGAGGGTGACGAGGTTGCCCTTTATGATAAAGAAACCGGCGAGCTGATGGCCACCATGAAGATCGAAGAGATTTATGAGCCGGACAAGAAGAAAGAGGCCGAGCTCTGTTTCAAGGGCAAGGGTCCTGATTCAGAGAAGTTCTGGGACGTTGCTCTGGACGAACATCCTGGTGTTCAGCAGGTCATGAACTCGGGCAAATATTATGTTGGCGGTCCTATCAAGGCCTTGTCAGAAAAAGATTTCATTCAGAAGTATGGCGAGCACTACATGCATCCATCTGTCTCAAGGCAGATTTTTGAAGATCGCGGTTGGAGCACGGTTGCAGCCTTCCAGACCAGGAATCCCATTCACAGGTCCCACGAATTCTTGACAAAAATAGCACAGGAAGTATTGGACGGCGTCTTTATCCATGCCCTGGTTGGTAAGCTGAAACCTGGTGATATTCCAGGTGAAGTCAGGATGAAGTGTTACAAGGCCCTTATCGACAACTATTACAATGCCGAGCGTACCGTCTTGGGAGTCTATCCCCTTGAGATGCGCTATGGCGGTCCGAAAGAGGCCTTGCTGCACGGCGTGTTCAGGCAGAATCACGGTTGCTCTCATCTTATTATTGGACGTGACCATGCAGGTGTCGGCGACTTCTATGGTCTGTTTGAGGCCCAGGAGATTTATGACACGCTTTGGGACGGCGCCCTTGAGCTCCAGCCCTTGAAAATAGATTGGACCTTCTGGTGCCACAAGTGCGAGGGCATGGCGTCCCTCAAGACTTGCCCGCACAGCAAGGAGGACCGCGTGGTTGTGAGTGGAACCAAGTTCCGCCGCCTGATGAGCGAGGGCAAGGTTGAGGAGGTGCCAAAAGAGTTCAGCCGACCTGAGGTCTTGGAGATTCTCAAGGACTACTATGCAAATCCAGAGGCCAGGAAGGTTAAGATCAAGAAGGGCGCCTTCGAGGATCTTAAGTAAAAAACAGCAAGGGTTGCGGCAGGGCCGCAGCCCTTATCTTATGGTTGTGTTTATGGAAAACTTTGAAAACATTCAAGAAAGGGGGTGTAAAAGAGCAGAGGAGAGATCAATCATTGTCTTTCGTTCGTTTTGTTCTAAATTAATTAAACTCACTCAGTAGGAGGTATACACATGCCAAGTTTTGTTAATCCAGAAAAGTGTGACGGCTGCAAGGGCGGCGAGAAAACCGCTTGCATGTACATTTGTCCCAACGACCTAATGGTCTTGAACGCAGATGAAATGAGGGCATACAACCAAGAGCCTGATCAGTGCTGGGAATGCTACTCTTGTGTCAAGATCTGTCCTCAGGGTGCCATTGAAGTCCGCCACTATGCTGACATTGCACCCATGGGTGGTTATGTCCAGCCCATGCGCGGAACAGACTCCATCATGTGGACCATCAAGTTCCGCAACGGCAATATGAAACGCTTCAAGTTCCCCATCAGGACAACCCCGGAAGGTTCAATCAAGCCCTACGAGGGCAAACCGACTCCTGGTGCAGACCAGCTTGACAGTGAGCTGCTTTTTACATCTGAGAATTATTACCCATCCCCAGACAGGGCTACTTGCAAACCATCTGATTTTGCCTAGCAGGGTGAACTTGAATTAAAAGGCGCAACTTTAATTAAAAATTTAAGGAGGATTGAATATGGCACTTCGCAACAAACCACAATGGGAGCTTTTGGCTGAGCCGGATCTGTCCAAGGTCCCAGTAGAAGAAAAGCATTATGACGCACTCCTTGTTGGTGGTGGTATGGCCTGCTGTGGCGCTGCCTTTGAAATAGGCGCCTGGCTGCCTGATGGAGCTACATGTGCACTAGTAGACAAGGCTGCTCTGGAGCGTTCCGGCGCTGTGGCCCAGGGCCTTTCCGCCATTAATACATATATTGGTGAGAATACCCCGGCCGATTATGTCCGCATGGTCAGAAACGACCTGATGGGTGTTGTTCGTGAGGACCTCATTTTCGACTTGGGCCGTCATGTTGATGATTCTGTTCATCATTTTGAGGAATGGGGCCTTCCTATTTGGAAAAAAGAAGGCAGTGAAGGTAAAAAGCTTGTGGAGGGTGGTGTTCCTGTGCGTACAGGAAAATGGCAGATTATGATCAATGGTGAATCATATAAGTGTATCGTGGCCGAGGCTGCCAAGGCCGCCCTCGAAACCAAGGGTTATGACCTTATCGAGCGCGTATTCATAGTCAAACTTCTGTTGGATGCCAATAAGGAAAATACTATTGCCGGTGCAGTTGGCTTCAACCTTCGTGAAAACAAAGTGCACGTGTATACCTGCAAGGCAATGTTGGTGGCCTGCGGCGGCGCTGTTAACATCTTCCGCCCGAGGTCAACCGACGAAGGTAAGGGCCGCGCATGGTATCCTGTCTGGAACGCCGGTTCCACCTACACCCTCTGCATGCAGGTGGGTGCTGAAATGACAATGATGGAAAACAGGTTCACCCCATCCCGCTTTAAGGACGGTTATGGACCTGTTGGTGCATGGTTCCTGCTCTTCAAGGCCACTGTGACCAACGGCTATGGTGAACACTATGTAAAGAGTGACCGCGCAAAGGCTGAGTTGGAAAAATATGCCCCCTATGGATTGGCACCAGTTACTCCAACCTGTTTGCGTAACCATTTGATGCTTTTCGAAATGAAGGAAGGACGCGGCCCGATTTATATGGATACAGCTGCAGCTCTCAATGCATTCCTGGAAGAGAAAAAGGCCTCTGGAATGGACGAAAAGGCCTTGAAGAAGTATTGGAAAGAGCTGGAAGCCGAGGCCTGGGAGGACTTTCTTGATATGTCAGTCGGCCAGGCTGGTCTCTGGGCATCCATGAACATCGAGCCTGAAAAAGTCGGTTCTGAGATTATGCCCACCGAGCCCTACATGCTTGGTAGCCATTCAGGCTGCTGCGGTATCTGGGTCAGTGGACCAAATGAGGACTGGGTACCCGATGATTACAAATGGGGCTATAACAGGATGACAACTGTCAATGGCCTTTTCACAGCTGGTGACGGTGTAGGCGCTTCTGGCCACAAGTTCTCCTCTGGTTCCCATGCAGAAGGCCGTATCGCCGCCAAGGCCATGGCCCGCTATATTCGTGACAATGCTGACTTCACTCCGACCTTGGCAGTAAGCGCGGACGATCTCAAGGCTGAGATCTACAAGCCTGTTACTGTCTATTATGAGAACTATCAGAAGACCACTGATGAAATGGTCAACCCCAACTACATCAAGCCGCGCCATATGATGGAACGCTTGATGAAATACACAGACGAGTATGGTGGTGGTTGGTCACCTTACTACATGACTAATGGAAAGCTGCTTGACATAGTCATGCAGCACCTGCAGTGGCTCCGCGAGGACTCTGAAAAGATGGCCGCAGGTGGCCTTCATGAGCTCCTCCGTGCCTGGGAGAATCTCCATAGGATCTGGACGGTTGAAGACCATCTCCGTCACATCCAGTTCCGCGAGGAGAGCCGCTATCCTGGCTTCTACTATCGTGGTGACTTCATGCAGGCAGATGACAAAGATTATGATGCCGGTGGATGGAAATGCTTCGTTAACTCAAAGTATGATCCAAAAACTGGTGAATGGACCTGCATGAAGAAAAAATGTCACCAGATTATTTCAGATTAGTCAGGTAATCTGTGAAAAGCTTCAAAAGAATGCTTTAAAATCCTCCCAGGTGCCCAAAAATCAAGGGCACCTGGGATTTTTCATACTTTGATATTGCGGTTCTTAAAGGGTCAAAGCTGAAGGTTTATCCAGGTGAACCTTGAGCTTTGGGCCTTGAAAATGTAAATAAATCCTTACAGGGAGAAAAGGAGTAATGATATGAGCAATAGCATTTTAGTGGTAGGCGGCGGCTTCAGTGGTCTGACTGCTGCGTTGGAAGCCGCTGAAGCAGGCTACGATGTCTATTTGGTGGAAAAGGAAAGCTATCTTGGCGGCAGGGTAGCCCAGCTCAACAAGTACTTTCCAAAATTGTGTCCGCCGACATGCGGCTTGGAAATCAATTTCAAGCGGCTCAAGACCAATCCCAGGGTAACCTTTTACACACTGGCCGATGTCACGTCTGTAAGCGGTGAGCCAGGCAACTACACTGTGGAAGTAACTGTTAATCCCCGGTATACAACGCCACAATGTACAAATTGCAAGCCCGGTGAAGAAGCCGCTTCGACAGAAGTTCCCAATGAATTCAACTTTGGCATGGATACGAGAAAGGGTATTTACATGCCCCATCCGATGTCCTATCCCAACCAGTGTGTGGTTGATCCCTCCATTGCTGCTTCGGATGAAGGCAAGGCCATTGCTGATGCCATGCCGGCTGGATCAGTCGATCTTTCGCAGCAGCCTGAAACGGTTACACTCAATGTGGGCGCAATCGTAATGGCTACTGGCTGGAAGCCATATGATCCCAATAACATGGATAATCTCCATTTTTCAGAGTTTGACAATGTGGTTACCAATATGATGGTTGAACGTATGGCATCTCCTTCAGGCCCGACTGGCGGGAAAATAGTGAGGCCTTCAGACAACGAGGAGCCCAAGGTCATAGGTTTCTGCCAGTGTGCTGGTTCCAGAGACGAAAATCATCTGGCCTTCTGCTCATATATTTGTTGTATGGCAACGTTGAAACAGATCACCTACTTGCGCGAGCAGAATCCGGAATCAGAGATCTATGTCTTTTATATTGATATTCGCTCTCCTGGCAGGAAATATGAAAACTTCTATGCCAAGATCAAGGCAGATGAAAAGGTTCATTTCATAAAGGGGAAAGTGGCTGATATCAAGGCTGGCAATGAGCCTGGTAACGTTATTCTCGTTGCCGAAGATACAATAGGTGGCGGAAGGGTAGAGCAAGAAGTCGATCTGGCTGTCCTAGCTACTGGAATGCAGCCCGTCGGTGCTGAAAGTAAGATCTCTGGTATCGACTATGACCAGGATGGTTTTGTGGTGGAAAAAGATGGTATTATCCCATGCGGATGTGCCAAGCGGCCGATTGATGTCGTTTCATCAGCACAAAGCGCCACCGCCGCCGCATTGAAAGCAATTCAGGTTGTTAGGAGGGCAGGATAATGTCGAAAAATATCGGATTATACATATATACAGGTGATGGAATCAAGGATGCTGTGGATGTGGACAAGCTCGTTGAGCTTGCTACTGGAGAACTGAATGTAAAAGTTGCCAAGGCCGTTGACGACCTTTATTCGGAGTCAGCTGCCTCAATGATTGAGTCTGATATCGAGTCAGAAGAGCTTAATGCAGTCATTCTGGCTGGGTATTCTCCACGTTATGAATTTGATTACATGGATTTCCCTGGTGTCTATCTTGATAAAGTCGGCCTGAGGGAGTTGGTGGCATGGTCTCACCAGATCGATCCTGAGGCTGAAGATGCAGAGGCCCAAAAGGAACATATCCAGGAGTTGGCAGAAGATTACATACGCATGTATGTGACCAAGATGGAAAAGGTGGAGATGCCGGAGCCATTTAAGCTGGAGCAGATCAATAACCGACTGCTCGTCATAGGCGGCGGCGTGGCCGGCATGCGGGCGGCTTTGGATGCTGCTGAGGCAGGCTATGAGGTTGTTATTGTGGAAAAGGAGGCCGAGCTTGGTGGCAATGCCAAATATTGGAGAAAACAGATACCGGTTGGACCAGATTACTCTTCCCTTGCCAGTCCGGTTGTTGATGATCTGATTGCCCAGGTGGAGGCAAGTGACAAAATAACCGTAAAGACCTCTACCGAAGTTGCCAGGACAGCAGGCGAACCAGGCGAATTCAGGATCAGCCTGAAACCCGCTGGTACCAAGAGCGAATGGGATGCTCCTGTTCCTCTGACAGAGGAAGAGAAATTAGATGAAAACGGCAAAGAGCTGAGTGCTGAAGACCAGAAAAAGAAATATGAGGAGAAAAACGAGGGCCGCAAGGATTATATGGAAGTAGATCCAGACGCCGAAATGTTTGGCGCAGTAGTGCTGGCTTCTGGCTGGAAGCCCTATGAGCCGGCCGAAGATGAATTTCCTCACCTGGCATGGGGTAATCCCAATGTGGTCACCAATTTTGCCTTTGAGAAGATGGCTAAAGAGGGCAGGATTACACGGCCGTCGGACGGAAAGGAGGTCAAGACGGTTGCCTTCGTAATGAGCCCAGGCGGAAAAGACGATGATGCTGATTTCCCATACGCATCTGCGGTAACCAGCATGGTGGCTCTGAAGCAGGCAAAAATGCTTCGGGAAGATCAGCCAGAGGATGGCCGCGCATATATCTTTTATCAGCACATGCGGACAGTGGGCCAGTATGAATATTTCTACAAGGGGCTGCAAAATGACCCGGGCATCTTTTTGACCAAGGGTGCCGTTACCGAAGTAACAGATGATGGTGCGGGAAACTTGACGGTAAATGTAGAAGATACGATTTTGGGTGAAAATATTAGCGTAGATGTTGACTTGGTTGTCCTGGCCACCGGTATGGTACCGACCACCAAGGATGATCCGGTCATCAATTTTGCCTATCGTCAAGGTCCAGCCTTCCGTGACCTGGACCTCTTCGGCGGGTATTGCGACTCCAATTTCATCTGTTTCCCCTATGAAACTAGGCGTACAGGTGTATATGCTGCAGGCGGTGTGCGCCGTTCCCTGACCATTGAAGAATCAATGGAAGATGGTTCAGGTGCAGCGCTCAAGGCCATACAATGTCTCCAAGCAGTCAGCGAAGGGCATGCCGTTCATCCCCGCACCTGGGATTATGATTATCCAGACTTTTACTTCCAGCGTTGCACCCAGTGCAAGCGTTGTACAGAGGAATGCCCCTTTGGTGCGCTCGATGACGATGAGAAGGGGACCCCGAAACCAAACCCCACCCGTTGCCGCAGGTGTGGAACTTGTATGGGTGCATGTCCCGAACGTATCATCGGTTTCAAGGACTACAACATTGACGTTGTCGGGTCGATGATTAAGTCCATTGAAGTGCCTGATGATGATGAGGACAAACTCCGTATGATTATTTTTGCATGCGAGAACGACGCCTATCCGGCACTTGACATGGCTGCTAGAAAGGGTCATACATGGTCACCGCTGCCGCGAATCATTCCCGTGCGCTGTTTGGGATCCGTCAACGTGGCCTGGATCAAGGATGCAATGTCAAGCGGTATGGATGGTGCCTTGTTGCTCGGGTGCAAATATGGTGATGATTACCAGTGCCATTTTGTAAAGGGCAGCGAATTGGCAAACCGCAGAATGGAAAATGTAGCTGAAACCCTGAACTCTCTTGGAATGGAGCCTGAAAGGGTGAAACTGGCACAGATAGCTATTGATGAATATGATAAGGTGCCGGAAATTATCAATGAATTTGTAGAGGAAGTCGTTGGGATGGGTCCCAACCCCTTCAAAGGCTGGTAGGAGGTATATACAATGTCGGAATATACAAAGATCAAACCGGACCTTGATTTCGTCAAGGGTGTCATGGATGCGGGCGGAGATACCGTCAACCGGTGTTATCAATGCGCTACGTGTTCAATTGTCTGCCCTTTGTCAACCGAAGACAGTCCTTTCCCCAGGAAGGAGATGTTGTGGGCACAGTGGGGTCTGGCATCTAAAGTGTCTGGTGACGTAGACGTTTGGCTGTGCCATCAGTGCGGTGACTGCAGCGCTTATTGTCCAAGGGATGCCAAGCCCGGTGACGTGCTGGGTGCTATCAGGGCAAACGCCATAAAATATTATGCAGAGCCCAAGTCCCTGGCCAATTTGTTGAGCACGAGCAAGGGTATAATCAGCACTGTTATTGCGTCCATGGTGGTGGTCCTCTTTGTGGCATTGATCTGGTCATTCGTCACGGGCGAATCGTGGCCCATTCCCAAGGGTACGGTGGAATATCACAAATTTTTGAGCGTTATTCCCATTGATATCATTTATCTCTCACTGGCTGGATTCGTTGCCTGGGTGTCCTATAAGGGGGTTACACGCTTCTGGGAAGACATCTCAAAGGGTGCTGGTCTGGGTGAATCATACACTGGAACGGCCCCCCGGCCGGCATTGGGCCCGCTCTTCAAGGAATATGTGGTACCTGCAGTAAAAGAGATACTTGCCCATGAAAGATTCAAGAAGTGTGGCGCTGCTGCTGAACGTGCCCAAGGTCATTTGTGGACATTGTGGGCCTTTATCATATTGTTCATAGTGACCAATCTTGCCATGTTCTATGCAGACATCCTTGGCAACCTGTTTCCGAACTCGGGTTTTCATTCACCTCTTGCCCTCTATAATCCTATAAAAATATTGGGCAACATCGGGGCAGTCATGTTGATTGCTGGAATCTGGATGCTGAAAAGTATGAGGGAACAAAAGACCGAGGAAGGCATCTTCAAGAGTTCAGCACAGGATTGGAACCTGATATGGTTGATATTCGCCGTGGGTGTAACAGGACTAGCTGCGGAGATATTCCGTCTTATAGGGATAAGAATTATTGCCTATCCTACATACTGGCTGCATCTAGGTTGTGTGGCCACGTTGTTCCTGGCCCTTCCCTTTACCAAGTTTGCCCACCTGCTTTACAGGACGACTGCCTATGTATTTCAGAGATATGCAGCCGATGTCAAGGCAGGCGAGGCAGGGTTTGGGATGGAACTGCCTGGCGAACCAGAAGAGGAACATTAATAGCAGATAAGAAACAAATCGCGTGTTTATGGTGAATTGAGCGGCCCCTTGTACAAGGGGCCGCTTTTTTAAGGGTTTTGCCCTTAAGAACTTGACAATAAAAAAAACTTGCTTTTTTTATATTGTAGGCTATCATTCTCGTTTCGAATCGGGCTGGCGTAGCTCAATTGGTAGAGCAGCTGATTTGTAATCAGCAGGTTGCGGGTTCGAGTCCCATCGCCAGCTCCAAAAAAACGGTGGAGAGGTTCCCGAGCGGCCAAAGGGGACAGACTGTAAATCTGTTGGCGAAGCCTTCGGAGGTTCGAATCCTCCCCTCTCCACCACCTATAAAATTTTAGAGGCGCTTGACCTGTTTCAAAGCGGGAATAGCTCAATTGGCTAGAGCATCAGCCTTCCAAGCTGAGGGTTGCGGGTTCGAGTCCCGTTTCCCGCTCCAACAATAAAGGCCCACGTAGCTCAGTCGGTAGAGCACTTCCTTGGTAAGGAAGAGGTCACCGGTTCAATCCCGGTCGTGGGCTCCAATAGGCCAAAGGGCAGAATGGCAATGGATGCCTAAAAATAAAATTCAGGATAGGTAGGGGCTATGAGCAAGAAGAAGTTTGAGCGTACCAAGCCACACGTAAACGTAGGGACGATAGGTCACATAGATCATGGTAAGACGACGCTGACTGCGGCGATAACGCGTGTATTGGCGGAGAAGGGCTGGGCAGATTTTACTCCGTTTGATGAGATAGACAAGGCACCGGAGGAGAGGGAGCGCGGCATAACAATAGCTACAGCGCACGTGGAGTATGAGACTGAGAATCGTCATTATGCCCATGTGGATTGTCCGGGTCATGCTGACTACATCAAGAACATGATCACTGGAGCTGCCCAGATGGATGGAGCGATATTGGTGGTAGGGGCAGATGATGGTCCTATGCCGCAGACGCGTGAGCACATATTGTTGGCCAGGCAGGTAGGTGTTCCAGCGATAGTGGTATTTTTGAACAAGTGTGACATGGTTGATGATCCAGAGCTTATAGAGTTGGTAGAGCTTGAGTTGAGGGAGCTTTTGAGCAAGTATGAGTTTCCTGGTGATGATGTACCGATTATTAAGGGTTCGGCACTTGAGGCCTTGAACAATCCCACGGATGAGGAAAAGACGAAGTGCATCTGGGAGTTGATGGAGGCCTTGGACACATACATACCTGAGCCTGAGCGTGACATAGACAAGCCGTTTTTGATGCCCATAGAGGATGTATTCAGCATAAGCGGCCGTGGAACAGTTGTGACCGGCAGGGTAGAGCGTGGTATTATTCATGTAGGTGACGAGGTAGAGATAGTAGGTCTTCGTCCGACGCAGAAGACGGTTTGCACTGGATTGGAGATGTTCCGCAAGTTGCTTGATGAGGGTCGAGCTGGAGACAACATAGGCGTATTGTTGCGTGGCACGAAGCGTGATGAGGTAGAGCGTGGTCAGGTGGTAGCGAAGCCAGGCACGATAACGCCGCATACGAAGTTTAAGGCAGAGGTATACATATTGAGCAAGGAGGAGGGTGGACGTCACACTCCGTTTTTTGCGGGTTATCGTCCTCAGTTTTATTTTAGGACGACGGATGTGACAGGTGTAGTGACGCTTCCTGAGGGTGTAGAGATGGTGATGCCTGGTGACAATGTATCCTTTGAGGTTCATTTGATACAGCCCATAGCGATGGAAGA
>JALVPX010000166.1 GCA_027031565.1 Deltaproteobacteria bacterium | reverse complement strand
CTATACATGGTAAAGGAAGAATACAGAGGGGTGCAAAACAGGATCAAAAAGGCCACAGAGGCCCTGGACAAGAGCCTTGCCGAGGGATTGTCTGCAAGGGACCTGCAGAACAGCACCGGGTTTGTGGAAAGGCTCAGGGCGGAAAGGGACAGGCTCATTATGGAGCAGGCCGCACTGGAGAAAAAGGCGCATGAAGCCAGGGAAAAGGTGCGGTACTGCCTCATGGAAAAGAAGATAGCAGAACGCCTCAAGGAAAAGGATTTCAAAAGGTATATCGAAAAGCAGAAACGTATTGAACAAATGGAAGCAGACGAAACAGCCAGCCAAAGGCATGGCAGGGGAATTTATGGCCAGGTACAAGGGGTTTAGACTCTCTTCCACCTTTATGCTGAGAATGCTGGCAGGCACGGGCCTGTTGAAGCTTCTGCTTGCGGCAGTCATGCTCGCGGCAACCTGGGGTCCTTTGTCTTCGGTGATAGCCGACGCTGGTTTGGGCGGCCAGAGGCAAGGCAGTTCCGAAGGCGTGGAGAGGCTGGGCAAGAGGCCCGGAAATGACGGCGCCATAAATGAGGATGTGCTCGCCATATTGCAGGCAAAATTGCGGGATGTTGAAGAGCGCGAACAGCGTGTGAAAAAACGGGAGGCAGATCTCAAGCTGCTTGAACAGGAAATAGAAAAACGTCTGAATGAATTGAAATCGCTCCAAGCTGCCCTCGAGGGGCCGGTCAAGAAGGCAGAAGCTGAATACCAGGGCAGGTTTCAGCACTTGGTAGGGGTCTATAGTTCCATGGAACCCCAAAGGGCGGCGATATTGTTAAGCAAAATGGACGAAGCCACTGTCGAACGCCTTTTTGCCAGCATGAAGAGCAAAAAGGTTGCCAAAATATTGTCCTTCATGGAGCCGGACAAGGCTGCCCGCATCAGCTCTTCCCTCACAAACGGCCGAACAGGTTTCAGCAGATAGCCGGCTGGCCCTGTTTTTCAGTGTCACTAAGCAGGGTGACTTGACAATTTGCCTGCTACGCCTCATATTCGCATCATACACCTATATTGCGGGTGTAGCTCAGTTGGTAGAGCACAAGCTTCCCAAGCTTGGGGTCGCGGGTTCGAATCCCGTCGCCCGCTCCATCCCTTTTTGAGGTTGGAAAGCCTGGTGTAAAGAGAACTAGGTGGCCCTACTTCGATTAGTGGAGGTTATGGTCGGCTGTTTTTAATAAATGCAACCGTATAACTCTACTTTTTGAAGTGGGCCTAGCCCACTTTTTTTATGGAAGTTTTGGAAAAAGACAGAAGGGTAACAGAAGAAGTAAAGGAACTGGCCAGGCCTTTGGTCACCGCCCTTGGCATGGAATTGATAGATGTGGAATATGTACGGGGTCCATCAGGAATGGTCCTGAGGCTGACCATTGACAAGGATGGCGGCGTGTCTTTGGACGATTGCGTGGAAGTGAGCCACGTTGTGGGTGATATGCTTGATGTGCACGATCCTGTGCCGGGAGCCTATAACCTGGAGGTAACTTCCCCCGGGATCAACAGGCCCTTGAAAAGAGCTGAAGATTTTGAGCGCTTTGCAGGAGAAAAGGCCTATGTTGAAACTATTTCGCCGGTTGAAGACCGAAGGCGGTTCAGGGGAATTCTAAGAGGCTGTAAGGACGGGCGGGTCGTCATGGAGTGCCACGATGGAGTTCATGAGATCCCAAAGGATAAAATAAAAAAGGCCCGGCTTGATATTTTGTAAATAAAAATACGAGGAAAATTTTTGAGATTATGGCATCAGAACTAAAGCGCATCATTGATCAGGTAAGCAGGGAAAAGGGACTTGAGAGAAAGGTTTTGGTCGAGGCCCTGGAAGAGGCCATCAAGTCTGCTGTCAAGAAAAGATATGGAGCTGATCTGGATATTGAGGTCGCCTTTGACGAAGAGAGCGGAGATATCCAGGTCTTCCAATACAGGACCGTTGTTGACGAGGTGTCCAATCCTAATACAGAGATATCATTGGAAGAGGCCAAGGAGCTTGATCCTGAAAGTGAAATAGGCGACAGCCTGGGTACGCTGATGGATATTTCCAGCCTGGGCAGGATAGCGGCCCAGTCGGCAAGGCAGGTCATCATACAAAAGATGAAGTCTGCTGAACGGGATGTGATATATGACGAGTTCAAAGACCGCATCGGCGACATAGTGAACGGCATCATACAGCGCTATGAACGCGGAAACGTAATAATCAATCTTGGCCGTACCGAGGCGATTCTTCCCAAGTCTGAGCAGATCCCCACAGAGAGTTACAGGCGGGGTGACAGGATCAGGGCCCTTATCATAGACGTGAGGAAGACATCCAGGGAACCACAGGTGGTGTTATCGAGAACTCATCCAGATTTCCTGGCCAAGTTGTTTGAGATTGAAGTGCCCGAAATAGCAGAACATATGGTTCAAATAATGGGAGTGGCCAGGGAGCCTGGCAGCCGTTCGAAGATCGCCGTGAGCTCCAGCGATGCAGATGTGGATCCAGTAGGTGCCTGCGTGGGTATGAGAGGTTCCAGGGTTCAAGCCGTGGTGCAGGAACTCAGGGGTGAAAAGATCGATATCATCCCGTGGAGCCCAGACCCGGCAAAGTACGTGTTGAACGCCCTGGCTCCTGCAGAGTGCTCAAGGGTGATTGTCGACGAAGACAATCAGGAACTGGAAGTGATCGTGCCTGATGATCAGCTTTCCTTGGCCATAGGGCGAAACGGGCAGAATGTGAGGCTTGCTGCCAAGTTGATGGGCTGGAAGATCGATGTCAAGAGTGAAACCAGATACAGCCATCTGCAAGATCCTGGCTATCGCAGCATGCTGGAACTGCCTGACATGACCGAAAATATTGCAGACAGGTTATACAACAACGGTATTACATCCCTTGAGGCATTGGCCTCGGTTGATCCTGAGGAAGCGGCTGAAGACGTGAAGGTGAATAAAGAGCTGCTGGAGACTTTGGTGTCTGAGGCAAAAGAATTGCTGGCAGAGATGGGCGGCCAGGAGGCAGTGGAACAAAGCCTTGAGCCAGTGGAAGGACCACTTGAAGAAAACGAGACCGTTGAAAGAGATGTTGGGGAAGATGTTGAAGAAGAAGGCCTTGTTGAATCTGTGCAGGAGCAGGTGGAAATGGCAGAGGAAGGCAATGGCCGGGACAAGGCGCAGTCCGATTAGGACGTGCATTGCGTGCAGGAGGCCCTTGCCAAAGGCTGAATTGAACAGATTGGCACTGGTTGAGGGAAGAGTAGTTGAGGACAGAGAAAAAAAATATGGTGGGCGTGGAGCCTATGTCTGTCACGAGCTTGAATGCCTGGACAGGATATTGAGAAATGATCGCCGATGTTTGGACAGGGCATTCAGGAAAAAAGTAAAATTTTTGGATCTTGCTGAATTGAAAAGGAAAATAGAGGCAGAAGAGGTTCTGCAAGGAGTATAGTAGGAATATGGCAAAAATAAGAGTGCATGAGTTGGCCAAGGAGTTTGGAATTCCGAGCAAGGAAATGGCCGACAGGATAAGAGAACTGGGATATCCGATAGTGAATTACATGAGTACACTCGAAGATTATGAAGCCCAGGAAGTGAGAAAACGGCTTCAAAAGGAGGGGGAAACCCCCTTGGAAGCCGGAGATAACGGGGCCAAGGCGGCAGAAGGCGCCCGTAAGACCGTGGTGCGCAGGCGGCATACAGTGGTCCGGCTGAAAAAGGTTGTAAAGCTGAAAAAGGTAAAAAGGCCTGAAGAAGGAATCGAGGAAAAGAAAGAAGCTGCTGAAAAACCAACAGCATCACCAGAAGGAACAGCAGCCACTTCACCGTTGGAAAAAGAGATTTCTGAAGAAAAGGCAGTTGAAAAAACAGGGGTTTCCCCTGCAGCAGAGGAAGAAAAAGTTGCTGAAAAGCAGGCACAACCGGAAAAAGAGATTGAATCTGCAGAGCCGAGCGAGTCTGCCGAGGCAAAAAGGGAAGAGGCCGAAGAAAGGCCGGCCGTCCAGCCCCAGGCAGATGCTCAGCAGGGCAAGACCCCGAAACAGTTTGTCAAGATCCTGGACAGACCGCGCATAGAAATCCCTAAAAAGGAGGCGACGAAGAAAGCAGCCCCCCAAAGGCGAAAACGGTCTGCTTCCCAGCAAGAGGCAAGGCCTGGTGCCTTGTCCGTTCCTCAGCCAAAGGCTGCTGC
>JALVPX010000165.1 GCA_027031565.1 Deltaproteobacteria bacterium | reverse complement strand
CCCCCCATGTCATAGCCGTGGCCTCTTTTTTGAAAAGGCTGGGCGTCCGGCCTGCCGTGGTTTCCAGGGGATATGGCGGCAGGCACGGAAAAGAGGCAGTGGCGGTTCACGACGGTCGAAAGCTCCTTTCCTCTCCAAGTCTTTCAGGGGATGAGCCAGTAATGATTGCCCAGGAGCTGGGCGATGTTCCCGTGGTGGTGCATAAAAACAGGTTTAAGGCCGGGATGAAGGCCGTGGAAGAATTTGGGGCGGATCTCATCGTACTGGATGACGGTTTTCAGCATCTGGCACTGAAACGGGACTTGGATATCGTGCTTCTAAACTCACGCTGCCCCTTTGGGACCGGAAGGGTATTCCCTGGAGGAGACCTTAGGGAAGATACAGAATCCCTGGAAAGGGCAGACGTGATAGTGTTTACAAAGGGTGAAGACGTGCCCCCGGCACAACAGGAAAGGCTCAAGCACTCCCTGCACAAAAAGTGGCCGGAAAAAATGGTTTTTTTGAGTAAAAACCGATTCACCTCCCTGACTCCCCTTGGCAAAGACAGGTCAATGAATATTGAGTCGATTGCCGGCAGGCGGATATTGGCCTTTTGCGGCATTGCCAATCCCTATACCTTTTTTGATGCCCTCAAGGAGTTTAAGGCAGAGATTCCGGCCTGCGTACCATATCCAGACCACCATCAATACAGAAGAGAAGATCTACTCCGCCTCTTTGACACGGCAGAAAAGGCAGGAGCCGAGCTGCTCGTTACCACACGAAAGGACGGGGTGAAGCTGCAGCAACTGGCCGTGCTTCCGCCGTCATTGCCAATCCTTCAGCTCAACATGGAGGCAGTGCCGGAGCAGGGCTTTTTTAATGCACTGAAGACAAGGCTCGGCGTCTAGAAGTTCGGTCTGCCTTTCATGCCCCTCTTTTCTGTTTTGACATCAGCCTTTCGGATATGGCCTTTCCGAGCCGAATGGCTGCCTCCACCGCCCCGGCCTGCTCCTCAAAGGTCTTTACCCCGACAGAGGAAACCGTTGCATCCTGCCCGTGTATCATCTTTATTCCAGACATATTACACTCATCGCCACGGCCGCACTTTATACATGGGACATTGCCCTGCACCCTCACTTCACCCATGAATTCCATCCCCTCCTCAATCATGTAAAACCTGACTGCATCAACACCAAAGTCGCACGCAGGAGGCAGCATCTCGCTGCCAGGCGGGATGGCACACGTGATTATGGCCCCTCCCGGCTTGCCTGCCATGTATCCGTGCCTGTGGCGAAGGGGATAGAGCCGTTCAATGAAGGCCTTTGTCCTGGCATCAAGGGTTGAATACGGGGTAAAGCCTGCAACGATCAATGCATCTGCTTCCTTCGCCTTTTCCGCCATCAAAACCCCGTCATCCTCAATCACGCACCTGTTCGTTTCAACACATCCCAGGCAGGCCTGGCAGGGTGCTATGCTGAAATCCGTTAGTTTGATGAACTCTGTTTCAAGCCCTGTGGATTCAAGCGCCAGCTTGAGTGCCCTGTCCGTGTTGCTCTCCTTAATTGGTGAACCTGATACCCCTAATACTTTCATTTCATGACCCCTTTGATTTTGGACCAAATTTCTGTTCCATTGAAGATATCTAAAAACGAATTTGCAGCTTTTTACTCTCCATCTCGTGTGGTCTCGGTGCCGGATGGAAGGGAAAGCGAATCGTTCAGTCCATATTTTTCTGCATATCCACGCGGGGTTATCATGTAGCCGTTCCATATGAATGTCTTTGAATTGCCTATTATCACAATGGAGCGCATGCCAATGTCTGACGCCGGAACTTTTGCCAGGGTGGTTATTTTTATGGACTGATCGGGCCTTGTAACAGAAGTGCCTATGCCGGCCGGCGTCCCAGGGCTACGATATTGCATTATTATTTCGCAGGCCTTGTGGATATGGCGGGCACGCTTCTTTGACCTTGGATTATACAGCCCTATCACAAAATCCGCCTCTGAGGCGCAGTGAAGCCTTTTTTCTATAACAGACCAGGGTGTCATGAGATCCGAGAGGCTTATTGATGCAAAGTCGTGCATCAAGGGTGCCCCCAGGGCAGCAGCACAGCTGTTCAAGGCCGCCACGCCCGGGATGATTTCGATTTCCAGGCTCACGTTCAAGGCCTTCATGATTTCAAGAACTAGCCCTGCCATGGCATAAATGCCTGGATCACCACTTGAAACCAGGGAGACCCTGGAACCATCCCTGGCTGCGGAAACGGCCTGCACAGCCCTATCAATTTCCTTTGTCATGCCTGTGGAAAGGATCTCTTTGCCTGTGATAATTTCTTCAACAAGCTTCAAATATGTCTTATAACCAACAATGATATCGGATTTTTTTAGTGCATCTCTTGCCCGAAAGGTCATGTGCGGCAATCCGCCCGGGCCAATGCCAACCACAAACAACTTGCCCTTCTCTTCCATTATTGTCTCCATGTGGTATCAAGTAGTGGCTACCTCTAAAAATTATGATTTTTGTTCAAGGGCAAGGCGCGCGAAAAAAAATAACCGCAGACATGTTATTGATATTTCGAGGATTATTTTTTTGAGTGCAACGCAGCCATTGGGCAAAAAGACAATTTTTAGAGGCGGCCTAGCAAAAATGTGCCTTAGCTCTTCTCTTAATGCAAGGCAAAAATATTCATGAAAAGCGATAAACTAAGCCAAATCCTCTCTTCCCTCAATCCTGCACAGTTGCAGGCCGCCACTCACGAAGGGGGTCCCCTCCTGGTAATGGCTGGCCCTGGTACCGGCAAGACCAGGGTACTTATGAGCAGGATCGCCTGGATTCTGGCAAAAGGCAGGGCCAGGCCGGAACAGATATTGGCCATCACATTCACTAACCAAGCTGCAGACGAGATAGCGCAGCGGATAAAAGGGGCCTGTGAGGAGGGCCTTCCCCAGGTCTCTACCTTTCACAGCTGGGCCTTGCGGCTCCTGCGATCGATGGGTGCTCCCGAAGGGTATCTTCATCCCATTGATGAAGAGATGGCAAAGAATCTATTCAAGGAGTGCGCCCTGGGTTTCGGCCATAAGGCAAGGGAGGCATCGGAACTGTTCAAGACCTTGTCAAGACTCAGGCAGAATTGGCCCCTGGATCTAGAGGGCGCTCCGGCCCTCGAGACCCTTTACAAGGCATACAGAGCCCGGATGCGCAGCCTGGGAGTCTGCGACTTTGACGAGATAATCCTTGATGGTGTAAGGCTTCTAAACGATGCCCGCATACGGCAGCAGCTTCATGACAGCCTGAGCTGGATAATGGTGGATGAGTTTCAAGACATAAGCCGGGCACAATATGAGCTTCTCAAACTTGCGGCAGGCACTGATCCAAATATCACCTTTATAGGCGATCCATGCCAGTCAATATACAGCTTCAGGGGTGCAGAGCCTGAGCTTGTAAATGTGGTAAAGCAGGATTTCCCCGAAATCAGGACGATCTGGCTTGAGACGTGTTACAGGTGCCCTCAAACCATACTTGATGCAGCCGGCACGATTCTTGAGAAGGGGGGCACGCATCCAAGACCTCCGGTGCTGCTTTCACAAAAGGGCAATGGTGCAAAGGTAGCAGTCAAGGCGTGCAGGGATGAGCACACTGAAGCCAGGTGGATTGCCAGGACCATCGAAGGGCTGATCGGCGGCCTTAGTTTCGACTCCATAAACTTTGGAAAGGCTACTGGAGAAACAACGAGGAGTTTCAATGAAATAGCCATATTATACAGGCTGAACGGGCTGGGTGATGTGATTGAAAAAGAGCTTGAATTAAGCGGCATACCAGTAAAACGGCCCGGAAAGGCCTTGAGATCGACCAGCAGTTCAATCAAAAAATTGAACCACTTGTGGGAAATAATCCACAACAGGAACAGGCTGTTCCACCTCGAGATGCTGAAGCCGCAAGTGGAGGAATCCCTCGTATCAGAAAAGGCCCTAAATAGGCTTGAAAGACTCAAGCCTGAATGCTCCACCAAGGAACTGCTGCTCAGACTGGCTGAATATCTGAAAATCGAAACGGATTCACCGATCTTTCAAGGCCTCATGAAAAGGGTTGAACAGCACAGCCACCTGCCCAGCCTGAGCATACTTTTCAAGGATGAGGCAGACCTGCTGTATATGGAATAGTCTTCGCTGCTCATGACAAAGTCATGGCCCCTGGTCCACCCTGCTCCCCATTCAAGATA
>JALVPX010000164.1 GCA_027031565.1 Deltaproteobacteria bacterium | reverse complement strand
ACATCCAGTCAACAACTACCCCTTCTAGGGGTGGTTATTGACTAAATCCCTTATACTATATCGGTTAGAATTGCGCCCTAAAAAAGAATTATTGCCTTAGCTTCAAGAGATAGTTAAAAAGACTAAATAATCTAAAAGTTAAAAGGCTAACAATTCATTGCACCTGATCGCTATTCCGCTGCGCTCCATAGCGGCAGGTGAATTCTGTCGTTGAATCTGTAGAAAAAGTCTCAACAGCCTTAAAATATTGATGATTTTTTTTTGTGCCATGCTGTATAATAGGGCTTATCCATATGCGTAAAGGATGGACGGATGGTTTACTGCAGCCAAAAATTAAGACATAGAGAAAAAAATAGAAGATGATATATTAGGTTTAAAAAAATACAGGCCGGGTCTGCATGAAAAAACCTGGTAAAAAATCCCGATTTCAGGAAAAGGAAGCCTTTACATAACAGGATTATTCTACAGACTTGTTGGGCCAAGCAAACAGTATACATGCACTATAGGAGAAATAATGAAGGCATTTGTGAAAAGGCTTTTTAAGAGTTTGGGCTACGAAATTACACGTGCATCAAAGCCAGCAAAGCATAAGGGGGGTCACGTTCAACACAATATTGAGTTTGTGAAAGACGACAAATTTGTAGTTGAGTTTACCCATATAACCTTAGACGGTAATCAATATTTTGTCCCAAGGTATGCATTACATAGACCGGCAGTTAGAAATTTGTTAAATGGTACTTTATACGAGCCTGATACTCACCGATTTGTTATGAGATTTTGCAAATCATTCAAGGGTTCAATAGTGCACGCCGGTACTTTCTTTGGAGATATGATTCCGAATTTCTCCGGAGCTGTATCGGGAACAGTTTATGCGTTTGAGCCTGTTCTTGAAAACTACATTCTCGCCAAGTTATGTGTTGAATTCAATAAATTGGAAAATGTCGTGTTAATGAATTGCGCGCTTTCAAAGAGTATAGGAAATCTTCATATCGATTCAAGTGAGGATAATGGAAGGCATGCTGGTGGAGCATCTAAAATTTCCAAGAACGGTAGGATTTGTGCAGCAATAAGTATTGACAGTCTTGATATTAATGATTTGCTGCTGATTCAGTTGGATGTTGAGGGACATGAGCTACCTGCACTAATAGGTGCTAAGAGGACTATTGAAAAAAATAGACCTGTAATAGCCATAGAAGATAATAATAAACAATGTTCCGATTTGCTTTTGAGTATTAGGTATGAAACCGTTAGCCAAGTGCCGGGTTTAACAATTTGGTCACCAAGCGAGAGGAGTCAGTATAAAGAAAAGATTTTATCTATCCTAAGTTGATATAGACTACCATAGAACAATGGCCTAACAATCTGGTACTTCACAGAGTAATACTTCTAGCAGCCCAAATAGTGTAGATTCACAGAGCGTAGTCATAGCCGAGATGGAAGATGATGGAAATGTCTATCCCTATATGCCTTCTCTGCTTCTTTCAGGTACTGGGGGAAAGAGCGCAGTCTACAAATTTTTGTTCAAACTCGAAGACATCCAAAGCGTCATGTTCCGACTGGAAGGTGCAAAGGCCTTGAACACGGCACCTGGTCCGATAAGTGCCTTTTTTAATCCTGGCCAGGAGATCCTCTATATCCCGTATGTGGCCCTCATAGACAATAAGTCCTGAAAAATCTCTCATTCAATGTTGCGATTGGTGAAAACGAGGTAATTATTTTATAATTCTGAGCAACTTTCTAGGAGATTAGGCGCCAACCATTGCCGAATATATTGGTGGTACAAAAGAGGTGGGAAGCGGAGTCCCAGAGGAAGTATCCACGTATTATCTCGACACGATGTCATATATTGAGAATTTTATAAAAGGCACCTCTGTTACCACACAACAACCCCCTGCTTCATCACTCTAGGATCGGTAGGTTCCAGATGTGTTGCATGGCATGGGCCCCAGTGCCATGCAACACCCCATCCATATTTCTTCATCTCAATCGGAGCTCTGTTCCGGGATTGCCCCAATATATTTTTTGATGGTATAATTTTAAAAAAAATAAAATCAGGAGGGAGTTATGTCTGGTTTTAGGGTCTATTTAAAATGCCACTTTTGGGTCCTTATCTCTTTTATGCTTTTCACTTTCTACTACATGTTAATAGGTAAGGCCATGTGTTCTCAATGCGTTAGTGACCCACCTTTTGGCGCAAGAAGGATCCTAGTGGATGGCGAGATCGTAATGCTCGACGCGTCACTGGACAAACTTCGGGGGTTTAAGAGAAATGAATCCAGTGGGGCCTTTTCAGAATTCACTGTTGGTGAGAGGAACGTTGAACACTATGACTCCATGGTGGTAGGCAATCTGGATGGAGAGGGTGAAGATGAGATAGTGATAGCAGATGCTAGTGACGACAAGATTCACATCTTCTCCCACGACCTAAGCGAGATCAGCTCCTTCAATGCAGGAATAGAACGCTATGACGACATCGCACTTGGAGATGTGAATGGTGACGGACAACTAGAGATCATCCTTGGAGATGCAAGCGATCCCAGTGGAAAGGGCGTTCGTGTATTCGATTCCAGTGGAAATGAGTTGGGATGGATCAAGATATCAGGAGGTTATGAGAGATATGACAGAGTAGATGCTGGGGATGTGGATGGAGATGGTGTAGACGAAATTATCCATGGCGATGCATCAGATGACAACATCCACGTATATAAGTGGAACTCATCCACCCAGGGCCATTTTTCTGGTGTAACCCAATTTAATGTAGACTATTCCAGGGAGGATGAGATAGCAGTAGGAGATGTGGACGGTAATGGCATAGCAGAGATAATCTTTGCAGAGGGCACTAATGGAGCTATCGAGGACAATCGCCACCGAATCGTTGTGTATGATAAGGACGGCAATGTCATAGCACGGTCTGTGGATATTGGATTTGAGGGGAGCGACACCCTTGCTGCTGGAGACATCGACCTTGACAATATGGCAGAGATCATTGTTGGCAAGGACTCTGATGGTACGATCCATGTGTTTGAGGTGGGTCAAAATGGCGTTGTAGCAGAGGAAAATTCATTTTCAGTAGGATATGACAGCGGAGATAAACTGGCAGTTGGCGATGTGGATGGTGGGTCTGTAATGGTGGGGGACCCAGTGTGCAGGGGCCAACTGGTAATGGATGACGTGGTAGTGGCAGTGATAAATGCCCCTCCAAAACATGATGGTGTAAACAACGATCCAGATGTATTTAAAGTGGGTTATGAACACAGCACTACAGAGACCACTACCAATATCATTACTGCAGAAAGGAATTTTTCCTTCACAGTGGGAGTCTCCTATGAACACAAATTTGCAAAGATCGTAAGTCTAGAATCGAGCCTCAATTATACGTACAATCAATCCACAAAGACCACAGAGGGCACCAAGATCTCAAAGGAGATCGGAGAAGGCCTGGTGGCAGACCAGCGGGATCGGCAGATCACCATAAGCACTACTTACGACGTCTATGAATACCCTGTCATAGACGAAGATGGAAACCAGATATATGTGGAAGGCGAGCCACAATTTTTGGCTGTCAATGTGCCAGTGAGCATGGATGTACCTACAATTGGATATTACACCTCATCAATTCACACCTTGGGCGACATTACGAGCTATCCACACAAGACATCTGATCTCATAAACTATCCTGGGGTCTCAATCTATGACACCAATTTTGTCATAGGCCCCGATCCAAGCTACGGTTACATCAAAAAGTCAGACAGCCACTTCAATTCCTCTAAATATTCCCAGGAACACAAGGTAGATTGGAGCGTCGCTGTATCGGCTTGGGGCGCTGGACTGAACCTGAAGGGAAATTATTCAAGTAAGGGAATAACCACTCACAAGTTTGAGTTTACCGATACCACCTCCCTCAAGATCGAATATGATGGCGGTATTACAGACGAAGACAAATATTATTCTGCTCACGCCATAGCCTATTATGACTCAGAAGATGGCCACTTTGTCCTGGACTGGCTAGTACCTTCTTATGGAGACTACTATGCTAGTTCTTCAAGCTTCAATATTCCTGCTTCCATATTAGGTCCTACAGTTTTTATACCCCCACTGGATGTACCATCCCTGTTCGCCATCTCTCTGCCAACGCCAAGTGGAGAGAATGTCTATGAAATTAGTGCTAATGACACCACTAGTAGGGACGAAGACCCATCCAATTGCCGGCCAATTGGTGTGAGTAGAGGCTCTAGCACCATGTTGACAGTGTATATAGATCTTCCAGCCTTTGATGAGCCAGCAGACATCTATTTTGGGATATACGCCCCAGCACTGGCACCAGGTGAGTTATTCCTGATAACAAACAATGGAGATAACATCACCACTATCTCATCCAGTGGCCTCGAGCCTTACATCTCCTTTACATCGGGAAATATCAGGCAGGACGTATTGAGCGATATCCCCCTCTCACTCCTTCCAGAGGGCGACTATTACTTCTATCTCCTATTGAGCCCTGCCAACCAGCCGCCTATGGAGGATTACTACCTCTGGTGGACCACATTTAGCCACAGACCATAGGCGATATATTGGCCCTGTCCCTAAAAGATCCATTGAGGGGCAGGGCCATTTTTTCCATTTTTAAAATGTCACGCTCCATTTTCAGGCGTTGGTTTTCACGCCTGAAACGGCTGATTTTTTCAGCCTCTGAAACCTGCTTTCCTTTGCCAGGAAAGGCCTTGCCAGGATTCTTGCTGTACTGACGAATCCACTATAGAGCATGCTGGGGTAGATCTCCAGATCTCTGGCCACCTCAGCAACAGAATGGCCGCTGCCAGTTATAAGATTAACCGTTTCTAACTTGAATTCACGGGTGTACGTCCTTCTCTTCGAAACCATGTCAGTCCTCCTGATTTTGTTGTAGCAGCTTTTCGGACTGTCCGTAATTTCGGGGAAAGGTCATCCATATCTTACATAGCTTCTCTCTTTTAAGTTCCTGGTGAATCATACAGATAGCTGCAATCTAGGGCAGATGGCAGAGGAGTATAGTAGATGCTATTGTTGATCTGCCGATTAAGAAACGACAAAAAATCGTGCTATAATATGGCAGCCGTTCCACCATAATTGAAAAGTGACCACCTTGGGAGAGGTTTGGGTGGTCATCAAGGCGGGTGATATGCCAAGAAAGCCACTTATTTTGCACTCGGTTTACGGGCTTTACGTTCCAGTAAAAGACAAGCTGAAATCTACAGAATTTTACAGGGATGTGCTGGGGTTTGTTCCTCAAAAGGGGCCGGACGGCCAAGTAAAGCTTGCGTTAAACAGGTTTTACTTGATGCTGGATGATGTAAACGAGCCTTTCACTCCTATAAAAATTGTCCTGGAGGTGGCACCTTTTCAGTTTAAGGACATCCTGGAAGCCTTGAAAGATAGAGGCTGCGAGGCAGAAGGGCCGATTGACATGGGAAACCGGCAAGTTCTGCGGTTTTCAGACCCTGACAGCCACATCCTTGAGATATCTGCCTTTTGCACCAAGGTGGAGCTTGAGCACAGCTACTCTCCTGTTGAAGCTGTCAGGCCAAAAGGGAGGCATTCGCCGAATAAATGGGAGAAGTTTTACGCCCAGACCCCGGTTTGCAGAATGCCGTGGTATTCAGAGGCGTTGGACGAAGAGCTTGAGTTTTACCTTCATCGATTCGCCCCTCTTCCAGGCTCCATGCTGGAACTCGGCTGCGGTGCGGGCATTCAGGCAGCAAGGCTCGCTGCCATTGGATATGAGGTGGTAGGGGTGGATATAGCACCTGATGCCATAAGATACGCCCGGGATACCTTTGGCAGCTTGAATCCAAGGCTCGAGTTTGAGGTTCAGGACGTAGTGGAAGACTTCCAGCATCTGGGAAAGTTTGATTATGCCTTTGACCGGGGTTGCTTTCACACGCTTGATCCTGGCGTGCGCCCGCGGTACGTGGAAAATGTGGCCAAGGTCCTCGGAACAGGCGGGGTCCTTTTTCTCAAGACCTTTAGCAAAAAAGAGCCTGGCGAGTGGGGACCGTTCAGGTTTGATGGCGACGAGATGAAGGAATATTTTGCAAGCGGTTTCAGCGTGCTGGATCAGCGGGAAACCTATTTTGACGGGATTCTGAGGCAAAAGCCCAAGGGCATCATAACTGTGTTTAAGAAAAAATAGGCATGATGTTGCCCTACACTATAATATTCCTGCCATGCATCCATTGTGAAAGACGGCCTGCTCTCTGGGGCCAAAGCCGTTTTTGACCTTTAAAGTGAATGAAAGTAAACAAGAAACAGGCCCTCAAAGAATACTTGTATCCCCTTGTACTGGCTCTTGCCATAGGGGCCATAGCCGGGCTGGGGGCTGTGTTCTTCAGGGAGCTTATTGACCTTTTTCAGGCGCTTTTCTGGGGAAAGGGACGAGGTGACCTGCTGGAAAAGATTGAACAAGTCGATCCTGTTGTCAGGGTCATAATCCCGTCACTGGTAGGCCTGGCTATTGGTCCCGTGGTGACCTTCTGGGCACCCGAGGTTAGAGGGCCTGGGGTTCCAGAAGTGATGGAGGCCCTGGCCCTTAAAGGTGCAAGAATCCGGCATCGGGTCACGGCCATAAAGAGTCTTGTGACAGCGGCGCTGATTGCCTCTGGGGCATCGGTAGGCAGGGAAGGCCCGATTGTGCAGATCGGCTCTTCCATAGGTTCGTCCTTGACCCAGTTATTCAGGCTCGGGAGCGAATCAAGAAGGCTTGCCGTGGCCTGCGGTGCAGCGGCAGGAATAGCTGCAACCTTTCAGGCGCCCATGGCTGGGACCTTGTTTGCGGTTGAAATATTGCTCTTCGACCTGGAAGTGGTCTTTTTGAGCAATATTGTTGTGGCTGCTGTTACAGGAACGGTGATATCAAAACAATTTTTCGGCGAAGGCAGGGTCTTTGATGTCCCTTCTTTTTATCTAGGTTCGCCCATAGAATTGCTCTTATACTTTGCCCTTGGCATTGCAGCTGGTTTTGTGGCCATTGGGGTGATGGGGGCCATTTTTACCTTGCCACGTTTGTGGAAGAGAATAAAAATGCCTCTTTGGCTGACTCCTTCCCTTGGCGGATTAGGGGTAGGCCTGCTGGGCCTGCTGTTGCCTTACGTGCTTGGAGTGGGATATTCATCAATCGATATGGCATTGGCAGGCAAGGTGTCCATTCAATTTGCATGTCTCCTGTTGCTTGGCAAGCTGGTGGCTACGGGGGTATGCATAGGCTCAGGTATGAGTGGCGGTATCTTTGCACCTTCACTCTTTCTGGGTTCCATGCTTGGTTCCGTGGTGGGCCTTACGGCCCAAGCGATATGGCCCGAGGCTGGAATAGTGCCTTCCCACTATGCCCTGGTAGGCATGGGAGCCATGGTGAGCGGAACCACCCTGGCGCCGGTTACAGCTGTGCTTACCATATTTGAACTAACTTACACCTACCAGATCATTCTTCCCCTTATGGTTGCCTGCATAGGAAGCCTTTTGGTTGTGCGCCTGCTGCACGGTTATTCGGCCTACGAGACAAAGCTGCTTCAGAAAGGCGTAAATATTGTTCGTGGAAGGGAGATAAATGTTTTAAGGAACATGCGCATTGAAGATTACATGGACACGGATTTACAGATTTTGAGGGCACATACCAGACTCCCTGAAATCATTGAGAGAATGGAGCAGAGCCCGTTTCCCCATTTCGTGGTCCTGAATGAAAAAGATGAGCTTATGGGAGTGCTCACCCTTCGTGACCTGAGACCCCACTTGGCTCACCCTGAGAGGTACGATCCTGATATCACTGCCAAGGACATCATGAAGGGCGAGGTGATCA
Organism: Deltaproteobacteria bacterium; assembly: GCA_027031565.1. Taxonomy (GTDB): domain Bacteria; phylum Desulfobacterota; class Dissulfuribacteria; order Dissulfuribacterales; family JALVPX01; genus JALVPX01. The sequence continues at coordinate 25,230 of JALVPX010000164.1, read as the reverse complement.
CCCTGACCAGGGATGATTCCATGGAAAGGGCCTTTTCGCTTTTTGCAAAACATCAATTCTCTTTCCTGCCGGTGGTTGAAGGGGAGGGCTCGAAAAAGGTAATCGGCCAGCTCAAGCGTTCCACTGTCTTTTCTGCCTATGAGGAAGAAGTCCTGAAGGGCAGGATGTTATCTCAGCCTAACTGGCTCTGCCAATTCCCAGCAAGGGCCGGCTCCGAGGATCAAGACAGGTCTTGAGCAATAGGCGATTCCTGTATGGCAGTGTGCTGAAATTGCAAAGGTACGGGATTGTCTTTCAGGCAATCGGCGGGTATCTTAGTGGAACGGCTTTTGGACCTTATCCATTCGGAGAAATTTTGATGGGCAAGAAAGAGACCAGTAAAAGGGCTATATATATAGATACGTTTCATTGCAAGATGTGCGGAACCTGCATGGAAGAAAGTCCCGAGACCTTCACCATGAACGAGTTTACCCAAATGCCCGAGGTGGCAGAGGATGTGGTGGAGGTTGATGATTCAGTGCGCATGGCAGTTGTCATGTGCCCTACCAAGTGCATACACGTGGAAGGCGAGGACTAGGCCTGCCCTGTTTCCCTGACATTGAATTCAAGTTTGAATCGCTGATTGTGTTCTCTTGAGACCAAATAGAGTGCCAGGGTGCCTATCTCTGTAAGCTGGGCCTCAATCTGGACGGGAATCATGGAGCCAGGCTCTATTTCCGTTGATTCCATGGAAGCCTCCACCTTGCTCACCTGCTCTATGGAATCTTCCCACTCATCAATTATGTCGCCCGGCTGGTCATCCTGCCTCGTCCTAGAGGCCAGGAAGAGGAATTCCACGGGCTGTCCCACAATGAGGCCAAAGGTCTTTCCAGGCACTTCGATTGATTTACCTTCCTCCGTGCCCTGAGGCACTATGCACAGGGCCTTTATTTCTGGCGGAAGGCCTGGAACGGCTGGGCGGCTGCTCTCGATTCCAATGTAGTAGGACCTTGCAATGCCTCCCCTTATTTTCAACCCCTCTCCCTTTGACACGAGGCCGAAGTAGGCGGCCCCAAGCGAGACAGAAAGATCCATGTCTGGATTGGTCAGTTCCTTGAGTCCAGTCTCCTGCCCGCCTTTCCAGCTCTCAACGACCTCGAGGAGCCTGGTTCTAAGGAGATTGGACTTGAAGACCCCGCCGTTAAAGAGTATGGCTCCGGGCATTTCGCCCTCGCTGGAATGGCTTGTAGCAAGAAAGGCTGCCAGATGTCTTGTGACGGCAGTGTCGTCCACATAGGGCAGTCCAAGTTCCTGAAGCCCTGTCTTGGGCCTTCTGGCAGGCATTTCATCCTTGCTGCATTGCGGAAAGAAACCCTGGACCAGGATCCTGTCTACGCTTTCCCTGGAAAGTTCCGTTTTTATTATGCCTCCTACCAAGCCAGTTCCACGGCCTGGAATCACAACCGATGCCTTTTCAAGGGAGTCATCTGAAAGAAGCTGTTCCTTTGCAAGGCGTGTTGCATGAATGAGCACCTGGAACTGCATCCTGTCAAGCCTGGTGCCCTTTTGCTTCAACTCCTCGGAGATGTGATAGGCAAGGGCAAGATCCATGTTGTCGCCGCCAAGCAGCAGGTGATCTCCAACTGCAAGGCGCTTGAGGCCCAGTTCGCCGTTCTCGCTCGTAACCCTTATGAGGCTGAAGTCCGTGGTTCCACCGCCGACATCGCATACAAGCACGAGATCACCTGGCTTGATGATGTCTTTCCAGCTCTCTTGATTTGCATAGAGCCATGCATAGAACGCGGCCTGAGGCTCTTCAAGCAGGGTTACGTTCTCAAGGCCGGCGCTCCTGGCCGCCTGGAGCGTGAGCTCCCTGGCCACGGCATCGAAGGAAGCTGGTATGGTGAGGAATATTTCTTGATCTTCCAGCATCTGCCCTGTCTCTTTGCCCAGGGTATGATTCCAGGCGGCCTTGAGGTGCCTTAGAAACGTTGCCGATGCAGCAATGGGGGACAGTTTCTGCACGTCGTCTGGTGCCTCAATCGGCAATATGGGCGCGGTCCTGTCGATTCCCTTGTGGCACAACCAGCTTTTGGCCGAGGCAACCAGTCTGCCAGGAACTTCAGCTCCGCGTCTTCTGGCATATTCGCCCACAACCCTTTCGCCAAATGGATCCCATGGCAAGTTCAAGCCACCAGCCTTTTTTTCATGTTCAGTGGTTATGTATATAAAGGAAGGGAGAAGGTCGCGTTCAGCAACCTCTCCAGGGGCTATGACCTGGGGAACCGGAAACACCTTTATGTCCCCACTGGTTTCCTGTTCCGTATCCAAGTATGAGAGCACCGTGTTGGTGGTGCCCAAGTCTATGCCGATCAGGAACCTGCTCACTGCAACTCCACCTCAGCTGGTGCCAATACATTGGTGGTTGACTTGCCTGTCCATTTTGGAAGCTTGATGTCGGTAAATTTCCATCCGGTATGCTTGATCACACCCTTGAATGGGGGAGTTCCCGAGACGTTTCCAACGAGTTTTATTTGCGATGGATCGAAATCTTCGTCTATCTCCACTTCGGTGCCTTCCTGGGCGTTTATCACAGGCTCTATGCCGAACACCTCCTTGAGTGCATTGCGGCAGCCCCTATGCACTTCGCGCACGGCAGCCCCGATCTGGGCGTCATCATAGGGCTCAATATCTTCTTGCAGAAAATCAATCAGCCTTCCTTCCCGCTGGAGCAGTCCAAGAATTTGAGCCGCTACCACCTCAACAGGAACGCATTCCTTTTCTTCCTTCCTGGTAGCCTCTGGAGGCCGTTCTTCTTCAGCCGCCTCCCCAGATGGAGCAGGCGGGGCCTCCTTGGGAGGCTGCGAGGGAATGCCCGATGTTGCAGCGACCAGGAAGATCAGCCAGCCTACAGGCGGACCTGCCAAAAGGGTTATTCCGTACCATTTCTCCATCAGCTCTGGGTTGTAATATACGACTGTTCCTGAAATCGCAGCCAAGGCCGCAAAAACAAGAAGAGACCACCAGAAAATTCTCCTTTTTATCTCCATGCCAAAATCTCCCTCAACAATTTCATGCAGAATCATCCGCCCAGGTAACTTTTAATATGTTTTCCCGGGGTGACACCTTTCTCACCTTCAATTCCACAGGCCTGTCGGTTGGATAGTTCTTGTCCCGCCTGGGAGGCAGTTCCACAGTCAGTAAATAGTCTGCCAGCACTGCAAGCACCTTTTGCGGTGTGATCTCCAATATCCAGGCAGGCAGGGTTTCAGCTCCTTGCTGAACAATGTGTTTCAAAATCCAATAGCGAACCCGCGCCTGTCTGACTGCTACGGCACTGTTGAGCCCTTGCTGAATGTAGATGGCGATCTTCTCAATATCTTCCCTTGAATGAAGGGGCTTGCCCTTGCTGATATATGAATTGATCTGCTGCTGCATTACGAGGTCCAGGGCCCTTCTGAGCGGGGAGGTCACAGTGGTGTAAGCCTCAAGGCCGAGCCCTGAATGAAAAGCAGGCTCCATGCCAAGGATTCCCCGGCTTATCAGCCTTCTTTGGCGCAGATTCTCAAGAAGATCCGTTTCCCCGCCCTTCATGATCTGCTCCCTTGGCGGAGGCTGGCTCCTGTAAAGAGCGGGTATCTTGTTTCTTTTCAAAAACTTAGCAGCCACTTCGTTTGCTATTATCATGGATTCAGCAATTAAAAACCGGGACTTGCCCGGTTGAGTAAGCTCTATCTCAACCCTGCCTTCAGAGTCAACCATAATATTAAGTTCAGGTATGGGCATGGGCAAGGCACCATTTTCAATCCTCCTGTCCTGATGTTCCAGGCATAGTTTGTGAAGGACTGCTAGCCAGTGTTCCTTCTCCACCAGGCCTTCGGTCTCCTCGTAGCTTAGCCGTTCCTTGACCTTGATGATGCTTCTTACGATTTTTGAATCGAGGATGCGTCCTGTCTTATCAAGTTCAGTAATGAATGAAAGGCCCCGTCTGATTTCGCCCTTGTGGAGGCTCCACGCCTGCTGAGACAATATTTCAGGCAGCATGGGAATCTTGAGGTCGGGAAGGTAGATGGATGTGGCCCTTGTAATGGCCTCTTCAAATAGTGGGGTCCCGGGTTTAATGAGTTCGCCAATATCTGTTATGTGGATGCCAAGTTCATAATTGCCGTTTTCAAGCTCCCTGAAATGGAGTGCGTCGTCCAGATCAAGACTCTCAGGGGCATCTATGGTGACAAGATGCAGGTCGGTGAGATCCTGCCGCCCCTCTTCTGGGCTGATTTCAATCTTTGCAAGCTCCTCTGCCTGTTCAAGCACCTCCTTTGGAAAATCCTTGCTGAGGCCGTGGCGCAAGACTTCGAGGTTCTGGTCAGGATGCCATATGCCGGCCAGCACCATGGTCTGAAAAGGCGCTGTGGGGCTTAGCTTACCGGTTTGGCGAAAGAGGGAGCGGACCGCTGGGGCATGTTCCGAATCGTCTCCCCTTATGCAGAAATCCTGGATGGCCTTTGTCCAATAGGAGATATCCTCATCGTCCAACTTGCTTACAGCCTTTGCCTTTTTCTCTTCCTCCTGGCTCCAAAGGTCTTGTATCCAGTAGCTTCCTGCGGCCAGCCGTTTCAGTTTTTCCTGCTCCTTTGCCCTTTGGGCCACGAGTTTTTCCACGGCCTCCGGGGTCTGAACTATGATATTGCCTTCCCTGTACTTGAAGTGGGTCCTCTCTTCAATCACTGCCCGTATAAGGGCGGCCTCGTGATCAGGGGTGGTCTCTCCTGTGAATGCAAGTTGCGCCAGATCCTTGGGAAGCCATGCATAATGCTCCCCTTGAACGAGTTCCCACAACTCCTCCAGATTGATCTTTTCAGCCAGCTCCTCCCTGATCTTTTGAATGGATTGGAGCGTCTTTAGCATCTCTTCCCTGCTAGGAAGTTCAATTCCAAAGGGACTGGGTGATACGTGCAGAATCCTGGCAGATGGTATATTGATTTCGCGCCCAAGATGGGTGAGTAGATGGTATCTGTTTCCCTTTCTGCCCAGGCAGACAGCACATACAAAACGCTGGCTGTCCAAGAATTCAACGACTTGGCCAGGTGCTATGTCCATATGATTCGCTTTCTAACGGATTCGTGTCTTAAGGTCTTTTAGTGCCTGTTCAATGCCGATTCTTGCAAGTTCTTCTGCAGTTAGCCATCTCATTCCAGTTTTTCTATATAGCCTGGCCTTGAACAGGTTTTCCGTAAGAGGCTGCTGGGTTTCACTGAAGGCGTAGCGCCAGAGCACTGCCCCATCGCTGGTTCTTATCAGATAAAGGGTGAAGGTCACCGATGCAGGGCGTTCCACTCCATAAGGCCCTCCAATGCGTTCTTCAAATCTGAACAATTTTCCATACAGCACACCTTCCACCCCCAGTTCTTGGCCAAGGGCCTGTATGAGCCGCAGTTGAGGGGCATTGGGTTCTGAAATAAGCATTCTGCTCAAAAAACTCACGCACCTTGCCTCTTCTACAGGGACAAAACGCGGATCATCCTTAAGCCCTTGCAGCAGCAACCTGGTTACTTTGCGGGCTGCGTCGATTGAAACATCGCTGGCCTCATAAAAGGTATCACTCAGGGCGCAGGTCGTCTCCCCAGGCTGTGGTTTCAGGTTTGCGCGATCCATGGGGAGAACCGCTATCTTTTCCAGCGCCGGCAGGGGCGGACCTGCTTCCTTCCGCCCTGTCTTGAACAGGGTGCATGCATTCAATGAGGCAGTTATGACCAGAAAGAGCAATATCGAGGATAGCTTGTTATGTGATTTGATAAGCACTATAAAACTCCCTTGGTTGACATTGTCGAGCCTTCCAGACGGGTGTCAAACCGGGTGGCCATATCCATGGCCCTTCCCAATCCCTTGAAAATGGCTTCTGCCATGTGATGACTGTTCCTACCATAAATTACATTAACATGGAGCGTGATGCCAGCATTGAATGCAAAGGCCCGCAGAAATTCCTCCAGCAGTTCTGCGTCGAACTCCCCTATTTTTTCAGATGGAAATTGGGCGTTGAATATTAGAAAGGGCCTCTTGCACATATCCAGGGCAACTTGTGCAAGGCTTTCCTCCATGGGCAGGAGGTAAAAACCATAGCGTGCAATACCCTTGAACTGGCCCAGTGCTTGGGAAAAGGCCTTGCCAAGGCATATTCCAATATCTTCGACTGTGTGATGGGCGTCGATGTGAAGATCCCCTTTTGCAGATATATGAAGGTCGAAGAAGCCGTGTGCGGCAAAAAGGGTGAGCATGTGGTCCAGGAACCCAATGCCGGTTTCTATTTTTACCTTGCCCTTTCCATCTATAGTGAGCTCAACCTTGATATTGGTCTCCCTGGTCTCTCTGTGTATTTCTGCATGTCTTTTCACGATGTTGCCCTCCAATCTTCAATTTTCGTTTAAGCATATGAGGCTTGAAGCCGATCAGTCTTTTGAGGCCAGGATGCCAGTTTGAATCAAAATTAAATAAGAGCCCGGCCCCCAAAAAAACAATTGTCAGGATACTTTCGTGGCCAGAAGAAAAAAGAAGCCACTACCAAAAATAGACCATATTATTGAGCCGCTGGCGGAGGACTTTGGCGTGCGTTGCGTTACGCTGCACGCGATTCCCCAGGCAGTTGCGTGGGCAGAACGAGGACGAATTGCCATACATGAAAATTACCATTCCCGCAGGCGCCAGTCATACCATGTCATCTGTGGGGAAAAGGCTCCCCTCTACGAGTTTTGCGACAAGGTTGGCGTGCCCTACGATTACATCACGGCTTCAGAATTTTACCGCTTTTGGCACCTCACCTGGTTTCCAGAAGACCGTGTTCAGGAAACGGGCTAAGGCCTCACGTATGCCCAACCCTGCTGCTGCCACTCCGCCAATACGCGTATGGCTGCCGGAACAGTATTGAAAATATCCGGCAACCGCTCCCTCTTGATCTCGTTATCCCTTAAAGAGTTTTCGCACAGGAAAATCTCTCCTCCATCAAGCACAATCTGTTTCAACTTGTCAAATAGAGGCCGGTCGCATTTTATGCACCTGGTTACTGCATCGCCGTTTGCCACCAATCTGACCCAAAGCCTGTCGCCTTTCTTCCCGCTTCTAAGGAAATTTACGCCGTTCTTTGCAGCAATGTCCCAGCGGCTGCTGGAGGCAATATGGATCAAGAGTTTGATTTCACTCATTTCAGTACTGCCCCTTTTGCGCCGCTAGTTACCAGTCTCGCATATCTTGCCAGGTAGCCTGTCTTGATCTTTGGTTCAGGTGCCACCCATTCGGCCCTTCTTTTTTCAAACTCCTCTTCTGAAATATCCAGTTCGATCTTCCTGGAAGGGATGTCGATCTTTATGGTGTCGCCTTCTCTTGCAAGGGCAATCGGCCCTCCTTCTGCAGCCTCTGGGGAGACATGACCTATGGCAGCCCCCTGGGTTCCGCCGCTGAAGCGGCCATCGGTTATGAGCGCAACCTTTGCTCCAAGGCCCATGCCTACGATTGCAGATGTGGGTGAAAGCATCTCCGGCATCCCTGGACCTCCTTTAGGCCCTTCGTAACGTATGACCACCACATCGCCTTCCTTTATCTTTCCTGCCAGAATGGCACTGTAAGCCTCGTCTTCGGACTCAAAGATGCGCGCAGGCCCGGAATGGACCAGCATCTGGGGGGCAACAGCGGACTGCTTCACCACCGCCCCCTCCGGTGCCAGGTTGCCGTACAATATGGCGATACCTCCCTCCTTATGGTAGGGATCGGTCACGGGCCTTATGACTTCGGTATCAGTCACCCTGGCACCTTTAAAGTTTTCACCAACGCTTTCACCAGTGACTGTAAGGCATGAATCGTTAATCACGCCGATAGAAGATAATTCCTTTAAGATGGCCTGAATTCCGCCAGCAAGGTGCAGATCATAAAGACTGTGCGGCCCTGCAGGAATGAGGTTGCAGAGGTGGGGGGTTTTGAGACTGATTTCGTTGAACAATTCCAGCGGGAGTTCCACTTCGGCCTCATGGGCAATCGCCGGAACATGGAGCACCGTGTTGGTGGAACATCCAAGGGCCATGTCCACGGCAATTGCATTTTTAAAGGCATCGAGCGTAGCTACGTCCCGGGGTTTTATATCCTTCTCTACCAGTTCCATAATCTTCATGCCGGCCTCTTTGGCAAGCCTTATCCTTGAAGCAGAAACCGCGGGTATGGTTCCATTGCCAGGCAGCGCCAGGCCTATGGCCTCTGTGAGACAGTTCATGGAGTTGGCGGTGAACATGCCTGCGCAGGAACCGCAGGTAGGGCACGCCTCAGACTCGAGCTCCTGTAAGTCCTCTTTGCTCATCTCCCCTGTCTTTACCTTGCCGATTCCTTCAAAGACCGTAATGAGGTTAACCTTTTTGCCATGCCAATTGCCGGTCAGCATTGGGCCGCCTGAGATGACGATTGCAGGAATATTCATGCGCAGCATGGCCATCACCATGCCAGGGGTGATCTTGTCGCAGTTGGGAACAAGGACGAGGCCGTCGAAGGGATGGGCCTGTGCCATAACCTCTACAGAATCGGCAATCAATTCACGGCTGGCAAGGGAGTACCGCATGCCAAGATGGTTCATGGCAATGCCGTCGCAGACGCCGATCCCGCCGAATTCCATAGGTGTGCCCCCGGCCATCCTGATTCCTGCCTTGACTGCATCCACTACCTGCCTCAAGTGGATATGACCTGGAATAACCTCGTTAAAAGAGTTGGCGACCCCTATTATGGGTCTCGAGATCTCCTCGTCTGTGAAACCCATGGCCTTCATTAGGGAGCGGTGAGGGGCCCTTTCTACACCCTTTTTCATCCTGTCACTGCGCATCTTTAAACCTCACTGCCTGATTTTGACCAGGATGCCAGAACCTGAACCGGAAATCAAGTTGAGTCCCACAGCTACTTGTTCAGAATTCATAGTTTTGTTAAAGAATTATAAAATAATTGTTATTGAACGTTTCAGAGCGAGGAGATCCGCTGGCACCACATGACCGATGACCCAAAACAGCCATTGGAACAGCTGGAAAAAGAACTGAAATACACCTTTACAAATCATTCCCTTCTGGAGCAGGCATTAACCCACAGATCCTACTCAGCGGAACATGGCCCTGACATGCCGGACTACGAGGTCCTGGAATTTCTTGGAGACGCTGTTTTGGAATTGGTGATCAGCAAACTTTTGTACGACAGATTCGGCACGCAGTTCAAGGAAGGCGAGCTGACCAGGATGAGGGCCTCGCTGGTAAATGAGGCAACCCTTTCCAGCCTTGCAAAGAAGATGAGGCTGGGCGACTATCTCAGGCTTGGGCATGGTGAAGAAAAGAGCGGAGGCCACGAAAAGCCTTCGATCCTGGCAGACGCCTTTGAGGCCCTGATAGGCGCCATCTATCTCGATGGAGGTATAGAGCAGGCCTTTGCATTTGTCGAACAAATATTTGGGGAACTGCTCAAGCTTGTGGAAACCGGTGGCCTGGACAAGGATTACAAGAGCACCCTTCAAGAGGTTACACAGGCCAGGTTTCATGCAGTCCCACATTATAAGATCATCGAAGTGGTAGGGCCTGCCCATGACCGTCATTTCACTGTCTCCCTCTTTTTGGAAGGCAGGCAACTTGCAACTGGAAAAGGACACAGCAAGAAAGAGGCGGAACAGGATGCTGCCAAAAAGGCCTTGGGTTCCCTGCGCAAGGGAAATGACAGGGAAAATTAATTTAATTTAGCTATGATCAAGGGGTTTCAACAATTATGACAGAATCTGAATCGTCCCCTCCTGACCCTGGAACCTCCGGCAATTTCAGGTCAGGATTCGTGGCCATCATAGGTGCGCCCAATGTGGGCAAATCAACCCTTCTGAATGCCCTGCTAGGGGAAAAGGTGGCCATAACCACTCCCAAACCTCAGACAACCAGGCGGCAGATCAGGGGCATACTTACGGGTGATAACTTTCAGATCGTTTTCGTGGATACGCCTGGAATACATCAATCAAAACGCCTGTTGAACAAAAAGATAGTCGAGACGGCGCTGAACGCCCTTAAGGATGTGGATATCGTCCTCTTTGTCGTGGATGTAACAAGCAGAAAGCGGGGGCAGGAGTTCGCTATTCTTGACATCCTGAGGGATGTGGGTGCGCCTGTGATACTGCTTCTCAACAAGGTGGACATGGTTCCAAAGGGCGAACTGCTTCCGATGATCGATTCGTTCAGAAAGATTTTTCCCTTTGAGGCAATCATACCCATATCTGCCAAATATGGCAGCGGCATAGACCGGGTGCTTGATGAAATATTGAGCCTGCTTCCCAGGGGCCCGCAGTACTACGATCGAACTACCACATCGGATCAACGCCTTGAAGAAATGGCTGCAGAACTCATAAGAGAAAAGATATTCCTCCTGGCAGAACAAGAGATTCCCTATTCCACTGCCGTGGAGGTTGAAGAGGTAAAAGAGATTCCGGAAAAGAATCTCTTGCATATAAGGGCGGTGATCTATGTTGAACGCTCCTCACAAAAGGGGATTATCATCGGCAAGGGCGGAAAGTTTATAAAAAAAGTTGGAAAGCTCACCAGGGAAGAACTGGAAAAGGCGCTCCACAAAAAGGTCTTTCTGGACCTATGGGTAAAGGTGTTGAAGGATTGGTCAAAGGATGAGCGGGCTCTGAAACGGCTTGGCCTGTCAACCTGAATATTTTCTCCAGGCACAACAGTGGCAAAAAGGTCACATATATCACGGCCGCAGTGTGTCATTTAGGTCTCACATTGCTGTCTCCTTGAAAGTTATCAAAGTTTAATATACTGATTTTATTGAATTTCATCCGAAGATGATTTGAGGCACGCTATTTGCGATAAAAATCTATTGAATCAGGAGGGCTCCAGAACAGACAGGCCTTTGGGGAGATTGGGAACTGTTCAGGCAATATCAAGGATAGGGAGCTGATCTTGGAACCCTCCTGTTTAAGTTGAAAATGAAACGGAGATAATAATGAATTCATCTCTGCAACATACCTTGAAAAAGAGCGTCAGGTTTGTGGGAATTGGCCTTCATACTGGCAAAGAGGTAAGGCTCGTAATCAAGCCTGCGCCGGTAAACTCGGGCATAAGGTTCGTTAGAAAAGACGTTGAGCCCAAGGTCTTGATTCCTGCCCGCATCCAATATGTCACTGACGTCCGTTTTGCCACAACCATCGGTATCGGGAATTCCACCGTATCCACCATAGAGCATTTGATGTCTGCCTTTGCTGGTGCAGGCATTGATAATGCCATAGTTGAACTCGATGGGCCAGAGGTGCCGGCAAGCGATGGAAGCGCATATTCATTTTGCGTGTTGTTGGACAAGGCTGGCAAAAAGGAGCAAAAACAGCCGCGGCGTTATTTGAAGATATTGAGGCCGGTAACGGTCCGTAACGGCGATTCTTTTATCTGTATCGAGCCTTGCAGCAACATGAAGGTGACGCTCGAGATCGATTTCAACCATCCCCTGATTGCAAAGCAGCGTTTTTCAGGCGTACTGGATGAGCAAAGCTACATTGAGAAGATTTCACGGGCCAGGACCTTTGGATTCCTGAAGGAAGTCGAGATGATGCAGGCAAATGGACTTGCCCTTGGCGGATCCCTTGACAATGCCGTGGTGCTCAGCGAACATTCTGTCCTGAACGAGGGCGGGCTCCGCTTTCCTGATGAATTTGTTAAACACAAGGTCCTTGATCTTGTAGGGGACCTTTACCTGGCAGGTATGCCGATATTGGGCCACGTAAAGGGCTTTAAAACAGGCCATATGGTGCACAGCCAACTTTTACAGGCCATCTTAAGTAATTCCGATAATTATGAGGTAACAGAGAAGGAAGTGCCTCCGGTAAAAAAGAGCTTTTGGGCTGCTCAGGGCAAGGAGGCATCGGCGGCAGTGGCAAATATCTAGTATATAGAGAAACAGGGGGAATCATGAAAAAGGGAATATTGTTTATAATTACTGCCTTCATGGCAATCTCATTTGCCCTGTTGATCCCGCAGATTGGTCCTGCGTCTAGCGGTAATGGCCCTGAAACCATTGACCTGAAGGCTAAGCACTCCATCAAGGGTAGAAAGAAGGCCGTTGTCTTTCCTCACAGGAAACATCAGAAGAAGTTGAAATGCACAGCCTGTCACAAGGACAATCAGGGCGGTGTGCTCAAAGTCGAGGTCAAGAAGCTCAAGGGCATGTCCAATGATTTTCATAAAAAATTTTGCTGGCCGTGCCATGTTGAAAAAAAGGTCCCAAAGGGCAAGACGTGTAAGACCTGCCACAAGTAGAAATATCACAATTTTGTATCTCCCTGCGGCCCTGCCATTTCGGCAGGGCTTTTTTTTTGCAGGCATGCAACACGGGTTGTGTTTGATCAAGTTTTGTGGAAATCTAGTCAGGTTATGATCAAACGGCCTGTAAACAAGGAAAAAATAAGGCATGCCTTTTCAAAGGCCGCCACCACATATGAAGATTGTGCAAGGGTCCAAAAGGCCTCCATGGAGAGGCTGCTTTCCTTGTTGGAAAAGGGCAGTTACGAAAAAATCCTGGAGATAGGCTGCGGAACCGGCAGCCTTACAGAAAAACTTGCCAGGCTGAACCCAAATGCAAGAATTACCGCTGTCGATATTGCGCCTGGAATGGTTGAGCAGGCAAGGGTGCTGCTGGCCCAGTTCAGGCATACACGGGTTGTTGAGGCCGACGGAGAAGAGCTGCCTGCCAACATTATGACCCAGGGGCCTTACGATCTCATCATATCAAATGCAGCCTTTCAATGGTTTGCGGATCTTGAAAGGGCCTTGAAGGTCTATTCAAATTTGATGGCGCCTGACGGAGAGCTTGTTTTTTCCCTTTTCGGCCCATCCACCCTGGCAGAACTCCAAACAGTGCTCAATGCGTTAAATGGAACTGAAAGGGGCTTGGTGGCATCGCTGTTTCCCAAAATAGATGAACTGGCTCCTCTCATGCGATCCTTGTTCGGCTCATGCAATATTGAAGAGCAACTCATCGGGAAGGAGTATGCCACTTTGCTTGAGCTTTTGTCCAGCCTCAAGCAGACAGGCGTGGCCATTCCTTTAACTCAAAGGCCATTGATAAGATCAAGGGCCGGGATGACCAGGGTTGAACAGCTTTTCAAAAAGATGTTTGGGAACATCACTGCAACTTATCAGATATTTTTTGTCACATTAAAAAGCAAGGTTATGCAATAGGTTTCATGGAATTTGTTAAAATTGTAAACCATGCTGATCCGATATTTTCGTGGATACATGGTACTAATCAACAAGGTGAACAATGAAGATTTTTTTTGTTGCAGGAACCGATACCGGGGTAGGCAAGACCTTTTTCTGTGCCGGCCTTGCCAGGGAATTGTATCAGAGGCAGGTGGATGTGCTTTGCCAGAAATGGGTGACCTCTGGTACGGGAGAGGTGTCTGAGGATCTGGCCTTCTGTTACAAGGCTATGGGCAGGTCGGGTTATTCATGCAGGCAGGGCACATTTGAGGCGCCTTATACCTTCAGGTTCCCAGCCTCACCGCATCTGGCAGCAGAAAAAGAGGGCCGGCAAGTGGACATCGAGGCGCTGCTTAAAGCAACAGAAGAGCTTTCAAGGAGGTGCGAGATCCTTCTCATCGAGGGTGTTGGCGGCATCATGGTCCCGCTGACAAGGAATCTTCTTCTCATAGACCTGGTTAAAAGGCTCCATATCCCTGTTATCGTTGTTGCAAGGGCAGGCCTTGGAACGATTAATCACACTCTGTTGACCATAGAGGCCCTGAATGCGCGCTCCATTGCCCTGGCAGGGCTCGTTTTTAATGATTTGGAACCCGGTTCAGACAAGGAAATAGTCAGGGACAATATGAAGACAATAAAAGATTTCTGCCCGGAAGCAGATCTTTTCGGTCTTATTCCCTATCGCCACGACTTGACTCATAGCTGCCCTGCCATAAGCAAGGCAGCGGACTTCATAACAGGAGACGCACGACAGTGAGCAAAATAGAGGAACTTCTTAAAGCAGACCGTGAATATGTGTGGCATCCATACACACAGATGAAGGATTACGAGCAGCTCGATCCCCTCTTTGTCGAAAGGGGCGAAGGGGTGTTCCTGTTCGATGTGTACGGCAACAGATATTACGATACCATCTCGTCGTGGTGGGCCATTTTGCACGGTCATAACCATCCCCTCATAAGGGAACGCGTCAAGGCCCAGATGGACAGGCTCGAACAGGTACACTTTGCAGGAACTACCCATGAGCCAGCCATTAGACTTGCACAGAGTCTTGCAGAGCTTACACCTGAACCGCTTAGCAAGGTCTTTTATTCCGACAACGGCTCCACAGCGTGCGAGGTAGCAGTAAAGCTGTCCCTGCAATATTGGAAACAGAGCGGAAGGCCTGAAAAGGAGAGATTCATCAGCATTGAAAGGGGTTACCATGGGGATACCATAGGTATGATGAGCCTTGGAGGAGTACCCATGTTCAAGGGTCCCTTTGACTGCCTTACCTTCAATTCTCAAAGGCTGCCTGCTCCATATTGCTACAGGTGCCCTATGGGACTTGAAAATCATGACATGGATGATCCCGAGCCAGCCTGTTCCCTGGCCTGCCTCAATCCACTTGAAGAGATCCTGGCAAAAGAGGCGGATAAAACCGCGGCAATTATCATGGAGCCGTTGCTGCTTGGTGCAGGTGGAATGATCGCCTATCCAAAACCATACCTGTCGAAGGTGGCAGGCTTGGCCAAGGAATATGGGCTTCATCTCATTCTGGATGAGGTTGCAACTGGTTTCGGCCGCACAGGCAGGATGTTTGCATATGAACATTGCGGTGTGACCCCAGACTTTCTTTGTCTGTCAAAGGGTCTTACCGGCGGTTTCATGGCCATGGGAGCCACCATCACCACTAGGGAAATCTTTGATGCCTTTTATGATGACTGGAGTACGGGAAAGACCTTTTTCCACGGCCATACCTTTACTGGGAATCCGCTCTCTTCAGCAGCAGGGCTGGCCTCTCTGGAAGTGTTCGAGCAGGAAAGAGTGCTTGACAGGCTCCCAGGGCGCATTGATGCCCTGGTCTCTGGCGCAGCCGCCCTTTCTGATCATCCAAATATAGGCGATGTAAGGGGCATCGGCATGATCCGTGCCTTTGAGATAGTAGAAGATAAAGAGAGCAAGAAGGCTTTTGATACGTCAAAACGCATTGGCTGGAATATTTATCTTGAAGGCCTCAAAAAGGGGGTCATATTGAGGCCGCTTGGCGACGTGATCTATCTGTTCCTGCCCTTGTGCACCACCAGGCAGCAAATTGATGATATCCTGGGCCGCACCTTTGACACATTCAGGCAGGTATTACCGGGATAAAGCATGAAAAACAAACATTATAAAGAGCTATTAGAATTAAAACTTGAAACACTGATTGAAATGGCTTACAGGGCCAAGCGCAGCCATCGCCAAGACAGCCTTTCCCTGTGTACCATTATGAACATAAAATCAGGCGGCTGTTCCGAGGACTGTTCCTTTTGCGCCCAGTCGGCCCGTTACAAAACCGGAGCACCTGTGTATCCCATGGCCCCGGTGGATGAAATCTTGAAAATGGCCGAGGAGGCAAGGAAATCCGGGGCATCCAGGTTCAGCCTTGTTGCCAGCGGCAAAGGGCCTGCAAAACATGAAATTGAAGAGCTGGCCAAGGTTATTGAAAGGATAAAGAAGGAGACAGGCATCAGTGTCTGTGCATCACTGGGGATTGTTAAGGGCAGGGAACTTGCGGTGCTGAAGGAGGCCGGACTCACCCGTTACCATCACAACCTTGAGACATCCAGGAGCTTTTTTCCAAGGATCGTCACTACACATACGTACGAAGCCAGGCTGGAGACCATCTTTGAGGCAAAGAGGGCGGGACTGGAGGTGTGTGCCGGCGGCATCATCGGTCTTGGCGAATCCCAGGAACAAAGGCTGGAACTGGCCCTGGAATTAAGAGATGCTGACGTGGACTCCGTGCCGTTAAACTTTCTCATTCCCATAGAAGGTACACCCCTTTATGGAATGTCCCCGGCCGTCACCCCGATTGATGCAATAAGGACTATAGCCATCTTCAGATTGGTGCTTCCTGATGCAGCCATAAGACTGGCTGCCGGAAGGGAAACACTCCTCAGGGACTTTCTGGCCCTGGCGTTTTATGCCGGGGCCGACGGCATGATGATCGGCGGTTACCTCACCAGGCGGGGAAGGCCGGTTGAAGAAGATCAATCTTTTTGTAAAGAAATTAAAAAGATATGGTCTTAAAAGTAGCGCAAAACGGGTTGAGGCAGGCATTATATTTGCTTGCTAAAGGCATGACAGGCCGAGTATAATTCAAATGGAATGCCGACAAGCTGCCTGGAAAGTCAAAATCGTGATTATCGGGCAGCACAAGACCACTAATCCTTTCCACATTTGTTTAGTTGGAGGTAGCAATGAGAACAAATCAACCAGTCATTGATCTTATCAAAAAATTCAAGCCGCTGCCCGCCCTCCTTGCCTTGATTTCCATTGTTGCAGGGTGTTCGACTTACAGCCACAGGGTAGCTCCCATTGAGATACCAAGCAGTGTTAATGGGGCCGTCAATATCGAAGGTGTACGAATAACGGCCAAGGCCTACCTGGATCAATCGGTTGCCAAGAAGCGTTTTGGATTTGACATTAGGGGGGCAGGCATCTTGCCCATCCAGGTAGTTCTAGACAACCAGAGCGGAAAGAGCGTAATGGTGGATCCGACACAGACCTTCTTGATAGACCAGGAAGGCAAGGCATGGCCGTTGTTGTCTCTTCAAGAGGCGTACAGCAGGACAGAGAGCCATGTTCAAATAGGCGAGACCGCCAAAGGCACGGCCAAACCAGCAGTGCTGCTGGGTGCTGCCGGTGCCCTGGTGGGACTTGCAGTGGGTATCGTATCTGGAAGAGACATAGAGGAAAATGTTGCCAGGGGAGCCGCCATAGGCGCTACTGCAGGGGCCTTGAGTGGAGGCGCAGCCGGCTATCAATCCGCTGCCGAAAAGGTGAGAAGAGACCTTTCACACAGGAGCCTTCGCAATAAATCCATATCGCCTGGCCATCTGGCCCATGGATTTCTGCTTTTTCCTGGCAAGGATGAGGCAAAATCCATTTCCAGGCTCCGTTTGAGCCTGAAGATCGGCGAGCACGAAAGGGTGACAGAATTGCCGGTCCAAGTGGTTACACAATAGACTCTGTTCACAAACAGGCATCGAGGCCGCTGATCGAATCAGCGGCCTTTTACACTGCAACTTGACCAGATCCGCGCAAGGCGTCACATCACATAAGTGAAAAGTAAAAGCAAAATCGGGCTTGTCCTCTTGCTGATTCTCCTGCTCCTTGCAGGAGCCGCCTTTGTTCTGCCCCTTTGTATCGATTTGAACCAGTTCCGCGCAGTAGTGCAGAAAAAGGCCTCTTCTGCCTTGAAGGCCGATGTCAGCCTTGAATCCCTTGACTTTAAATGGCTTCCCCTTCCCCATGTGCTGCTATTCTATGTGAAGGCAGTAAATCAGGATATTGACCTCGAAGCGCCATACATGAGTGTATATCCCAACTGGAGGCAACTGTTTGCCGGCAAGTTCACCTTTTCAAGGATCGTGCTCCATGACCCTGATCTTTTCATAAAGGGAACCGGGTTTTTAAAAAAGGGCAGGGAGGGGCACAAGGCACCGTCATTGGGCACGATCGTAATTCATCATGGTGGTTTGCGTATTAGCGGCAGCAAGGTCTGCGGCAGGTTCCTGTGCGAGAAAAAGGATCTCGTGCTTAACGAGATAGAGGGGAGCCTTGACCTGAATGACAATAGGGTGGAATGGGAAATCAGGTTTGCACCATCCTTTGCAGCAGAGTTGAGCTCTGCGGGTTCATTTTCCCTCGATTCCAGGGCCTATGCCGCTGAAATTAATCTGTCCAAATGGCGTCCGCACACCCTTTTTTTGAAGAGCTGGAAAAAATATGGGATCCGGCCCGTAGATTCCATGGTGAATTTACATGCCAAGATCCGGGGCACCCTTCAGGGAGCCTTTTCAGCCTCACTTACAGGCGATATGCCATGTTTTACCACGCATCCAAAAGAAAAGGAGATCATTTTTTCATGCGGCTACTTCAAGACTGACATCCATAAAAAGGACGACTCCTTGTGGGCGCACATAGATCAGCTCTACCTTGAGGACCCGCCGATCACCCTTTCCGGGCGGGTGGAAGTCGACCTGCCTGGGGAAAATGATTCCAGGCCGCGGTTGAAAATCGAGCTTACAGGCAGCGATGCAGACATTGCCGCCGTCCGCTCCAAGGCCCTCGGCCTCTTTGGCAGGCACAAGGACGTGCGGGAGGTCTTTGACATAGTAAGGGGGGGAAAGGCCATATATGCCAAGGGATTTTTTGAGGGTACACCTGACCAATTGTCCAAGATCGAAAATTACAGGCTGGAGGCAATGGTAAAGGAAGCTGACGTGAAGATCCCAAAGGTGGATCTGCGCCTAAAAAAGTGCCAAGGGGATATAAGGATAGACAAGGCAATCCTTACTGGCACAGACTTGAAAGGCACGCTAGGCGGTTCTTCATTTCATAACGGCTTGCTTGAACTGGGCCTCAAGGGCCGTGACAAGATGCTTAAGGCGGAATTTGACGCGGATGCACTGGTTCCAGACATAATTCCAATCTTAAAAAAGGTCATAAAGGATAGAGATTTTCAAAAGGAGTTTGCCCTTTTTCAGGGCCTCAAAGGAAGGGCCTTGGGAAGGGTAAAGCTCGGCAACAGCGTTAAGCACATAAGGCCCTGGGTGGACGTGAGGCAGATCAACTGCAGCGGCCGTTATGCAAGATTCTCATGGCCATTCCAGATTAAAAAGGGAAGGGCAGTGGTCACTGCCAACAGCGTCTCATGGAAGGGGGTGGCCGGAACCGCCGGCCTGCACAGGATATCAGGCACATCTGGAAAGGTGACGTGGGGAAAGGGCAAAGACATTTTTTTGAACATCTCACACTTTAGGGGCAGCCTGGACAGCTCATCGCTTCTATCAGAATTGAATGGCTATGAGAAGGTTCGGAAAGAGTTGAAGCAGATAGTCACAAATTCCAGCGGAAGGCTCCTGATCAAGAATGCCAGCCTCAGGGGGCCTGCAAAAAGGCCCAGGGAATGGCGCTACTCCGTTACGGGAAGGGCCAAAGATCTATCCTTTGTCTCTCCAATGCTCCCTGCCAAGGTCTTTACTAAAGGCTATTCATTCAATGCAACCCAGAAGCGTATAAAAGGGGGGCCTGGGCCAGTGAGGCTGGCTGCAGGCGATTTCAACTTGGAGATAGATTACCGTCACGCAGATTTTAAGCCAAAGGCCCTGGAACTCGAGCTAAATGGGCGTCCAGATTCTGTACTGCTGTCCTGGGTCAAAGAAAAAGGATGGATACCTGAGCCCTATTTCCCAAGGCTTCCCCAGAGGCTGGACAGGCTCCATGTCCAGTGGAAGAAGAAAGAAAGATATGTCCTGGTAGAGACAAAGGCCCTTTATGGGGAGCCCCAGGGCAATATATCCGTGGACCTTGCCCTTTCCCATGAACCTGACTTCTTGAGCATCAAGGCGTTGCATATAGAGTCATCCAAGGACAATGCTCATTTGCAATTGACAAACAGGGGAACCCTTGTAAAGGCAGTCTGGTCTGGCGCTTTGAACGGTTCCACCGTTGACGGGATACTTGAGAACAATATTCTGCTCAAGGGAGGCCTGGCAGGCACTTTGGAGGTGGAGTGCGACTATTCGGCTGACTCGCCTGAGTTCAACTTCAACGGATCCATTGAACTGCATGATTTCAGCTGGATATGGGGTGTTGACCCAGTGCTCAAGATCGTAGAAGGCAGGATGCACGGCTCTGGGCGGCGCGTCAATGTATCCGATGTCAGGATAGGTGTTGGAAAGGGGGAGGCCTTGGCTGCCGGAAGCTTCGAGCTGAAGGGCAAGAGAGTCGTAATGGATATCAAGGCGGAATCAGATCATCTTTCTTTTAAAGACATCGACCTGTTCCTTTCAAGTTTCAGTGCCCAAAAGAAAGATAAGAAAGAATCCCTTCTCCAGCTGACCGGAAGTGTGAGATTTCATCTTGGGCAATTCGACTGGGAATATAAGGGCGGAGACAATCAGGGCGAGAAACCGCATGTTTACAAGTTCAAGGAAGTGGCTGGCGCAGCAGAGGTGCTGGAAAAGGAACATGTTGACGTGGAGGTGGAAAAGGCCTGGTTGTGCGGTATCAAACTCAGTGGAAAGTGCATTAACAGGGCAGGCAGGCAGAAATTCAACTTTACATTTTATCTTCCCCAGGAAAAAAATAGACATTTTGACGAGTTGCTAGCCTGCCTTGGATTTGAACAAGACCTTATTGAGGGTAAGGTGGCCCTGAGCGGCTGGATCAACGGCAGTCCGGACAACTGGACAGGCGGTGAGATAAATCTGGTCTCTAGTGACGGCACCTTGAGGAAGCTGACCTTGCTTGCCAAGCTCTTCAGCCTGCTCAATGTCACCGACCTTTTTTCAAGCAGGGGCCTGCCCGATCTCTTTACAGAGGGGTTAAAGTACTCAGAGATGGGAATGCATGGTATAGTAAGAGAGAACAAAATTGTGTTTGACAATATCTATGTAAAGGGGCAGGGGCTTAACATGTTTGCTTCAGGGGAGATGAACATGGCTACCATGGATCTCAACGGCGTCATCCTGGTTTCTCCCTTTAAGACCATAGATGCCATAGTTTCCAAGGTGCCCCTTGTGAGCATGATAATTCCAGGGGAAGGCGGAGCGGTCTTTTCCGTGCCAGTAAAGGTGACTGGCCATTTTAAAGATCCCAAGCTCGACATCATGCCTGCCAGGGCCGTAACTGGTACGATCAAGAACATCTTGATGAACACGATAAAGTTTCCCTGGAAGATCTTGAATTTTTCAGGAAATAATGCGGATAGAAAGGCAAAGAAAGGAGCTGCGGTCAAACCGTCCAGGCCTGCGGTTCCTGTTCCCAAAGGTGAAGATAACGAGGACCATGAACTCGGAATTGACATTGATTGAAAAAGCGAAAGGATGAAAGGGATATGAGTACGATACCAGGACTTATGATTCAAAAGGATGGCTCTTACGCCTTGACAATGGAGTGTCCAAACGGGTGTATCGAACCAGCGCTGCTTGAACAGGTAGCCAGGGCGGCAGGGGAGAAGCAGGCCATCGTGCACCTGACTACTGCTCAAAAGATCATGTTTCTCGGCCTTGATGAGGAAAGGGCAAAGGCCCTCATGGAGACCCTAGAAAAAGAGGGGGCATCATTCAGAAAGGCCAGAGATCTTTCTCATCCTCGGGTGTGCGTTGGCCAGCCCTATTGCAAGCTTGCCTTTCAAGACACATTCAAGCTTGGTGACGTCCTGTACAAGGAGCTTGCCAGGCAGCCCATTCCACCGAAGCTGAAGGTGGGCGTTTCCGGCTGCCCCGCATGCTGTTCATGGGCAAACCTGATGGACCTGGGATTCATGGGAGTGCGTTCAGGGTACAAGGTGCTGGTAGGCGGCCATGGGGGAGCCAAGCCTAAAATAGGCCAGGAGATTGCCACGATCACTTCGCCTGACGAGGCCGTGAAGATATTGAAGGGGCTTGCAGAGATCTTCTCTGCGGAGGTCAAAAAGAAATCACGACTTGAAAGGGTGGTATCCAAGCTTGGCCTGGAGGAGATAAAAAAGAGGCTGGGATTGCCCTAATTGAAGAGCCTCCAATACTTAGACCTTCTTTCCCACGTTCCAAGGGATTTGAAACAGTCGGTAAGCTGTTTCAGCTTCAACCGGTGGGGCGGCGTTAGCAGCCCGCCCTTTCATGAACTCAATGTGTCAACAGATGTTGGTGACGATCTGCAGAATGTCGTTAGGAACCTTGAGATTATCAAGGAGTTTACCGGCATAAAGGAATTTTTCTCTTCAAGGCAGACCCATGGTACAGACATGATCTTCATAGATTCCGATGCCAGGGAAAACATCCCTTTTGAGGCAGATGTTCTCATGACCTCCATACCGGGTAAGGGCCTAATGATAAAACACGCCGACTGCCAGGCCGTGGTGCTGTTTGATTCCTCAGTCAGGGCGGTTGCAAACATCCACTGCGGGTGGAGGGGAAATGCAAAGGAGGTCCTGCCAAAGGCAGTGGCCAGGCTGTGTGCATTTTATGGCTCGTCTCCCGAAAATATTTGGGCCGGCATCAGTCCATCCCTTGGTCCATGCTGCGCCGAGTTCAATGACTGGGCGCAAATCTTCCCAAAATGGCTGCACCGCTTCAAGGTATGGCGCAATAATTTCAATTTTTGGTCAGCATCCATTTATCAGTTGAACAGGGCAGGAATCCCAAAGACCCAGATCCACTGTGCCCAGATATGCACTGCCTGCAGCGAAGATTATTTTTCTTATCGGCGGGAAAAAATCACGGGCAGGATGGGAACAGTGGTTGCCCTCGGTGAATGAAGCAGGAGTTGCCAGCCGATATCATTGTGCTCTACGCTTCTAAACTTACTAAGGGCCTGTCTACATTGTCACCAGCCAAAAAGATCACTTCATTTTTGCTGTATTTCATTTGGACCATTTTTGACGCCATATGATGTATAGCCTCTGCTGAAAGGCTGGAAAAGAGAGGAAGGGTTTTTAAAAATTCAACAAGATGCTCTCTCATTGCCACGCTTTTATGACTAGTTATCGATCTCGATCGTTTTAGTCATGGCCTTTCTGTTGTGTGACCACAAGCTGCCTCTTTTTCTCAAGGCGTCAAAAAGTTCATAAAAAATTGGAACATAGATCAGGGTCAGGAAGGTTGAGACTATCAATCCTCCTATGGCAACGACAGCCAATGGCGAAAGGCGTTCAAGGCCGAGTGCACGCTGGGCTGCTATTGGAAGCATGCCTACTATGGTGCCGGTGGCAGTCATGAGAATGGGCCTTGTTCTAACCCGCACCGCTTGCTCTATTGCGTCCTTAAGCTCCACGCCCTTTGCCCTTGCCTTTTCAATGAAGTCTATAAGCAGGATGGAATTGTTTACCACGATTCCTGCAAGTAGGATCATGCCCATGTTGGCAGGCATGCAGGCATGGCGTCCCACGATCACAAGACCCCAGGCCCCACCTATCATGGCAAGGGGAATGGCAACCATGATGGTCAAGGGATTTATCCAGGAGCGGAAGGTGGGAACCAGGGAGAAATATAAGAGGATCACTGCTATGCCAAGGGCCCTGGCAAGCCTTCTGCCTGCCTCACCCATATTTTTCACTTCCCCCTCGAAGCTGATTTTATAGCCCGCTGGTATGGAAATGCCCTTCAAGGCCCGCTGAATCCTTTCGTGAAGATGGGTTATGGCCGAAGTAGATCTGTAACCATAAATATCTACGCTGGGCTCGAGATTCTGCCTGGTGAACCGTGTACGTGTAAATTTTTTGCTAAAGGAAACCAGCTCCCTCAACGGTACAGGGCCTAGAGCAGAGGCCAGATAAACCGACGTTATATCTTTGATGCTGGCCCTTTGATTCCGTGGATAGCGGACCCTGATGGTGTATCCATCTTCGCCAGGCACCCGCAAAACTGAGGCGGGAGTTCCTCTGAGGACGCTGCTAAGCTGGCTGCTGATAGCTAGCGGATCAAGCCCGTATATGCGCGCCTTTTCAATATCTATTTTCAAGAGCACTTCAACCTTGTCCTTTGTCCATGAGCGTGTAACGGTTTTAAGCCCCCTAACCCTCATTAGCCGTTCTGCTACATCATCAGCCAGCATATCCAAGACGTCTGGGTCCGGGCCTGTAAGCATTATGTCCACCGGAGCTGCGATGCTCGAAAGGGGGGTGGCACCAAAATCAAAGACATCGAAATTTTTAAGCCCTGGAATAGCTGCCGCCTGTTTCCTTATTTTTTCCTCTATCTGCCAGATAGTCTCATTTCTGTGAAAGCGGTCTATGAAATGAACGGTCATAAGGCCCTGCTGCGGTATCTGCCCTGTCCCAAAGCTTACGACGCCTGGTTCTGAACCTGCCACCGTTGAGATGCGCTGAACGCCCTCCATGCCACTTACAATTTTTTCGATTCGTTCTGCGATATTTTCAACACCGTTGATGGATGCCTCAGACTCCGCCTCAAAGGCTATTTTTACTATTCCAGTGTCCATGGGTGGCATGAGATCGCGTCCAGCAAGGGGCATGACTATCCTCATGCTCACTATGAAAAGGGCGATCCCTGGCAGGATAAACAGGAGTTTGTGCCGCAAGGCAAAATAAGCAAGCCCGACAAAGAAGTTTCTTACTGGCTCCAGCAAGTATTTGTCAAAAAGGTCGATCAAGGCCTCAAGCTTGTTCCTGCTGGAATGGGGTTTGACGAAATAAGGAGTGAGCAGCGGGATGACCGTTACTGAAACTATATAGCTTGACACAAGGGCCAGGGCCAGGACCACTGTGAACTGTCTCAATATCTTTTGGACGTATCCGCCTATGAACATTATGGGCACCAGCACTGCTACAGTGGTGTAGGTTCCAGACCAGTCGGCCAGGAGGATCTCGTTCAAACCGTCAGTTACAGCCTTGAATATAGGCTTTTTCAGTTTGTGATAGTGGCGCTCGATGTTTTCGATCACCACTATGGCGTCATCGAGCAGCAGGCCTACAGCCACTATTACCGCGGTAAGCGTTACGATATTGAGCTCATAGCCAAAAAGGTACATGGCTGCAAAGGTTAGAAAATAGGTAAATGGTATAGAGACGGCGGCAAGGAGCGAGATGCGCACATTTGCGAGAAACAGAAAAATGACCGCTATGGTCATTATTATTGCGTCTCGAAGTGCATCCACCATGTTTTCTATGCTGGTCTCTATAAGGCTCTTCTGGGTATCCGCCACCTGGAACACTATCCCTGGATATTTGGCCTTTATTGCAGGCAAGGCCGCTTCCACCGCCTTTATGGTGGTGGTTACATGCCCCTTTTCAGGCCTAAGGAGGTTCACGCCTATGGCAGGCTTGCCGTTTCCACGGTAAAAGGACTGTCTCTCCCTGAAACTCGTTTTTATCTTGGCGATATCCTCGAGGTAGACATTGCCACCAGGCTCATGTGAAATCAGGATGTTTTGCAATTTTGTCTTTTCGAGCCTTTCACCCTGTGTCTTGATGAGATATTGACTGTGCCTTCTTATTATGAGTCCATCGGGTATGTTGATGTTTTGCGCCCTGATGGCG
>JALVPX010000163.1:5952-12420 GCA_027031565.1 Deltaproteobacteria bacterium | reverse complement strand
TCAGGTATGGACCCTCCATCTTCAACACCACCACCGGCAGGCCTGACGCCTGGCCGACGTGAACGCTCGTGTACTGTTTCAGGAATGCATCAGAGTCCATGCCCAGGCGTTTTTTGAGCCTGAAGATGTCATAGGGCATCAAGACCAGGTTCAAGTCATAGCAGCAATTTGTGAAACAGGGCTTGTCAGGCGCGCATGTGAAACAGAAGGTATCATCATCCTTAAGCTGCCTGGAATCATCCAAGTATGCCTCAGGTCCTTGATTCATGGTCAGATCCTCCATTTATAATCGTTGGAGAATCTGTACACTATTTATTACAAAAAACCAATTGGTCTGTAGGTATGATCAGGCAAGATCTGTGCAAGATTCCTGGCACCCAGGAAGGAAGAAAGGACCTCGCCCATCACGTCCCGGCAGTCGATGGTGTGGGCCAGGTATCTTCCATGATAGAGACTTGATGAATCAAGGCCGGGCCATTCCCCATATATCCCGCCCTTCACCTGACCGCCGCAGGCGAACCATGCAGAGGCATTGCCATGGTCCGTGCCTCCGCTGGCATTCTGCTTGGCAGTGCGCCCGAATTCGGTCATGGTGAGTATCAGCACGTCTTCCATCCTGGCTCCAAGATCCTGGTAGAGGGCGGAGATTCCGTCTGAGAATTCTTTAAGGCGCCTGGCCTGGCGTCCATTTTCCTGGGCGCCTCCCTGGGAGGCATGGGTATCCCAGCCGCCGATATTGACTGTCGCAATCTCCAAACCTACGCCCTTTTTAATCAATTGAGCTATCTGCATCAGTTGTTTACCATAGGTAGAATTCGGATATTCGGCTCCGTTGCCTGGTTGGTATTCATCAAGACGCAAGGAATCGAGGATCTCGAGATGGTCAAGCAAGACTAAGCCGTTTTCATGCAGGCGTTTACGGTTTTCATTATCTTGTTGCACACTCTGCTCATAGACCCATCTCAATCTTGACCTCAGCCTTTGTGCGTACTCGTCATTGCCCAATCCAAATTTGGTGAGGTCGTTAAACGTTGCCACTGGGGCCTCTCCTCGCAGGGAATGTGGTACTTCATTGCCAAGACCAATGGCCCTCATGGGTTCACCGGCAATTGGACGTGACATCAAATACCTGCCAAGCCATCCATACAGCATTTTTCTGTCAGCACCACTTTCTACAATGATCTCACTGTCAAAATGTGATCTGTTTCCATTGGGATAATGCACGGCAGGCATAATGGCCAGGTCTCCATTGTTATAAATGGTATGAAGTCCTGTAAGACTTGGATGAAGGCCAAAGAAATCATCAACACGCAGAGCAGACCTGGAGGCCGCTCCAGGAGCAGGAACCGAGATGGAAGGTCTGAGGCGGTAATATTCGTCTTCCCCATATGGCACCACAGCATTTAGACCATCACAACCGCCTCTCTGGAAAATAACAATCAGAGTGGGGAGCCCTGCCCCCCAAGCCGACCGGAATCCCAACTTAAATGGATTTCCACTGGCGAACAGGCCTGTTCCTAAAACTCCTGCACCCAGATATCTTAAAAGATCTCTTCTTTTCATCTGCTCCCCCTTGCTTATTGAAGCTGATATGATGGTAAACTCAAGATGAAACCCAGAAGCTCTTTGAGCTGCAAATCAGCTTCTTCATTTGCTATATCAAAAGGAACCTTGTGGCCGTGTGTCAATATGCCCGTGGCAATATCCCATTCAAGTTGAGTATAATCATTTGCAAGCAGCAGCCTGAACAGATACCCCACGATTCCCTCAGAGGTCTCATAACCCATCACAGTTAGAAATCTTTTGATATCGATACGGCAATATTTCTTGTTACGGGAGTTCATAACCGCAGAATTTACAAAGAGGATTCTTTGCATCAGCTGGTTTGAGCTGACCCATTTTTCCCCTGTTTCAGGCCATCCCGTAGGTAGCGGAAAATGAAAAGGCCTCATGTCCATCGCATCCATTGACTTACGCAGGTGCCATTCAGTTGGATAGACAGGTAGATTTCTGAGAATTCCAGCAGTGAATTCAAGGGGTGTTTTTACCTTGGCATGGTATACCTTTCTGGAATGGAATTGCCTGGAGTGGAGTATGGCGGAAACGACTTTGCCAATATCACCGCTGCTGCTCCTGAAAACCTCTGAACATTGGTCGATGCTTGCGCTGCTTGGTTGATCTGTAACAAAAAACCTGATCAACTTTTTGCAAATAAACCTGGATGTTGAAGGATGAGACGAAAGAATATCAATAACTTCATATCCATCTTCAACACCTCGGCCTCCTGGCAGTTTGTGGCCGAGCACCACCTTTTCGCCGTAATCATGGCGCCTGGCATCGAAAAAGAACTCGCCGTCCTTGATACGCCATCCTGTAAAGGCCCTGGCCACTTCCACGATATCTTGCTGGGTATAGCCTCCGTCGACCCCGAGCGTATGGAGTTCCATTATCTCCCTGGCATAATTTTCATTGGGATCCTGTTTCCTGTTGGACACATTGTCCAGATAACGGAGCATTGCTGGGCTCCTGGCGCTTATAGTGAGCAGGTCCTTGAACTTACCAAGGGCATGCTCTCTGAAAAGTTGATTTTCTTTCAATTCATATTCTATATGGCCATGGGTGGATATATCGGTATTGAAGTGATTTTCCCAGAACCAGGTCATCATTTCCAGCAATTGGCGATTGCTGTACCCTGAAAAGAGCAATTGGTAAGCAGTTAGTTCCCAATGTTTTGTGGGCTGCCATATCCGCAGAATATAATCGATAATGGGATCAGGAATCGTAAAAGGATGAAGCTGTCTGTCCAAAAAGGATTCGGGTCCAATGGAATCGATCTCATTAAGCAGGGTTGGAGTTATACCAAACGTTATTCTTTGAAGCAGATGCAAGGGATTTATCCTGGAGTTGAAAACCCCTAAATTAAGGTCTTTCTGTGACCTGTTGCCAGCCGCATCTCTTGCTTCAAATATTATCTTGACAGTCCTTCCAGGGGTAACCTTGCCCTCAGGCACAACAAGGGTCCATCTGTTTCTGGACTGCGATATTTCAAGCCTCTTGCCAGCAATGGTCTTTCCCATAACAGGATCCACCAGCGTTGCTTTGAGCAAAGCGTCTCCTGTGTCATCAGTTATACTTCCGGAAATCAAGAAACCAAAGCTCGACACCTTGTCCCCGCTCCTGTGGGACAAAATGGTTATTCTGGGCGCCTGGGTATCTAGAATTACGCTTAACTGCAAGGTGGCCGTTGATATATTGTAAGACGTATCCACGGCCGCGGCGGAGATAAACAAACTGCTGTTTGGCCTGATCATCTGGGGTGTTACAGGCATTCTCCAATAATGAGTTAAGGGATCATATTGTGCATTATGTGTGACAGGATCCTCACCCTGTTGTCTTATAGTTACAGCTACGTGATCTATGGAGTTGTCATCTACGGCTTGGCCTCTCAGCACAAAGCCGGCGTGGCTCACCAAGGCACCGTTATCAGGAACCTTTATGGTTATGGACGGGGGCTTCAGGTCGATTCTGTGAGTTTCGCCCCTTTCAACCTTGAAAAGCACCTCTCCGGCCTGTTTAACCCAGTGGCTGAAATATCTTTTGCCTTGACCGAAAACATTCTTTGCCAGGATGACATATACCGTACCTTTTCCAAGGCCTGGAACATCAAATACCACAATGCCCTTTTCATCCGTAACACCGCTTTTTAGCCAATGAAGTTTGCCGTCAGGGTCCTTTTCATAAATAACCAGCTTTTTTCCTGGAACCGGGGTGTTCTTTGCTGCATCCACGAGCTTTACAGGCAGGAGCCCCACCTTGAAGACGAACTGTCCTGGTCTTGCGATCTCCTCGGAAAAAACCACCCCGCCATTGTAAGGCTTGGCAATAAGCACGTATTTTCTGCCGCTGCCCAGACCGTCAAGGTCAAATACCGCCCTTCCCTCCGAATCCGTGGACCGCTCCCTTCGCCACGCGCGCTTACCATCACCCAATACCTCATAGGCAGACAACTTCTGACCCGGTATGGGCTTGCCTGTGAGCCCGTTTACCAGCCGAACCTGCAAGGGCTTGTTGCCCACCACGAAGGTGAAGCGGCCCGGGCCTTTTATGGACCTTGAAAATTTGGTGCTGCCATCGGACAAGCTCTTAGCATAGAGAACAAACACCTTTCCTTTCCTCAAATCTGGAAAATCAAAACGTATGACCCCCATGCTGTCTGTCTTGCCCGAGGCACGCCACTTGAGTTTGCCATTGGAAAGGCGTTCTGCTGCAGTTACAAGAAAACCGCTCAACAACGAGCCATCCCTGCCGCTTACAACCTTCGCCTCTATTGAGCCTGCCCTGAAGGTAAAGCCGCCAGGCCTGGTGACTACCTCACTAAAGACAGCGACATCATTGTAAGGCTTTGAAACAAGCACAAACCGCCTGTCTTTGCCCAGGCCGTCAAGGTCAAATACCGCCTTGCCATCGGAATCGGTGGTGCGTTCAGCCCTCCACTGACGCTTACCATCACCCAACACTTCATAGGCAAACACCTGCTGACCAGCCAGGGGCTTGCCGGTAAGCCCGTTTACCAGCCGGACGTGCAGGGGCTTGTTGCCCACCACAAAGGTGAACCGGCCCGTGCTGTTTATGTCTTGAGACCGCTTGGTGCTCCCGTCTGACGGGCTACTGGCAAAAAGGGCAAACTTTTTGCCCTTGCCAAGCCCTGGAAGGTTGAAACATATGACCCCCTGCTGGTCCGTGACCCCGCTGGCAGCCCATTTGTATTTTCCATCACCCTCTCTTTCACGCGCAGCTACCTTCACACCCTTCAATGGTCTTCCGTCTGCGCCGCTCACGAGCCTTGCCAACAAGTTGCCGGCGCGCAGGGTAACGGCCCCTGGCCGTGTTATCTTGCTGCTTCGAAAAGTAGAGCCATAGCACGGCCTGGTTTCCAATATGTAGACCCTGCCCTTGCCGAGCCCTTTCAGCTCAAAGGTGATTTTCCCCTGGCTGTCTGTCATTCCTGATGCAGCCCATTTTAGATTGTCCTGCCCAAGAAACTCCCTGGCAACGATCTTGGCATCTGGAACAGGCCTGCCTGTCACTCCGTTCACCAGGGTGATACGCAGTTCGGCAGCTTGAACATGTGATGGCTGGCCAAAGGCATTCACGATCAAACAAACAAGCAAGACTGGAAAAACAGAAAAAAATCGTGTTATCAGAGCCTTATGATTGAAGGCAGATAACGAGTGTATGGGCTTCATCCTCTCAACCCCCTCTGTCTTGTTTCGAGATTGGCGCAGAAAAGGCGGCAATTTTTATTATTGATGAGCAAATGTAATGCCACGCAAGGAAAGGAAACGGAATCAGGCCTTCGTCACCAGGCATTAGCCTTGTTGCAGGAAGATTCAAACTGATCCAAGCAGACTTGGTAAAACTCCTTTTGAAGGAATTTCCCTACAACCATTTCACCTCAAAAAGATTTTCAAAAAAAAATTCACAGGGCCACCTCTAAAAATTAGGATTTTTGTTGAAGGGCAAAAGAGGCAGTTTTTCAAAGGTCTCTAAAATGGAAGTGTAATTGCAACGGATTAAGGGGCTGGTTATTTTTTCCCTATGTACTATTTCGCCTATGGTTCCAACATGTTTCTGCCGCGTATCAGGGCCAGGGTTCCATCTGCCAGGCTCATTGCCAGAGGCGCGCTTCACGGTCACCAGCTAAGATTCCACAAGATAGGAAGGGACGGCTCTGCCAAGTGCGATGCCTATTTCACCGGCAGCCAGGGCGACCAGGTACACGGCCTTCTGTTCGAGATCAGCAGGAACGAAAGGTCAAACTTGGACCTAGCCGAAGGATTGGGGCGCGGCTATGAAATCAAGGAGGCGGAAATCAGGCTGGCAGATGGAACCAGGCAGGATGCCTTTTTTTACATTGCAACCATGATCGAGCAAGGGCTCAGGCCCTTTACCTGGTACAAGGATTTTGTTCTGTATGGGGCAGTCTCAGGCAGGCTGCCTGAAGATTACGTGACCGAGAGGATAAGGGGCATCGAGGCAGTGGCAGACCACGACCTCCACCGTGCCATGAAAAACATGGAGCTTCTGCACCAGGGCATACGCATGGGACCTGGTTGAGAGGCAGCTGCGTCATCCCGACCTAGCAGGCCAGGGGCTCAAACAAGCTCGGTAAAAACGAGGTTGGAAATCCTGCGCCCCTGCCTGGTGAGCCTCAACATGCGGGCACCGCCTGCCTCTTCGATCTTCACCAGTCCTGAGTCCATGAGCCTTTGAGCCCTTTCCCCATAATACCCGATGGGGTCATATCCCCACTCCTGCTCGAAAATGGCAAGATCGATCCCTGCCACCTTGCGGAGCCCGAAGACCACTGCCTCCCTGAAGGCCTGTTCCCTGGTCAAAACTTCCGTGAATTCCGGGGCAAATATGCCTTCCTCCACCCTTTTCATATATTCCTGCACATCTTCGCAC
>JALVPX010000163.1:1191-5942 GCA_027031565.1 Deltaproteobacteria bacterium | reverse complement strand
CGGAAGCGCCGATTCCCAAGTACGTCATGCTGCTCCAATAGCCGGGGTTGTGGCGGCACAGCCTGCCAGGAAGGGCAAAGTTCGATATCTCGTAGTGGACATAACCCCGCTCCTTCAAGCTGTCTTCAGTGATATCCATCATCTGAAGCACAGTCTCTTCATCAGGCAGGCAAACAACCCCCTTGCAAAATTCATCATAAAGCTTTGTACCAGGTTCAAGCGTAAGTTCGTAACACGATATGTGATCCGGGCCGAGCTTCAGTGCGGAATAAAGCTCCTGCTGCCAGCCTTCGGCCTCCTGGCCAGGCCAGCCATAAATGAGGTCCATGGAAACGGAACCAAATCCGACAAGCCTTGCTGCTTCAAAGGCCTCTACCGCAGTGTCAACGTCATGCAGCCTTCCAAGCACCTTCAGGCCCCGGGCGCTCATGGATTGAAAACCCATGCTGATCCTGTTTACGCCTGCCTCCTTCACTATCCCAAGGCCTTCAGGGGTTGTGGATTCAGGATTTGCCTCCAAGGTGATCTCCGGGTCCCTGCACCACTCAAAGAGTCCCAAGGCCTCTGAAACCACCTCTGAAACAGCCCCTGGGCGCATGACAGTAGGCGTTCCCCCGCCAAGGTAGAGGGAGCCGAAAACGAGCCCCTTCACCTCAGGCCTTCCAGACCAGTAACGAAGCTCCCTTTTCAGGGCTTCAACATATTTCTCCTTCACCTCGTTGCCTGCAGGCCCTGATACAAAGTCGCAGTATGGACATTTTGAGCGGCAGAAGGGAAAGTGTACGTATAGACCTGCCTTGCCTTTCATCGTTAGACAGGGCAGATATGGCCTCCGTCCAGGTCTGGTTTGAGGCCCAGGGCCGGATCGAATTCACCCGAAAGCCTCTCGTGGAGAAATTGCATCAGCATTTCGCGCACCTCGCGGGAGCTTGACGCCTTGAGCACCTGCTGAGTCAGTTCGGCACACTCCTCATGGGTTACCTGGCGGATTATGCGTTTTACCCTGGGTATGTCTATGGCATTCATGCTAAGCTCATCAAGCCCAAGGCCCACAAGAATGGGAATGTACATGGGCTCGCCGGCCATCTCGCCGCATATGGCCGCTTCTATGCGGTTGTTGTGGGCAGCCTCCACTGCCATGTGAATCATCCTCAACACCCCTGGATGAAGCGGTTCGTACAGGTGCGCAACATGCTCGTTGATCCTGTCTATGGCAAGGGAATATTGGATCAAGTCATTGGTGCCGAGGCTGAAAAAATCGACTTCCTTTGCAAGGGAGTCTGCCACCATTATGGCAGTTGGGACTTCGATCATGATCCCCACCTTGATCTCCGGGCCGAAGGGTGTTCCCTCTGCCTCAAGCTCCTGCCTCACCCTCGCCAGCATCTTCTTGGCCTCACGGATCTCGCTCCTGCCTGAAATGAGCGGGAACAGCACCCTGACACTGCCGTAGGCACTGGCCCTCAAGATCGCCCTCAGCTGGGTGCGGAAGAGTTCTGGTTCGCGCAGCAGAAGCCTTATGGCGCGCAGGCCAAGGGCAGGGTTTATCTCTTCATCCAGCGATATGTCTGAAACGAACTTGTCTCCACCAATATCAAGCGTCCTGATGGTGACTGGATGGGGAGCAAGCTTTTCGGCAATCTGCCTGTAGGTTTGAAATAGCGTCTCTTCGTCTGGAAGGCCCTTCTGGGAAAGATAGAGATATTCCGTCCTGAAGAGGCCCACTCCTTCGGCCCCGTTTGAAAGCACCAGGGGAATCTCTTCCAGGAGCTCGATGTTTGCCTTCACCATTATCCTCTGGCCGTCAACGGTTTCAGCAGGCAGGTGGCTCTTGTGAATGACATCGAGCCTGTAGCGCAGGTAGCATTGCTGTTTTTCCCTGTACTTGTCCAGGGTCTCTTGATCCGGATCTACTATCACCCTGCCGGCAATCCCGTCCAGGATCACTGTCTCACCCTGGACCACATGGTCCGTGACGTCCTCCAGGCCCACCACTGCGGGTATGCCCAAAGACCTTGCCAGTATGGCAGCGTGTGACGTGCGGCTGCCGACGTCGGTGGCAAAGCCCAGCACCTTTTCCTGGTCGAGCTGTATGGTATCGGCCGGCGACAGCTCGTGGGCTATCACGATCACCGGCTCCTTAAGGGAATCGAGGGAAAACCCCTTCGACTCCGTCAGCTCGGCCAATATCCTCTTGATCACATATTCAACATCCTCTATCCTCTCCCTGAGGTATGGATCATCCACCTGGTCGAACAGGGCCTTCACCTCTTCCAGCGAACCCTTCAAGGCCCATTCCGCATTCACCCTTTCCGTTTCTATGCGGTTCAACGTGTTGTCATAGAGCAGCCTGTCTTTTAAGAGCTGTATATGAGAGCGCAGGATCGCGGCATGGTCCCTGATCTGTTCAGGCATCTTCCTTATAAGCGAATCCAGGTAACTGCCCACTGCCTCCACGGCAGCCTTGAACCTTTCCCTTTCCCCTGGAACGTCACCTGGTGCCAGATCCCTCTTTTTTACCTTTACCCTCTTCTGCCCAACAATGAAGGCCCTGCCTATGGCAATGCCCGGGGAAGCACCAACCCCGCCGAGGCTGAACTGCCCCTTTCTGTCATCCTGTAATTTCATAGGCTCATCTCGCCGAATCCATTTTCAACCAGAATCTTCAAAGCAGAGACTGCATCACCAGCATCCGAGCCTTCTGCCTTGATGGTCAAAACAGTGCCCTTGGGGCAGGACAGGGTAAGGACCTCGAGGATGCTCTTCCCGTCTACGCTCTTGCCGTCCCTCACAAGCGTGATCTCTGAATCAAAGGTGCTTGCAAGCTGAGCGAATTTTGATGCGGGCCTGGCATGAAGCCCCAATCTGTTCCTGATGGTTACCTTCTTTTCAGCAAGCATTTTCAAACCATGCCACCTGAAGAATTCGCAAAAATGACTCTGGTGGTGTGGAAATGAAACCCCCTAAAAAGGCCGTGTCTTTCCATGCTATGAATTTAACGTGGAATACAGGCAGTGCAAGTCTCAATGAATTGCAATGTTGCCAAGGTTGATGCACGAGACATATTCATCTATATCCAGAAGTGGAAACGGTCGATTTTATGGCCAAGTGCCTGTTTTCAACTTTTAAACAAAACAATGGCCAAAGGGTAGCACAATATGAAAAACATCTTGCTTGCGGTCTCAGGCCTCAATCCTCAAATAATAACTGAAACCCTTTATGCCCTCTTGATGGAGGGGCGGAAAGTGGATTCCATCCACATCATCACGTCACGTTTAGGCCGGGATCATATCTTAAAACTCTTACAGCCCAAAGGCCCCTTGGACGCCTTTCTTGAGGAATATGGACTGACCAGGGAGGAGATAGACTTCAATTATGCAAATATCCATGTACCAAAAGACAGCGAAGGGCGTGAATTGGAAGAGATCCTGAACGCTCAAGACAATGAACTCTTCTTGAGGACATGCTTGGAACTGACCCACCGCTTTACAAGCAACCCTGATACGGCCCTGTTTTTCCTGGTGGCCGGAGGAAGGAAGACCATGTCTTCGTGCCTGACCTTGGCAGCCCAGTTGTACGGCAGGCCCCAGGACCGTATTTTTCACATTCTGGTATCGCCCGAATATGAAAGCAGCCAGGAATTCTGGTTCCCCCACAAAAGGTCTGTGCGGATAGAACTGAAAGATTCCAACGGAAACCCCTTTTGGAGGGAGACAAAACATGCAGAAATCAATCTCATATCAATACCCTTTGTCTCCATCAGGGAATATATAAGCCCTGAACTCTTGAAAGAACCACAACCCCCTGCAGAGTTGATGGCATCTTTGGTAAAGGACGATCTTCCCATGCTTCACATCAAGCTTTCTGAAGGAAAGATCATATATGGAAAGATCGAACTGGATATGCACCCTGCCCGCCTCGCCCTCTTTGCGTATTTTGCCAGCAGGAAAAAAAATTGTACCAGGGAAGGCCGTTGCACTGGCTGTTACGAATGTTTCGTAAACACCAGGGAAGTATTAAATGACCAGGATGTCTTGACCCAGCTATACAAGAAAATACCAAGAAGCAGGGTCGTGGAGGAAATGAGCAATACCGGCATCACTTCGCTTACCAAGGAAAATTTCAACAGCTACAAATCCAAAGTAAAGTCCGACATCGAATTGAAATTAGGCATTGCCGTTTCAAAGGAAATCTCTATAACCTCGATAGGTAAAGCCCCTGATACGAAATATGGTCTGAATATAGACAAGGATCGGATACGGATTGAATATTGAAAAAATTAAAAAAGAGTTGATTTTTTAGAAAGATTTCTATAATTGAAAGAGAGATGGGGTAGCTGAAACCTTCGGCTTGGAGGTGGGTTATGATTCACTATCAGACATACCATTTCGATTGTGCATGGACCTCTCGCGCCTTCATGCCATCCTACTGGGGCTCCGCCCTGCGTGGCGGCATGGGGAAATGGCTTAAAAAGGCAACCTGCGCCTTGCGCCACAACCAATGCAGCGGCTGCGCCATCAGAAACACCTGTGCCTATGGCTATATCTTTGAGACAGAGTCCACGACGCCTGCCAAGAAACAATCGGTCAACGCGCGCCCTCATCCTATAGTTCTTCAACTCCCCTACCCTTCCAATTTTTCAACAAAGGAAGGGGATCATTTCCTTTTTTCCATAGTCTTGATCGACAAGGCACAAACGTTTCTGCCGCATATTATTTACAGCATAACAAAACTTGGAAAGGAAGACGGAA
>JALVPX010000163.1:0-1181 GCA_027031565.1 Deltaproteobacteria bacterium | reverse complement strand
CTACGGACGCTTTGAAATATGTTCCATTTCAACAGACAAACACATTTTATATAAAAAGGAAGATGGTGAGCTTACTCTGGCCGGCCAACCCAAGGCCCTGGAACTCACAAACGGCAGCCACAAGCCTGTAACAAAAATGGTCATTGAATTCCGCACTCCTTTCCGCGTGAAGTACAAAGGAAAGTTCAGCTATAGAATACCCTTCCACCTGCTCGTAAGGACGGCACTTAGGCGCGTATCCACGCTTGAAACATTCTATGGGCCTGGTGAACCAGACCTCGATTATCTTGGCCTGATCAACGCAGCCCACGATGTTCTAACCACAAAAGAAGATTTGAAGTGGCACGAAGTGCCGAGATTCAGTTCGAGACAGAAACAGAAGATGATGATTGGCGGAGTGGTAGGGCAAGCTGCTTACGAGGGAGAGAACCTAGCACCCTTTGCACCGCTACTTCAATATTGCGAGACGGTTCATCTGGGGAAACAGACCTTCTTTGGATTGGGAAGGATAAGGATAGCAGGAAAATAATATCCAAAATGCTTTAGGGGATTGGACATGGACAAATTAACGGAAGCCATCACAATGGCTGGTTTTTTCCACGACTTTGGTAAGTTCGCCGAAAGAGCCAATGCTGTCGAACCCGGTGACAAACATGAGGTTCAACAAGAATACAGATATGCACACGCCCATCACACAGAACTTGCCCTGCTTCAACTCTTTGACGAATCACGGATTGCCCGACAGATAGGTCCGTCAAAAGAATGCTCCGTTCTAAACATGGCAGCGCGTCACCACAAACCGCGTAGGGACAACCCATATGAAATTATCATAAGCGAGGCGGATCGGATTGCTTCCGGCCACGAACGAATAAAGGCCGACACCATGGCCTCCGAGTTCGATACTGGGGGCAGGGAAAGAAAAAGCAAGGTCCCGATGTTAAGCATCCTTGGCAGGATAAAGCTTGACATGCTTGCAGAGACTGAAGATGCCAAAGATTGGCGATACAAAATAACAACTCCCGAAAAAGTAGTTTCCCAAGTCGATATTGGTGAAGTTTTCCCTGTTTCTGCACAGGAATATCCAGCTGAACAAGTGCAACAGGATTACAAAAGTCACTGGTTTGCATTTAAAAGGGCTATCAGGCTAGACAAAAATCAAGGTCTGGATCCCTTTGACAATT
>JALVPX010000162.1 GCA_027031565.1 Deltaproteobacteria bacterium | reverse complement strand
CCCTTTATTCTGCCTTTTTGCTGTTTGCGGTATTTTACCTTCTTGGGACTTAACATCTTTTATTCCTCTGTCGTCTGTGACCATGAACCCAAAGAGGCCACTTCGCCTTCTTTTTCAGGTAATACCTCGCCTTTAAATATCCAGGTCTTAACACCGATGATTCCATAGGTAGTCTTGGCTTCTGCAAAACCGTAATCAATATCTGCACGCAGGGTATGCAACGGCACGCGGCCCTTCAAATACCACTCGCGGCGGGACATCTCTGCACCACCTAACCGCCCAGCACATTGCACCTTTATGCCCTTTGCTCCAAACTTAAGTGAAAGGCTTACGGCCCTCTTCATTGCCCGCCTGAAGGAGATACGGCGTTCGAGCTGGCTTGCAACACTCTCTGCCACGAGCTGCGCATCCAACTCTGGCCTGCGCACTTCTGTTATGTCTATCAAAATAGGCTTTTGGACCATTTTTTCCAGCTCACGCTTTAAGGCCTCGATTTCAGCCCCCTTCTTGCCGATCACGATACCAGGCCGTGCAGTATGAATCTTTATGCGGACCCTTTGAGCCGCCCTTTCTATTTCAATCCGTGAAATGCCTGCGTGATAAACCCTGTCCTTAATGAAACGCCTGATCTTGTAATCCTCAAACAGCTTGGCCGGATAGTCATGATGCCCGGCAATCCAGCGTGAGTCCCATGTTCGGGTTATTTTCAATCGCAGTCCTATGGGGTTTACTTTCTGGCCCAAATCTTCCTCCTATCTATCTCAGCTGCCTACGCCTCATCTAAAACTATGGTGATATGCGATAAACGGTGCTGTATCTGATATGCCCTGCCCATTGCCCGGGGGCGCCATCTCTTTAACATCGGCCCCTTATCAACGGTAATCTTCTTGATATACAAGGTGTCCACATCGATATTGGGGTCCTGATCTGCATTAGCTACGGCCGACTCCAGCACCTTTTTTATGATCCGGGCCGCCTTCTTGGGCATAAAACTCAGTGTAAACAAGGCCTCTTCCACTTTTTTGCCCCGGATAGTGTCAGCCACCAGTCTAGCCTTCTGAGGCGAAACCCTTTTGAATTTTGCTACTGCTCTGGCTTCCATAGAGGAACCCTCTCTCCTGCTATTTACTTACGGACCTTGGACTTTTTGTCAGCGGCGTGACCATAATAGGTCCGGGTTGGGGAGAACTCACCCAGCTTATGACCTACCATATTTTCTGTTACGAAAACCGGAATGAACTTCCTTCCGTTGTGAACCGCAAAGGTAAGTCCAACCATGTCCGGGGTAATCATTGAACGCCTTGACCAAGTCTTAATGACCCGTCTGTCATTTGTTTCTTTTGCCTTTTGCACCTTTTTCAAAAGGTGCTCATCTACGAATGGTCCCTTTTTTAATGAGCGCGGCACCGCTTCACCTCTTTACCTTTCTTATTTCCTGCGTCTTACAATAAACTTGTCGCTTGGCTTTTTCTTTCTGGTTTTATAACCCTTTGTCGGCCATCCCCAGGGGCTGCAGGGGTGTCGTCCACCTGAGGACTTTCCTTCGCCACCACCCATCGGGTGATCCACCGGGTTCATTGCCACACCTCTCACAGTAGGCCTCACGCCCAGCCAGCGCCTGCGTCCGGCCTTCCCCAGGCTTATGTTCTCGTGATCCAAGTTCCCAACCTGCCCCACTGTTGCACGGCATGTCGCTAGAAACATCCTGACCTCACCGCTCGGCAACCGGAGCTGAACATACTTGCCTTCTTTTGCCATTACCTGTGCAGATGCACCTGCACTCCTTACAATTTGACCGCCTTTGCCAGGCCTCATCTCTATATTGTGCACCATGGTCCCCAAGGGGATGTTCTTCAAAGGCATACTGTTGCCTGGCACAACGTCACAAACATCTGACGATATTATTTCGTCACCAACCGAAAGGCCCAGCGGGGCGAGTATGTAACGCTTTTCGCCATCCTTGTAATGTATTAATGCGATACGCGCAGACCTGTTCGGATCATATTCAATTGCTGCAACCCTGCCTGGAACGTCAAATTTGTCTCTCTTGAAATCAATACGCCTGTAGCGCCGCTTGTGCCCACCGCCTTTGTGACGGCATGTAATGCGGCCCATGTTGTTTCGGCCCCCGCTTCTTTTGAGGGGTTCAAGCAGTGATTTCTCGGGTTCCTTTTTGCTGAGCTCAGGGT
Source organism: Deltaproteobacteria bacterium (assembly GCA_027031565.1). Lineage (GTDB taxonomy): Bacteria > Desulfobacterota > Dissulfuribacteria > Dissulfuribacterales > JALVPX01 > JALVPX01. The sequence continues at coordinate 2,078 of JALVPX010000162.1, read as the reverse complement.
CAATGAGCACAGACATGAACCTTCTGGACGGGGTGGTTGGTTTATATTTCTTAATAGGCATTATACACCCTCAAAAAATTCTATAGTATGACCAGGATACAAGGTAACTACTGCCTTTTTCCAATCTTGCCTGTAACCCATGGAACGGCCCACCCTCTTGGGCTTACCCTTGTAATTCATGGTCCTTACAGCCTTTACCTTGACCTTGAATATCTTTTCAACAGCCTGTTTTATTTCAATTTTATTGGCTGAGGGAGCCACCTTGAAAGCGACCTGGTTGGCCGCTTCCTTTTGCAGAGTGGCCTTCTCAGTAATAAGCGGTTCCTGTATTACCGAATAAATGTCTTTCATGGCTTCAACCTCTCCTCAATGGCCTCTACAGCTGGTTCATGGATCAATAGAAACTCGTGCTTGAGGAGATCATAAACATTAAGGCCATCCTGGGGCAGAACTTTTACATTGGGAATATTTCTGGCAGACAACTCCAAGACCCTGTCCTTGTCTCTCACTGCAATTACGGCCTTGCCTGCACCGAATCTGTCCAGCAGGGCAGCCATTTCCTTTGTTTTGATTTCTTTGAGACCAAAATCCTTTATCACAAAAAGGCGTTCAGACAGCACCTTGTCACTGAGGACCATCCTTAGACCCAACTTTCTTACTTTTTTGGGCAATGTATAGGCATAACTTCTGGGTTTAGGGCCGAAAACGGTTCCTCCACCCTTCCACAACGGCGAGGCATTACTGCCTGCCCTGGCCCTGCCGGTGCCTTTCTGCCTCCATGGCTTGCGTCCTCCGCCGCGCACCTCTCTCCTGGTTTTGGTAGACGCCGTTCCTGCACGCTTCTTTGCCATCTGCCACACAACCACTTCATGGATGACGCCTGTCTTTGGAGTAACGCCGAATATGTCATCGCTGACATTTATCTCCCCAACTTTCTGCTTCTGGGGATCATATATTGGTAAGGTCGCCATTGGTCCTGTCTCCTCTACTTGAATTTCACCATTACCATTTGATTCCTGGCACCCGGAACCGCGCCTTTTACCAAAAGGAGATTATCATCAGGACGAATATCAACCACCATGGAATTCTTGATCGTGTATCTCTTCCCCCCCATGCGGCCTGGCATACGTTTGCCTTTAATGATCCTGGAAGGGAACGCACTCTGGCCGATAGAGCCCATTTGTCTGTGATGCTTGGAACCATGCCCCATGCGCCCGCGGCTGAATCCGTGACGTTTCACGGTCCCAGCAAAACCCTTGCCTTTAGTGGTGCCTGTAATGTCAACAAGGAGCCTTATATCTACATCCTTCAGGGTGATTACCTGCCCCAACTCGAAGGCATCGGGGTCGTCAACCTCGAATTCCTTTATGTATTGAAATCCATGTTCAGCCCCTGCCTTCTCTACGTGACCTATGTGCGGGCGGCTGACCCTGGAAAAGGGCTTGGGCATGAAACCCAGTTGGACTGCGTTATATCCTTCACGCTCCTTGGTCTTTTTCTGCAAGACTGTGCATGGCCCCAGCTCAATCACTGTAACAGGGGTTACCTGCCCTTCTTCGCTGAAGACCCGGGTCATGCCAACTTTTCGTCCTAATAAACCTTTTACCGCAGCCATTTGAACACCTATAATTTGATTTCCACGTCAACCCCGGCAGAAAGCTCCAGCTTCATCAATGCATCTATTGTCTGCTGGGTGGGCTCCAGGATATCTACTAAACGCTTGTGCGTTCTTATTTCAAATTGTTCCCTTGATTTCTTGTCGATGTGAGGTGAACGCAGAACCGTATACCTGCTTATACGGGTGGGAAGCGGTATGGGCCCGGCAACCCGTGCCCCTGTGCGCTTTGCCGTATCAACGATTTCACCTACCGACTGATCCAACTGCTTATGATCATAAGCCTTCAGCCGGATGCGTATCCTCTGGGTGGGAATCATCATAAAACTACTCCAAGATCTCGCTGACTACTCCGGCGCCTACAGTACGGCCGCCTTCCCTTACTGCAAACCGTAAACCATCTTCCATCGCTATGGGCTGTATCAAATGAACCTCAAAGGATACATTGTCACCAGGCATCACC
>JALVPX010000161.1 GCA_027031565.1 Deltaproteobacteria bacterium | reverse complement strand
AAGCAAACCAGGGACAAACTGGATGTAAAACGTGCACAAAAGGTGCTGGACGAGGACCATTACGACCTTGAAAAGGTCAAAGAGCGCATTGTGGAATATATTGCCGTGCGCAAGCTGAACCCCTCTGCAAAGGGACCAATACTGTGCTTTGCCGGGCCTCCGGGGGTCGGAAAGACATCCCTGGGACGTTCCATTGCCAGGGCCCTTGGCAGAAAATTTGTACGCATATCTTTGGGAGGAGTAAGGGATGAAGCTGAAATCAGGGGCCACAGGCGTACATACATAGGCGCATTGCCAGGCCGCATCATCCAGGGCCTGAAACGCGCCGGCACTGCAAACCCTGTCTTCATGATGGATGAAGTGGACAAGATCGGCGCAGACTTCAGGGGAGATCCAGCAGCAGCACTCCTGGAGGTGCTCGATCCCGAGCAAAACAAGGACTTCGTGGACCACTATATTGACCTTCCCTTCAATCTTTCCAGGGTGATGTTCATCTTGACGGCAAACGTCACAGACACCATCCCGTCTGCCCTGCTCGACAGGCTGGAAGTGATCCATATTCCTGGCTACACCCCTGATGAAAAAATGGCCATAGCCAGGAAATATCTCATTCCAAGGCAGGTAAGGGAGCATGGCCTCAAGCCTGGGCAGATCGAGATATCTGAATCCGCCTTGAAGGCAGTGATTCACGAGTATACAGAAGAAGCAGGCCTGCGGGAGCTTGAACGGCAGATCGGTGCCTTGTGCCGCAAGGCTGCCAGGAGAATAGCTGAAGGAGAGAACAAGGGCCTTCGCATCACGTCCGGCAATTTGCACAAGTACCTTGGTGTGCCCAAATATCTTCCAGATGCGACCAAGGAGGAAAGCCAGGTGGGGGTGGCCACGGGCCTCGCCTGGACACCCTATGGTGGAGAAATCCTAAAGGTTGAGGCAACCCTGATGAAGGGAAAAGGGAACCTGACCATTACAGGCCTGCTGGGTGAGGTAATGAAAGAATCGGCCCAGGCAGCGCTCAGTTATGCCCGATCCAAGGCAGACGAACTCAAGATCGATCCCGCCCTTTTTGACGAAATGGATATACACATACACGTACCATCGGGTGCCATACCAAAGGATGGTCCGTCGGCAGGCATAACCATGACGACGGCCCTGGTTTCGGCCCTCACAAACAGGCCGGTCAACAAGGATGTTGCCATGACCGGGGAGATAACCCTGCGGGGCAGGGTCCTGCCGGTTGGCGGTTTGAAGGAAAAGGCGCTGGCCGCCTTGAACGCAGAGATATACACGGTCTTAATTCCAGAAGACAACCTGAAGGATATCGAGGAGATCCCGAAGCACATAAAGCGGCAGATAGAATTCAAGCCAGTAAAATATATGGATGAGGTGCTTGAACTGGCACTGCTGGAGCCTCTGGAGTGACGCATCCCAAAATGATCATCTTTTGTTTGTAATAAATGGCCTGGAGATGAAACGAACAAGAATAAATAGGGAAAGACTCAAGGACACTTTCATAAGACTTGCCGAAACAGAGAGCCCATCCAGACATGAATCTGAATTGGCTGCTCTTCTGTCTCAAATATTCAGCACCGAGCTCGGGGCGGAGGTATCCTTTGATGATTCCTCTATTGAGACAGGGTCCGACAGCGGTAACATGGTAGTGCGCCTTGAAGGTTCTAGGCCGGTCAAGCCCTTATTTTTCAATGCCCATCTGGATACCGTTGAGCCTTGCAGGTCTGTGAAGGTCTCCTTTATGAACGGCGTCTTCAAAAGCCAGGGAGATACAATTCTAGGAGCAGATGACAAGGCTGCCATAGCAATATTGATTGAAGTCGCCAGAGTGCTGCAGGAAGGGCAGATTGAGCATGGGCCCCTGGAGTTCTTGTTTACGGTGTGCGAGGAGATAGGCCTTCTAGGCGCAAAGGCCCTGGATCCCGCCTTTTTGGAGGCAGATGCAGGTTATGCCCTTGATTCCACAGACATAAACAAGCTTTTCAACAAGGCGCCTGCGGCAGTGAGGACAGAGATCAGGGTCTTTGGGAAGGCAGCCCATGCGGGCATAAATCCGGAAGCAGGCATAAATGCCATCCAGCTTGCTGCCAGGGCACTGGCAGGCGTGCCCCAGGGCAGAATCGATGAATTGACCACGTGTAATACAGGTGTTATCCGGGGCGGCACTGCCACGAACATAGTCCCCGACCTTGTGGAAATAAAAGGAGAGGTGCGCAGCCACGACGAAAAGATGTTGCGGAAGGTTCAGGATCAGATCCTTGCCGCCTTTCATAAAGAGATCATGGAAGTAAGGGCCAGGAACAGCAGCGGCAAAGAGGCACCGCCAAGCCTTCCCAGGGTTGAATCAGAGGTCTTTAACGACTATCCCCTCATGAGGGTGCCAGAGGATCACCCCCTTGTGGTGACTGCCAAGGAAGCGGCGTCACAACTGGGCAGATCCATGGAATCGGTGGCCACAGGCGGGGGAAGCGATGCCAATATTCTAAACAGCAAAGGAAAGGCCACGGTCATACTTGGTGTAGGGATGCAGAATGTACACTCCACCGAGGAATACATCCTGCTTGATGACATGACAGCCACCGCCGAGCTGGTATTGCAGATCATACACAATTGGCATGAAAAATAAATAACTTCAATGTTCCACAACAAGATGAAGCCGATACCGATGGGTGCCCATTGTGATCGCTGCACCATCTTCTGCAGCTATTTCCAATTCTCCAACATACCATTCATCACCGGTGTTAACAGGCATGTTGGGGCAATTTAGATACATGGGATTAATAATTTCATGGATAAAATGAAAGTATCCTTTTTGGTTTGCTGTGGAGGGACGATAATATCCAGTAAGGTTTTTTACTTCAATAGAACCTTCAATTTGACATTCACCAATTGTGCCCCATAGTCTTCCTTTCGATCCATCCTGGCCTATTATCGGGTAACGGCCATCAGAAGTAATTTTGGAACAATCAACATAAAATTGCATGCCCACCTCATCACTCTCCATAAAATTGTCAGGGGCAATTTGATAGTGGAACTGATCGTAGAGGGTCCCAGTAATCCTGGACCATTCAGTGCAAAGGTTTGCTGCCGATCCCCTTATGTCTATCCACGTATTCCAAAGAAAAAAGGAAGTTAAGGTGCCGGAGGGATAAGAAGCAAGGAGATAAAAAGAATACCTCCCAGGCGGGAGCTGACTCACATTTATGTCATCGAGGATTTGCTCGTCAATCGGGCCTGTCACGGCCCTCTTCCAGGGCGTAAAATCCGTCTCAACAGGCCTGAAAGTTTTACCATCTGGCTGCAATATCAAAATCGAAGGAGAAATTGAGGGGGCATGGATGCCAAAATAAATATCCACTGGATTCGAAAAACTATTCAGGCCGACCCGTAACCTGATTGTATCGCCTCCCTCAGCTGCAGGTCCAACACCTATGGGCTTGGCAGTACCGGGAATGTCACTCAAAAAAGGCTCGTTAACGGGTTCGTATGGGAAATATTGCTGACCTGTAGGAACAGGCAACGCATGAACCAGAGAGGCAACCGTTAAAAAATATAAGGCTGCAAAAAGGGTAAACTTATATTTTGTCATTTCACACCTCCAAAGGCTCAATTAAGACATATTTCAGTTATGACTCAATCTTGCCCTGTATCAAACTAATCCATATGGACACTTATGTTACTATTTTAATTATACCGTTTTCAACAAAATCAGGAAAATAATAATCCCAGAATTCGAGCGCACATCGGGGTTTGTTTTTTCTCTTAGGGTCTTAGTTAACAGGGTCCTGGTAAAAACACCGCCAATGTATTGGGTTCTTTCTTAAAAAGTTTACCGGTTATCTTTGTTTGCAAGGAATTTATTTTTGCACTTGTCGCTGCAAAAATGAATTACCTCGCCACCTATTTCCAAGGTAAAGGCTTCCCGTTTTGGGCAATATGTGCCGCAGACGGGATCTTTTACTAGCTGGTCAGTTATTGTTTTTGGCCTTGTTGAAGATTGATTGCTTTGACCAAAAGGTTCTCCAGGCTGGCTGAAAAGCCCACCTAACGATCTTTTTATGAAATAGTAAATGGAGACAAAGATTATCAGCAGGAGCAAAATTCTGGTCACTTGCGTCAGCCTTTTCCCTTTAGGTCCTTGAACATCTGGGCTACGGTTTTGTTCCACGGGGCAACTACCAAATCCGGGGCGATTTCCTGCCAGGGCTCAAGGACAAAAGCCCTTTCTGCAAGCCTCGGATGCGGCAGCGTCAAGCCTTGGACATCGAGAATCTTATTG
>JALVPX010000160.1 GCA_027031565.1 Deltaproteobacteria bacterium | reverse complement strand
AACATATAAGGGCAAGCCTTATAGGTAACTTGGGTCAGCCTTTCCTCTTCTTGATGGCCATGGGTTACGGGCTTGGACGCCAGATTCCGCAAATCGAAGGCCTCACATACCTGCAATTCATAGCTCCTGGCCTGGTTGCCTCGGCAGTGATGTACAGCGCAGCCTTTGAAACCACCTATGGTTCCTATACCAGGCTTTCCACCCAGGGCACCTTTGAGGGAATATTAATGACGCCTGTTGGCGTCACAGATCTGTCCCTGGGTGAAATCACCTGGGGAGCGACCAAGGGTCTGATATCAGGTTTGATAATGCTGTGTGCCCTGCCCCTTTTTGGAGTGGTGCCCTCTTTCTGGGTGGGCACGCTTGTTCCGGTTTTGTTTTTGGAGGGCCTTTTTTTTGCTTCTTTTGGTCTTATAATGACTGCGCTTGCAGCCAATTACGAGTTTTTTAACTACTTCACCTCCTTGATCATCACGCCCTTGTTTCTTTTTTCAGGCATTTTTTTCCCTGTTGAAGCCCTAAGTCCCCTGAGTCAGAAGATTCTGCTCACATTGCCGTTAACCAGGGTGGTCCAGTTGTCAAGGATGCTCTGCTACGGCGAGCTCGAGTGGAACGGGTTAACGGCCTTGCTTGTAATTTCGGTATTTACTCTGATTTCGGTCTTGCTTGCTTCCTATTTCTTGAAAAGGAGATTGATAGTTTAGCTGTATGAGACTGATTGTAAGGGCGGAAAGGGAAAGTGATACTGCGAAAATGGGAAGGTGCCTTGGCAGCTGCCTCAAACCTGGCACCAACATATTGATGAGCGGGGATTTGGGAGCTGGCAAGACCACGCTGACCAAGGCTGTGGCAGAGGGTTTGGGCATTGACCCGCAACATGTCACCAGCCCGACATTTTCCATACTTCACCATTTTCCTGAAGGAAATCCTCCCCTTGTCCATGTTGACCTTTACAGGCTTGGTGAGAATCCAGACCTGGATGAGATCGGAATAGAGGAGTACTTGGACGGCGTCCATATATTGATGGTGGAGTGGAGTGAATACCTTGGAGAAGAAAGCCCTTTGAAACAGAAGGCCCTTTTGATAAGTTTGACATTCAATGGTGAGTTATGCCGGAAATTCGATTTTGAATTTCCGCAAGAGCTCCAAGGCATAGCAGGATGTTTTCAAAAATGTCTGGAGGAGCAGGGGATAAAATATGAAAGCACTGGTACTTAGTGGCGGCAAAGGCACGCGCCTCAGGCCCTTAACCCATACTATGGCCAAGCAGCTCGTCCCTGTCGGCAACAGGCCTATTCTTTCCTACGTGATGGACCATCTTCAGGCTGCTGGCATAAAAGAGGCAGGGGTGGTGATTGCACCTGAAACAGGGGAAGAGGTAAAAAATTATCTGCAAGACGGCTCCAGATGGGGGCTTAGTGTCGAGTACATCCTTCAGGAACAGCCGCTTGGCCTGGCCCATGCAGTCAAAACCGCTGCCCACTTTCTGGAAGACTCTCCATTTGTTATGTACCTCGGAGACAATTTGCTTGGAAGCGGCATAGAAAAGGCGGTAAGGCGCTTTGAGGAAACAAATATGGACGGGCTCATCTTCTTGAAAAGGGTGTCTGATCCACGCGCCTTTGGTGTTGCTGTGCTGGATGAGCAGGGGCAGCTCATCAAACTGGTGGAAAAACCCAAGGAACCTCCTTCAGACCTTGCCCTGGTGGGAGTTTACCTTTTTTCAGCAAATATTCACGATGCAATATCAAGGATTAAACCTTCATGGCGCGGTGAACTGGAGATTACAGACGCCATACAGACCATGATGGATATGGGGCACAGAGTGGAAGGAGAGGTGCTTGAAGGATGGTGGCTTGATACAGGTAAAAAGGATGACATACTTCAAGCCAATGCGGTGGTCCTTGATGAATACGCTGCCCGAAGCCTGGCTGGTGATGTTGACGAGAGTTCAACTGTTGAAGGACGGGTTGAGCTTGGAAGCGGTGCCAGTGTGATAAGAAGTGTCATACGGGGGCCAGTGGTCATCGGAAGGAATGCACGCATAGTTGACTCCTTTATCGGGCCGTTCACCAGTGTGGGAGACGATACGATCATACAGGATTCAGTCATTCAGCATGCAGTGATACTGGAAGGCGCCCAGGTGCGCGGCGTCAAGCGGGTGGAAGACAGCCTGATAGGTAGAAACACCCAGGTGATCAAGGGCGGGAATCATTCTGATGCGCTGAGGCTCATGATAGGGGACCATTGCCAGGTGGAGGTGTAGCCGTATGGAGTTTACAAGAGGGGAGATTAAGGGGGTAGAGGTAAGGGCCGTTACCAAGTTTTTGGATGATCGCGGCTGGCTGGCTGAACTATTCAGGCACGATTTTTTAGATGAAGAGGTGCATCCTCAAATGGCCTATGCCTCTTTGACTCTTCCAGGCATTGCAAGGGGGCCTCATGCCCATGTGGACCAGACAGACCTTTTTTGTTTTCTGGGGCCAGGCAATTTCAAGGTCTATCTCTGGGACAACAGAAAGGATTCAGAAAGTTACGGCCTGAAACAGGTGCTCTTCTGCGGTCAGGATAATCCTAAGACGGTCCTGGTCCCTCCGGGTGTAGTCCACGGGTACAAATGCCTTGGTCCAGGCCCTGGCCTGGTGTTCAATGCGCCTAACAGGCTTTATGCTGGTAAGGGCAAAAAGGGGCCTGTGGATGAAATCAGGTTTGAGGATGACCCCGATTCCCCATTCGTTATGGATTAACAAGGACACAAATGATCAACCCTCAAGACATTCCGGCCTGGCCTGAAAAGGCCTTTGCAGCCGATCTCCACATCCATTCCATGTTCAGCCGGGCCACCAGTAAGGAAATGCGTCCTATGATGCTCAGCAGAGTGGCCAGGCAGAAAGGCATAAAGGTGATGGGCACTGGGGATGCCACCCATCCAGACTATTTGGATATGCTGGAAGAGGAACTTGAACCTGCCGAACCCGGACTTTATGTAGCCAAGGCAGATCCCGGCTTCACGCGTTTTGTCTTGAGTGCCGAGGTTTCCAATATATTCACGCAGGCTGGCAAGGGACGGCGTATTCACACTGTGATACTCTTTCCCGGATTGGAGGAGGCAAGGGAGGTTTCTGAACGCCTTGCAGCAATTGGTAATGTGAAATCTGACGGAAGGCCAATATTTGGTTTCCCTGTAAGGCAGCTTGTCAAGCTGGTGCTAGATGTCTCTTCACAATGTTTGATAATTCCAGCCCATATCTGGACCCCCTGGTTTTCTCTATTCGGTTCCAGGTCTGGTTTTGACTCCATAGAGGAGTGTTTCGAGGAAGAAACGGAACACATCCATGCGCTTGAGACAGGTCTTTCTTCTGATCCCCAAATGAACTGGCGGCTCTCTTTGCTCGACAAGTACACCCTGATTTCGAATTCTGATGCCCATTCACCGGCAAAGATAGGCAGGGAGCTTAATCTGTTTACCTGCGGATTGTCTTATGAAGAGATAGTATCTGCCATCAAGGAGCCTGATAGGGGCTTCGAGGGCACCATTGAGTTCTTTCCGGAGGAAGGGAAATATCATCTGGATGGTCACAGGGCCTGCGGCGTGCGTCTGACTCCAAAAGAGACGATTGCCAGGCATGGATTATGCCCTGTATGCTCGAGGCCGTTAACCATTGGGGTCCTGCACAGGGTTGAGGAGCTTGCGGACAGGCCTGAAGGCTATGTACCTGAATGCGCTAAGCCCTGCGTCCATCTGGTTCCCTTGGTCGAGATCCTGATGCAGGTCTTTGGGGTCAAATCCATTACTTCAAAGGTCAAAAAAGAGTATGCGCGTCTTGTTTCCGAGGCGGGGAGTGAATTGGATTTATTGTTGTGGCTGTCTGAACAAGAAATAACTAACCTTGCGCCGCCTGCAGTTGCTGATGCCATTGTAAAGGTGAGGAGAGGCGAGGTAGAGTTGTCGCCAGGCTTTGATGGGGAGTATGGCAAGGTCATCATAAAAGGGGAAAGGGATGGGCTTTCAAGACCAGATAAAAAGGATAGAAATCCGCTTAGGCAGCCTGGGCTTTTCGACTAGTCTTGTCCTTGTTTAACTTTTACAGTTGCCCAAATTCCTTGCGCATTTTTCTGGAAGTGAAATTTTTACATAAGATTTTGAGTGTATTTCCTCCACATCTTGGCCCCATTCACGCCGAAAACCCTTCAAGAGACCTCTGAAAAACCGCCTCTTTTGCCCAATAGCTGCGTTCTCGTCGCGAAAAAATGCTCACATACCCCAAGTATGCTGCGCTTTTTTCGCTCCTCAGGCCTTGCTCTTGAAC
>JALVPX010000159.1 GCA_027031565.1 Deltaproteobacteria bacterium | reverse complement strand
GTAGAAGCTCTATGTCCTGGGGATGAGGCCTGTTTTCCTTTATAACTGACATCTCGCGCACTCCTCGTAGCCATATTTCTGGATGCCTTCGAATATTTCAACTGGATTGCCCTGACAGCACAGCCTTCCATTGAGCATCACGTGTCCCTTGTCCGCAGCTACGTAATTAAGGATGAATCCGGTATGGGTGATAATTAGCCCCGACTTGGTACGGCCCTTGTGTTTGTCTTTTTCCAACAGCTTGCGTATCATGTCTCCTATCACATGAAGATTTTCAATATCAACGCCGGATTCGGGTTCATCAAGGAGGGTCAAGTCCGGATTCTGGGCCAGCAGTTGCAGAAGCTCTGATTTTTTGATCTCACCGCCTGAGAAACCAAGGTTTACTTCGCGGTCCAGAAAATGGTCGAAACCGTAACTTACGGCCAGCTGAGTTGCCGCACTTGCATCTCCGCCGCTGCAAATGGCAAGCATGTCACGCAGCTTCACTCCGCGCAGTGTCGGCGGCCTCTGAAAGGAAATTCCAATACCCAACCTTGACCTTTCATGAATAGGCATGCGGGTTATATCTTCACCCTTGAAGGTGATCTTGCCATGCTTGACCTCATAGCCGGAAAAACCCATCAGTGTCATCAGCAAGGTGGTCTTGCCAGAGCCGTTTTTCCCAAAAAGGCAGTGGGTCTCGCCCTTTCCAATCTCCAGGTTGATACCCTTCAGAACTTCTCGGCCTTGAACATCCACCCACAAGTCTTCAATTACCAGCATAGTGCCTCCTGCCCCGGCTTCCAGCCAGGTCTAGTTAAGCTCACCCAAAGCGCGTGGAACCAGTGCCGCAACCCGATGAGCCGCCGACGGATATAGAACTGCCGGATGAGCACCCGCAATTAAAGGCAGAAACGACCTTATGCACCTCTTTCGAGCCGCACTTGGGGCATTCCACCGAACTTATGCCCTTGTGGGAGACCACGAAGGTCTCAAAATTGGTATTACACTTCTTGCAGGAAAATTCGTATATAGGCATAAAAATCTTGACCTCCGTCTATCTAAAATTTATGTCATGATACAAAAGCCGCCAGATGCATGGCGGCTCGGGCATAAGGTAATAACATATGGTAACTTGTCAACATTAGCGAGTTGGAGGAGCCTGGAAAAGATGCAGGAAAAAGACCAATTAACCGAGATATTGTCTCCGGACGTAATCAAGGCCCGGGTTCAAGAACTTGGAAAGGAGATTTCCAGGGATTACAAGGGGAGGCCGCTGGTTCTGATCGGAATTTTGAAAGGGGCGTTCATTTTCCTTGCAGATCTGTGCAGAGCGCTGGACGTCAATACGGAAATAGATTTTGTCCGCTTGTACAGCTATGGGTCCGGCATGGAGTCAGAGGGAAAAGTGAGCATAACCAAGGACATTGAACTCGATATTTCCGGAAAGGACGTGATCGTAGTGGAGGACATAGTTGACACTGGATACACCCTGGAATACCTGACAGAGGTTTTAAAGCTCCACAAGCCTGCATCGGTCAAGATCTGCTGCCTCATAGACAAGAAAGAACGGCGAAAGGTTGACGTTCAGGTCGATTATGTCGGGTTTGACGTTCAGAAGGGGTTCCTCGTGGGTTACGGCCTGGATTACAATGAACAGTACAGGCACCTTCAGGGAATTCACAACCTCGTGCCTGGATACGAGCCAGAGGGATATTGGCCTTCTGACAGGTAGCCTAGCTGCCAGCGCCACAGACCCGGCCTCCCTAAATCACACTGGTTGCAATATCACTCTGAATATTTGCCAAAATTCGGAGTGGAAGAGTAGAACTGACTAAAAGGAGATGTTTTTTTACACATTAACCATATTACAGGGTTCAGTGTGTGTCTCCTTCCGAGTTTTTATAGTTCTTTTCGTGCGGCTTCTTGCACCTTGTGCTGCATCTCACGATGAAAACTCTTCAGGAGCCACACACTGAACCCATTTCGCATTTGCGTTCAAATTCCAAATCAGGCACTTCAAAAAAGAAAAAATTTATCTTTATTTTGAATAACACGGAATAAATTTCAACGCCGTATGAAATCCTTCTGGAATGCACAGGCGTGGAAATGGCTGCTGGGGTGGTTCCTGAAACATTTTTTATCGGAAATGGAACGTAGAGACTCGGCAGTCGCACGGCTACCCTATAAAAATGGTGAGGGAGACCCCCAGCAGCCCTCTTAAACGTTCCAGGCCAGCCATATTAAAACATCACCCTGGTATTTTTAATATGCCTTTATATGGCTTTTAAAGGAGGGTTTTCTTTGTAGGCGTTCACAATACACCACATCTCTGCCGCAGAATCTCGGGATTGGACAGGCGCTTGTTGAAGTACGGGGAGAAAATTTTTTCCAGGTCTTAAGAGTATAATAAAAACTTTCTTCTCTGCTCTTCAAATTCCTTAACTTCTTCTGCCCAAAGAAGCTCCATTTCCATGGGAGGCACACCCTCTTCCACTGCTTGCCTAACCTTAGGATCTCCTATAACCAAATCAGCTGGTAATTTTTCATACTCATATTCATAGGGAGGAGCCTTCCATTCAAAATCGTCATGAAATTCTTTTCTTATAATTGACAACAAGGCTAACGTGGTCAAAAAGGGCTTATAATTGTCTTTGTCTGTTACATGAATCTGAAAGCCTCTGCACACCTCCCCTTGCCATTTATGAAACGTTGGCTCAAAGTTCTGCTTTCTGAGCAAAAAGCCTGGTAAACCAAAATTATCCATGTGACTGATGATTTTTCCTTGCTCCAAATATGGTGCCCCGAATATCTCGAAGGGCCGGGTGGTACCGCGGCCTTCGGAAATGTTGGTGGTTTCAAGCACTACCTGTCCGGGATATACCAGCGCTGTTTCAAAGGCGGGCATGTTGGGAGATGGCCATACCCAGGGCAGCCCTGTTTCCGGAAAGCAGATTCCACGGCTCCATCCCTCCATTTCCACCACGTGCAGTTCAATATCCAGTTTCTCAAGCCGTGCCAGCATCAGCGCAAGTTCACCCATGGTCATACCGTGGCGCATCGGTATGGGGGCAAGCCCCACGAAGGAAAAAAGGCCTGGATCTAGCAGGTTGCCTTCCACTTTCAGCCCGCCTATTGGATTAGGCCTGTCCAAAACACATACTTCCACCCCTGCCTCTGCGCACTCCCTCATGGCCAGAAGCATTGTCCAAATGTAGGTATAGACACGGCAGCCCACATCCTGCAGATCAACAACGAACATGTCTATTTGAGACAGGTGGTCCGGCCTTGGTTTGCGAACCTCGCCATAAAGGCTGAATATGGGAATGGACAACCTGGAATCCCAGCCGTCAGCAGACTCGATCATATTATCCTGCTTTTCTGCATCAAGCCCGTGCTGGGGGCTGAACAAACACTTCAATGCACCTGGGAAGGCCTCGCTCATAAGATCCTTGGCGTGACGGTAATTGCTGTCTATGGAGGCCTGGTGGCACAAGAGGCCTAACCGTTTGCCCTGAATCCAGGCAGGCTTCTCTGCCAGGATGCGCTCCAGCCCGGTTTTGACCCTTTTCTTTTGCATAACCAGTCAACCTTCTTATATTTGTGGTGATGATACCCCAAACCAGGCAAGACGTACACATTCTATATGAGGACAATCACCTATTGATCATGTCCAAACCTGCATGCATGCCGGTCGTACCAGACAGCTCAAGGGACTTTTCTCTCCTCGATTGGGGAAAAGACTACTTGAAGATCAGCCGCAATAAGCCAGGCAATGTCTTTTTGGGTGTGGTACACAGACTCGACCGCCCTGTGTCAGGCGTGGTCTGTTTTGCCTTGACCTCCAAAGCTGCTTCCAGGCTCTCAAAACAGCTACGGAAGAAAAGAATGGGAAAAAAATATTTGGCAGTGGTCCATGGAACGCCTCCTTCTGAAACCGAACTTGTTCACTGGATATCCAAGGACAGGCGAAAAAATTTGGTAAAAATTCATCCGGCAAATCAAGGCGGCAGCCCAAAGGCGAAAAAGGCAAAGACAATTCTGAAACTTTTAAAAACCAACGGCAAATTGAGCCTGGTCGAACTGGAACCTGTAACCGGACGGCCGCATCAGTTGCGGGCACAATGCGCTCATATCGGCAACCCGATTGCCGGTGACTTGAAGTACGGAGCGCCTGAACCCTTGCCTGACCGTTCCATTGCCCTGCACGCATTCAAGCTCACCTTGCTCCATCCCACCAGGAAAAACTGCATGACATTCGAGTCTGGACCTCCGCTGCATCCACCGTGGGATCTGTTTGGCTGATAGACAGCATAAATCCCGTTTGATATATTGATGCCATCAATTGTTGCATCGGGATGGAGTTGGAACCATGAATTTCAGAAACAAGTGGCTGCTGCCAGCATGCCTTCTGGCCCTCGGCATCCTTTTGCTGCCTGTCTCTATATGTGCAAGATCTGAGTGGAGCCGCACAAGGCCCCAAATCAATTTGACCCATATTTTCAAGGGCGAGATCAACAGAAAAGGAAGGCCTGTGGGGTTTCACTCAAGGCCAGGGGGGCGTGACCCTGAGACAGCAAGGATGGTGAAAATAGTCTCTCCACCCAACAGGGCTGGGGTCTATACTGCCCGGGTGGAAATATGGGACAAGAGGACTCGTAGATGGAAACAGAAATTCTCCTCCTTTTTCCCTGACAAGATGAGCCGCAAAGAAGTGATAAAGGCCATACTCCACGCCTACAAGCACAGGGAACATCCGCGGAAACAGCCGTGGATAGGCCCGTCTGGCAGTGGATTTGTCATCCAAGGTTATCTCAACAAGAGGGGGAATATTAATACAGCCTTTCCTGTCTATATCAAGGATCGTAACAATGCCAAAAGGAAAAAGAAAAAAACCAAGATTTTTTATAGATGAAAAAGGCATGCCTAGGGTAGAGGCTAATGGAGACATGAAAAGCGCGGCCATGTTTCTGCAGACGGACATACAGGCCGACAGTGCCATGGCAAGAGAGCTCCTGCGTCTGCTCGACCAGGCCGAAACCGGCCCAATAGCCACTGAATTCGTAGGAAATGCCTATGCGGTCACCATGAATCATGACCAGGTGGTCATCGAACCGCTCTACGAAGGGCAGGGCCAGAAAATTGCCTTGCAGCATGGAGAATTCAAGGAGCTGGTGGAAAAATGGCTCGATTTAATCGGGCAGGATGAGTAATTCCTGGGCTGCCAATCTACAAATGCATTTCCTGGAAGATCGGGTTTTCCATTTCAAGACGCCTCAACAGGCAGGCACGCAGGGCCTGATCCATATCAACGTTCCAATAAAGGCTTGCAAGCTTCCAAAACCTTTCCAGATCATCAAAGAAGAATTCCTTCATTCGGTCCACAAAATGTCCGTTTGAAATCACAAAGGGAATATCGCTGTTCATGGATTGCAGCACCTCCCGCTTTGCCTGTTTTACGATCCTAGCAGCCACTTCATCTTCCCTGCGGTTCTGGTGAAAATCGCTCAACATGGCCGTCATCTCCTCCAGGGCCTCATGGGCATGGCGGTACATCCATGAAACAGAACCATACATCCACTTGTCAAAGGTTCCCTTGTCTCCCCATGAAGAAGGATTGAGAAAGACCTCTTGATTCCTTGGATAGCGGGCCAGGTAGGCACCTGGGGTGATCAGTTCTGTCTGGTTTTGATTGTAATACAGCTTTTTGAAGAGAAAATAGAGGAAATCAGGCCCTTCATACCAGTGGTGGCCAAACAATTCCGCATCATACATGGCAACAACGAGCGGCTTTTTCCAGAACCAGTTTTTGATATGCTCGAAGCGGAAATTGCGTGACTCCATGAAATGTTGGGCATGGCGGGCAGCCTTTTCAAGTGCCCATTCCCTCACATATGGCTCCTTGTAATCACTGCCCCGGCTGGTAATCCGGTTATATTTTAAGGGGCCTCCTTTTATATGAAACTCAAGGTAATCAGGATCACCAGGATAGCCTTCCTCCCCGCTCCAAACCTGCTTGCCTGTTTCAGGGTCCCTGGCAAAGGCGGCCACATCGCTTCCCTTGAGATAAACCGGGGCATGGGTGCCAAATGCGGCAGGGGCATCCGCCAGCAGCACCGCGTGGGTCTCTGTAAAGAAATATCTCAGCCCGGCCTCCTGCACAAACTCTTCAATGCCTGGAACATAGGCGCATTCCGGGAGCCATATTCCTATTGGCTCGCGCCCAAAGGTCTTTTTGTAATCCTCAACGGCTGTCGTGATTTGTGCCCTGACGCCCTCTGGTGTCGACATGAAAAAGGGCAAAAATGCATGGGTAGCCCCGCATGTACAAATCTCCAAATATCCCTGTTCCTGAAGTTCCCTGAAAGGCTTGGTCAAATCCCTACCGCATTTCAGGAAATAATCCCTGACTTCCCTGAAACGGTTTAAATGCATCCAGGCTGTCTGATGATAATGGGGTGCCTCTCTCCGTGTACGTTCCACTTCCGCAAGGGCTATGCTGATATTTGCCTCCATGTATTTCAAAAATTCTTCCTGCAATAACGGGCACCGCATCATGTTGGTCAGGGTAGGTGAAATATCCATTGAAAGCCTGAAATCAACGCCCTCATCCCTTAACCTCTCGAACACCAGGAGAAGAGGCACATAGGTCTCCCGGACGGCCTCATGATACCATTCCTCTGGGAAACCGATCGGCTGCCAAATGCCGGTTGTGCCGTAGACTACACGCCTGCGGATAAAGGGCAGATGGGCATGGAGATGAATGGTCAGTAGCCCTATGGAGTGATCCGCCGTATCCATAGGTGCGTCGAGCCTCCTGTGGCTGGGATGCTCAAAGGCTTGGTTCACCTCCCGGAAGACCACAGGATTGGTGCCCGGCTGCACCCTTGCTGTCTGTACAGGATTTGAAAAATCGGTCAGGGGTTCGACCTTTCCGTCATCCAGCACAGCAGCAAGCTGAACCCTGTAAATCTTGTCTGGCTCAACGTTCAAATAAAAGTTGTCCGTATATTCCAGGCACACCTCGGCATCCTTGTCAATGTGATGGTGCAAGGCGCCTGCCCAGTCGTGAAACACCCTGAGATAGGTCTTCGCCCTGGAGGGATTGCCGCTGCTAAACTCTTCTATCTTTTTTGATAAACGTGCCTGGTCCAGGTGCCAGTAGGCAAATACCCTCCTTTCGTCTATCGGCATCAACACAATCTTGTCGGGCCTGTCTGGTATTGACAGGGGGGCAGAAACAAGAACCGGAATTTCAAGGTCTTCGCCCTTTGTTTTGTCGTGCAGGACCAGGGCTGCCTTGAATGTGGAATAAGCCGGGATAGAGGTGAACAGAAAGTCGTTTGCTGTCAAAACCTTGTTGTGTTCCTCTTCCCTGAAAGGCTCCCAACCGTCCACGCCCATGCGGAAGAGCCGCACACAAACATCCACGTCCGCCCATTCCAGGCCTTCAGGCCTTAAAACCTGATCCTCGATAAGGCCCCAATGTTCATCAAAAAGCCTCCACCAGGCCCTGATTTGAACCGAGTCCTCTTCCCAGATCTCCCTTTTCAGTTCCAGGTATGGACCAAGAGGGGATGCCTCAATCTGCAGCTCATCCAAACTCTCCAAAAACGATGGATGCTGAAAGGTGAGCTCAAAGACCCTTTTCAAGATGCGCCGGCCCTCAAAGCCTGCAGCGCCCCTCTCTTGTATCAGCAGTTCCACTTTGTCCAACACACCCAGCAGCAACGCGTTATTTGAAAGGCCTACGGGCTGCCACTCATCCTGGGGCAAATCGCCTTCTATTCTTGCACGCACGATGTGAAGGACCAATTCTATGTCCTTGTCCCAGTCCAGGCCTGTGCCTATTTCGATCTCTTTTCGCAGGCTGTGCCAGTCTATATCCTCCCAGACAAGATGGTGCCGGCCCTCGTTTTCAGAAACAAAAATTATCTTTGGAGTGTAATGAAAAGGCGATGAGACATTGAACCTGAAGCGGCTTTTCTTGACTAACTTTATGGTGAGGCTGCCGCCCTGTTCCATATATTCCTCTGTAGAAGAGAGATGGCTGACTTTTTTTTCCAGAACAAGGTCTTGCCTGAACACCTGGAGGTACAAATCCTCTTCGGCAGGGTTGTACCTGCCGCTTATTGCATCGTTCCAAGACACTATCAGCAGGCACCCAGATACCTCGGCACTGATATCATCTGTTGCAACACGGTTACATTCAAAGCTTGGCTGGAAAAAGGGGGTGGCAAGATTGATTTGTGTCATGGCTGGATCAAGACCTCGTCAATGTGGTTTTTTTTGCTGCTTATACGCCTATTCAAAAATACCACATTGAAAGATGGTTCCAAATACCCAGGAGAGAAATAAAAAAACAGAGGGTTCTTAAGGCAACAGGCTGCCCGCAAGATGTAAGACTTGGGGGCAGCCGGTTTTGATTGATTTATTTTCAGCTAGTGGAGGCGCACACGATAGCAACCGTAGGCTCTACGGCCTTGTGAAGCACCTGACTGCTTACACTGCCCATTACTATTTCCTTTACAGCAGAACGGCCTTTTCTTCCAATAATGATGATGTTTACATCATTTTCTGCTGCTACGTCCAATATAGTTTCAGCAGGCCTGCCGTAACGGGCTATCATTTCAATTTTGTCTTCCCTAATTCCACTGTTTAACAGGCGATTTTTACAATCTTTCAAGATCTCCACAGCCTCGTCTTCAAGCGCCTTGCCCTCTTTCAATGCCTTTTCATATTTGGCTATGTCCACGACCCGAAGCAAGATCACCTTTTCAACACATCCATTTGCCTTAGAGCTAAATGCCGCCATTTCCTTCAAGGCGCCCAGGGAGCCTGGAGAGCCATCAACTGGTATCAAAATGCGCGGAATAGGGCATTTTTGTTCTGGTTCAAGCACCTTGTGACCAACCACGTAAACAGTAGGATGAATGGCCTTATGAAGAAGCCCTGAAGTAACGCTGCCAACCAGGACCTCTTGAACTGGCGACAATCCCCTTCTTCCCATCACGATCGTGGAGTAGTTACCCTTTTCAGCCACTTCGGAAATGGCATCCACCGGCACACCCTCTACTACGTCGCGATTGACCGTAGCCTTGATATCAAACCCTTCCAATATTTTTTCGGCCTCGTCCATAATAGGCACCACTTCTTTGGCAATATGGTGTTCCTTGAGCTTGAAAAACATGTCACTCTTTATCAAGTGCCCTGCCCTGACATCGATATTGGACATATGTCTTGCCAAATATCCTCCTGCCAGTACATGGAGCAGAGTTATCATTTTCACCCTGTCTACAATCTGACTCATGCACCCTGCAAAGACCACTGCTCTTTTGCTGGGCTCGCTACCATCTATGGGAACCAAGATCTTGGTTAATGGCTGAAAACTTATTTCACTCATCTCACCTACCTCCTTTTAATAGAAAAGCAGCAGCCACACATTTGCTAGGGCCACGGTCAATATCATACAAACCATTCCAACTTTCATAAAACCGAAAAATTTCATTGGGTAGCCGGCGGCCTCTGCAATGCCAACGGTTACCACATTGGCACTGGCGCCGATAATGGTTCCATTGCCTCCAAAACATGCGCCAAAGGCAAGGGCCCACCACAAGACGCCGCTTTCTGCTCCGGGGATTACCCTGGTGAGGTATGCCACAATGGGCAGCATGGTTGCCGTAAACGGAATATTGTCCACAAAGGCGCTCATGAAGGCTGAAACCCACAAGATCAAACAAATGGAGGCGACAAGACTGCCTTTCGATACACCAAGGACCCAGTCGGCCACGATGGCCAAAAGCCCTGCTTCCTCAACTGCGCCTACCAGGATAAACAAGAAAATGAAAAATAGAAGCGTGGGCCACTCTATATCCTTTTCGATAAGTTCCAGCAGATCTATCTTTTTTGTTAAGAGGCCGTAAGTAAAGAGCACCGCCCCTCCAAAAAGGGCTGCAATGCTTACCTCCATGTGAAGCACTCCATGTGCCAGGAACATGCCAATCACGATGGCCATGATTATCATACCGAAGGTGAGCAGAGTGCTGTCAGTAATTTTGTATTCTTCCCTGAGCTTTGCAATAAAACCTTCAATGTCCTCAACCTTGGCTGCTTGATATTCTTTGCCATAAATAAGTTTGGTCATGACAAAAACCACGGCCATGGAAAGCACACATATAGGTGCCAAGTTTTTCACGAATTCAACAAATGTAAGACCTGCATAGGATCCTATCATGATATTGGGAGGATCACCTATCAGTGTTGCAGTACCGCCTATATTAGATGCCAGCACCTCTGGAATGAGTAAAGCCAGTGGATTAATGGAAAGGGATAAAGCAATCTCAATAGTAACAGGGGTCAGCAACAACATCGTGGTGACATTGTCCAGAAAGGCTGAGGATACTGCCGTGAAGGTCATGAGGATCAGGCTCAACATCATTACATTGCCCTTGGCCAATTTGTAGGACTTGTATGCACACCACTGGAAAACCCCGGTATGTTTCAGGATGCCCACGATCACCATCATTCCCATGAGCAAAAAGATCACGTTCATGTCGATGGCCTTTACTGCCTGTTCATAAGACATGATATGAAACTCTGGATTGAAAGTCCCCAGGGTATAGCTGATCACCAATATAAGTGAGGCCCCGAGCATTGCTGCAATTGTGCGGTGCAGCAACTCAAAAGAAATAAGAACGTAGGCCAAAAGAAATATGACAGTGGCTATCCAAAAGGCTGGACCAACTGATCTTGGCAAAATGACATCGTAGTTTCCATAAAATTCATGTCCCTTTTTCGCCAGCTGTGCCGGATCAATGGAAAGCTTGTATGGCTTGAAACTAGGTTTGAACACAGAAAGTTCCACTTTGCTGGCCTCAAAGGCGCCTTTTGGCAGCTCAAGCACTATCTGGTAGCTGCCGTCGGATGCAGATTCGAAATCGTCGGAACTTCCATGATCATGTTCGCTCAATTTTATATGGCGCGGTTTACCATCGATCAAGATCTGAAGTTTGGCATCAGGAACAGGCTCTTTGTGGCTGTCCAAGATACGCCCGCTCAAATAGATCTTTTCCGCATCACCTGGATCTGTGGAATGCGCCTCCTTGGCTGAAAATTTGTCCGAGGCCCAGCCCTTACACATTGAACCCATGACAATGAGCGCGCTGAGCGCCATGACAATCATGGATAGAAAGATCCAATTATGCCGCATAATCTTACGCATTACGTCATTCCTCCTGAGATTAGACAATAACAGGCCTTTCTCCACCTTTCGGAATAAAAAGAAATTTTTTAAACAGTAAAAAGCCAATCCCACCGCAGTTTATACCTTAAAGTTCAAGGAAAGACATCAAAAACAGATCTTAACCAGCAACTTTAGCCACTTTCGTTTGGGCGAAATTAAACCGAATCCTGGCCCCATTCACACCGAAAACCATTCGAGAGCCACTATTTAGACTCAATCTCCTTGCGTACAAACAAAAATGCTTTTCTTTTAAAATGACTTTTTAAAGGGCGGTGCCGTCATTTTTTAATAGCATGAGAATCAAAGACTCTTT
Organism: Deltaproteobacteria bacterium; assembly: GCA_027031565.1. Taxonomy (GTDB): domain Bacteria; phylum Desulfobacterota; class Dissulfuribacteria; order Dissulfuribacterales; family JALVPX01; genus JALVPX01. Next base: position 22,011 of record JALVPX010000159.1, on the reverse strand, counting down.
GAGATAAAAAATGCTTTTAGGTGGTACATACGTGGAAGCGGTGGCTGGGGTTGGCTCCTGAACCATTTTTAACGTGAAGAAAATGAAGAACCTAGGCAGTCGCACGGCAGACCTTTAAAAATGGTGAAGGAGACACTCCAGCCGCCCCATTAAAGACAGTTAAAAACTGACCTCACAAAAGCACGTATTAATGTGAAATAATTATTTCCCTTACAAGGTCTAGTGGTGTCTCCTTCAGAGTTTTCAGAGTTCTTTTCGTGCAGCTACTCCACATCCTGGCCCCATTCACGCCGAAAACTCTTCAGGAGCCACACACTAGACCTGATCCGCACCTGCGTATAAACCCAACAGCTTTTCTTTCAAAAAGACTTTTTAAAAACCTGTATCGTCGATTTTAAGGCATGGGAATCAAAGACCCTTCGGGATAAAAAGCTTTTTGAATGCACAGTCGTGGGGACGGCGGCTGGGGATGGCTCCTGAACCATTTTTAACGTGAAGAGGATGTAAGAGCCGTTGCAGACGCACGCAGACCTTTAAAAATGGTGAAGGAGACACACCAGCCACCCCATTAACGGGCAGTTATTAAAATAGTTCTGTCTTTCAAGGAAATACTTTAGGCTACCTCTAAAAATTGTCTTTTTGCCACGTTGGCTGCGTTGCACTCAAAAAAATAATCCTCGAAATATCAACAACATGTCTGTGATTATTTTTCTATGCACCTTGCCCTTGAACAAAAATCCTAATTTTTAGACGCAGCCTCAAGTTTTTCACTTTTCAAAAATAAAGTATATTCCAGCTGCCATGCTTTTGGAGATAAATATCAGAAATTTTGTGCTGTTTAAGGCTGCCCAGGCACAACTCGGGCCTGGTTTCACTGCAATAACCGGCGAAACCGGGGCGGGCAAATCCCTGATTATCAAGGCCCTCCAACTCCTCATGGGTGCCAAGGCGGATCCCTCCCTGGTTAGAAGGGGTGCGAAACAGGCAGAAATCCAAGCGCTTTTTGCCCTGCCTAGGCCTGCCCAAGGGTTCTTGGAAGAAATAGGCCTGGAGGCAGAAGATGAACTCATTGTTAGGCGGATCATACCCAGAGAAGGCCGCGGCCGGATATACGCCAACGGCAGCATGATCAGTGCAAAAAACCTTAAATATATCATGGGCAGCCTTTTATCCATTTCCGGGCAGCACGAGTATCAAGACCTCCTGAACAGGGGCAGGCACAGGCATTTGTTGGATTCTTACTGCGGACTTGAACGCCAACTGGCAGCTTTTCAAGACCGTTTCCGTGAGACCAAACGGCTTGCCGCGAATCTTGAGAAGCAGAAAAAGGCCCTTCAGGGCAGGCAAGAGGAGATGGAACTTCTTCAAAAAGAAATGGAGGCCATTTCAACGGTGGACCCTCACCAAGACGAAGACCTGCAGCTTGAACAGAAATTACAGGTTCTGAAAAGTGCTGACAGGCTCCGCGCTCTGGCCGAGGAAGCCTATGGAAAACTATATGTGGAAAAGGGGGCCGTTTTGGAGATTCTGGCCGATTGCCAGCAGCATTTGGCCAAAATGTGTGCCCTTGATCAAGGCCTTGAACAGCTCGAAAAGGAACTTGAATCTTGCGTTTATCAAATCCAGGAGGTCGCCTATGGCATAAGGGATTACATCAACGGACTGGCAGCCGACCCAGCCCTTTTAAGCAAGCTGGAAGAACGGTTTTATGCCATACGCCAGCTCAAACGACGCTTTGGTCCTGAACTGAAAGACGTGCTCGAACACAAGGAGATGTGTGCCCGGCGCCTGCGGGAGCTAGAAGAGATGGAAAACGATATTGCTCATCTTGAAAAGGCGCTCAAGGAAAGCGAGGAGCGTTTGTTGGAGCTTGCCGGCATTCTTTATGAAAAGCGCATAGCTGGCAGCCGCACCCTGGCCAAAGCCGTTGAAAAGGAACTTGCTGAACTTCAGTTCCATGAAGCCCGGTTCGCGGTCAATATTCACATACCCCAAAAACCCCGTGTCGAGGATGTCACATCAGAGGGCATGGAAGAGGTGGAGTTTGTTTTTTCCCCAAATATCGGAGAAGAGCCAAAGCCTCTGGCCTCTATTGCCTCTGGCGGCGAGCTTTCCAGGGTCATGCTTGCGCTTAGGTCCGTTTTTGCCGCAAAGGCTGGGATGGAATCCATGATCTTTGATGAAATAGATGCCGGTATTGGAGGTGAAGCAGCAGGCAGGGTAGGCGCAAAACTTCGAAAACTTGCTGGGTATGGTCAAGTTATAGCCATAACGCACTTTCCGCAGATCGCAGCCCTGGCAGACTGTCATTTGCAGGTATCCAAAAGGGTAGAAGGTGAAAGAACGGTTTCAACACTTGCCGTGTTGTCTGGAAGTGAGCGCCTTGACGAGCTTAAACGAATGCTGGGTGATCAGGGCGAGGAGGCGGCCTCCTTCGCAAGCCGTTTGCTCAAAGAAAGCCGCTGACATGGAATCCGGAAAGAAGACCAAGGCAATAGTCCTGTTTTCAGGCGGGCTCGATTCCATCCTGGCCTGCAAGGTACTGCAAGAGCAGTCCATCGTGGTAATCGCGCTTCAATGCATTACTCCATTTTTCAGCTACCATATAAAGGAAGACAAAGAGGCGTGGATAAGCGAGGTCAAAAGGAAGTACGGCATTGACCTTATGGTAGTTGATATTACAGATGAGTATCTCAAAATGCTGAAGAACCCTGCACATGGATACGGCCGCTATCTGAACCCCTGCATCGATTGCAAGATCTTGATGATCAAGCAGGCGCTTTCATTGATGAAGGAAACAGGGGCATCTTTTATTGCCACAGGAGAAGTCATTGGTCAAAGACCAATGTCCCAGAGGAGGGATACGCTGAGAATAATTGAAAGGGACAGCGGGGCAGAAGGCCTTTTACTAAGGCCACTTTGTGCAAAAAACTTGAAACCGACACGAGTAGAAGAGGAGGGGCTCGTTGACCGTAGCAAACTCCTTTCCTTATCAGGCCGCGGACGAAAAGGACAAATGGCCCTGGCAGAAAAATATTCCATTACGGAATACCCCAGCCCTGCAGGCGGATGCGCCCTTGCAGATCCCATATTGTCTGAAAGATTCAGAACCATGTTGTCCCTGTGGGACAACCTCGATGCCAATGATTTTCTGCTCGCACAGGTCGGCCGGCATTTCTTGTTGAGCGGCAACAGCTGGTTTGCGGTGGGCCGGAACCAAACGGAAAACAGCAAAGTGGTGAAGCTGGCCAGGGGAGATGACTTGTTACTGCAATATAAGGACGGATCTGGGCCCACAGGTCTGTTGCGCAGGTACAAACAGCCTCCTCCAATTGAAGAGGCAGCCTCTGTATTGCTCAGATATTGTAAGGTTGATCCAGAAGAGCCCTGCAATGTCATTGTAAAAGGGGTCAAGGGGAAGGAAACAAACGTGGTGCAGGCAGTCCCCTTTAATGACGAAACAATCGACAAATTGCGGTTCTCTCCGCCGCCACAGAACACCGATTAACGTGGAGGGCCATTAGACCATTGACTAAACTTTATAACTATGTTTCAAATCCGGGACTGAATAAGACTAAATTCACCAAAAAAGTTTAGGAGTCTGAATAATCATGCTGGACTTTATCCGCAGAAGTGCTGGATCATGGATGCTCAAGTTTATACTTGGAGCAATAGTGCTTGTTTTCATATTCTGGGGTGTTGGAAACTTCCGTTCAGGGCGCATGAGTGTGATAGCCAAGGTCAACGGCGAAAAGATCTTGCTCGAACAATACAATTCCGCCTATTCCCGCACCTTGGAGCGCTATACGCAAATGTTCGGCGGCAACATTCCAGAGGCCATTTTCAAGCGCTTGAACCTTAAGCAGGTTGTTTTGAATGACCTCATCAACCGGGCCCTCATAAGGCAGAAGGCGGAAGAGATGGGCATAATCGTGAGCGATGAAGAAGTTCAGCAGGTGATCCTAAACATACCCGCCTTTAAGAGGGACGGCGTGTTTGATCAAAACCTGTATCAACGCGCCCTAGCTCAATCCAGGCTCACGCCCACGGGCTTTGAGGCCCAGGTCAGGAATCAACTCCTTGCGGAAAAACTTCGCACACTGCTTTCTGCCGGGCTGGACGTGCCGGAAGACGAAGCCAGAGACTATTTCAATTATGAAAACCAGCAGATAAATCTCGCCTTCGTGCAAATAAAATCGCAGGAATGCGAAAAGGATGTGAAGCCCAAGGAAGAAGAGCTTCAGGCATGGTATGAAAAACACAAGGAGGCCTACAAAACTGATCCGCAAATCCAGCTCCGCTACCTGCTCTTAAAAAGGGCCGACGTGGAAAAGGAAATCGAAGTGGGCGATGACGAAATCAAAAACTATTACGAAACCCACAAGAAGGAATTTCATGAGCCAGAACGCGTATCAGCGCGCCACATCTTGCTGAAGGTTCCCGAGGATGCCTCAAAGGAAGAGAGGGAGAAAATCCATAAAAAGGCCATGGATCTTTACGAGAGGCTTAAAAAGGGCGAAGACTTTGCAAAACTTGCCAGGGAGTTCTCAGAGGATCCAGGCAGTGCGCAAAGGGGCGGTGATCTGGGCCCCTTTACAAGGGGCATCATGGTTAAGCCCTTTGATGAAACCGCCTTTTCATTGAAGGAAGGAGAGATCAGCAAACCCGTTTTGACAAAATTCGGGTATCACATAATCAAGGTGTACAAAAAAACAGCGGAGAGGACCAAGTCCCTTGACGAGGCAAGACCGCTGATCATTCAGAAGCTCAAGTCCCAAAAGGCGACCAAGATCTTGTGGGACAAGGCAAACGCCGCCTATGATGAAATAATAGACATGGGAAGCCTGGAGGCCTACGTGAAGGCCAATGAGTTGAAGGAAGGCACCACCGGATTTTTTTCCAGAAGGAATCCCCCTGCGCTTCTGGCCTCAAAGCCTGATGTCCTTGACTCCCTTTTTATGCTTCAAAAGGGTGAGTTGAGTTCCCTGCTCGATCTACCCCAAGGGGTAATGGTGGCCGAGGTGGTTGACAAAAGACTCCCTTACGTGCCCCCTCTGGAAGAGGTCAAGGAGCGGGTCAAGAGGGACTATATCCGCCAACAAGCCAAGGAGTTATGCAGGAAAAAGGCAGACAAGATCCTGGAAGCGGCAAAGGAGAAGGGGCTTGAAAAGGCGGCCAAAGAAAAGGGGCTTGCCATAGAGGAGACCGGCTTTTTCAAGCGCACAGATACCGTGGCAGGGGGCAAACTTCCGGCTCAGGTAGTGCAGGGCGCCAAGGGCCTGAGGGCTGATAAGCCTCTGCCAGACAAGGTGCTGGAAAGCGGCAACTCCTTTTACATAGTTGCATTCAAGGCCGTGAAAGAGGCTGATCCAGCTGGCTATATTGCTTCAAAAAAATCAATCAAAGACAAGCTGCTGGCCTTGAAGCATCAAACCGTTTTCGAAGACTGGCTGAAACACGTCCGCGAAAGGGCAGAAATCGAGTATCTGCAAAAACTTTAAGTGCGCTCTATCCTGGAAACCATAAGAGAACGGGTGTTGCTGGGTGACGGCGCCCTCGGCACCTACTTTTATGACAAGGGAATCGCCCTCGGCACGAATACCGATCTGTTGAATCTACAAGAGCCTGAACTGGTCTTGTCGGCCCATCAGGAATATATCCGGGCTGGATCACAGGTTATTGAAACAAACACCTTTGGCGCAAACCGGTTCAAGCTGGCCGCGCAGCCTATATCGCAAAACGAGATCAAGGAAATCAATCTCCAGGGAGCACTGCTGGCCAAAAAGGCGGCTGGGAACACGGTTTACGTGGCCGGTTCCATAGGGCCGAGCGGTCTCTATCCATTGACCGGGGACAATATCACTGCCGATGACGTATCGCTGAGCTTCCAGGAGCACGCATCACCCCTGCTTGAAGCAGAAGTGGACCTTCTGATCCTTGAAACCTTCAGCTACCTGGAAGAGCTGCTGACCGCTATTCATGCCTGCAGAAGATTGGCTCCTGATATTCCCATCATCGCTCAAATGGTTTTCCCGGCCAAGGGCCTGACGGTAGATGGAAGAGACGCCTTGTCGTGTGCCGACTCGGCAATCGATGCGGGAGCCAATGTCTTCGGCTCCAATTGCGGAAGGGGAGTTAAGGCAATGCTGGCCGCCTTTGAAAAGCTGGCTGCATTGAAAGACCAGGTGCCCCTGTCTGCTTTTCCGAATGCCGGCCTTCCCGAGGTGGTTGGGGACAGAACAGTTTACTCTGCCCAGCCTGCATACATGGCCGCGGGCCTTTCCGAAATGATCAAGCTCGGCGCCCGCCTGGTAGGTGGATGCTGCGGCACAACACCAGCCCACATACATGAATTTAAGCAGGTGCTTCGCCTCAAAAAGAGATTTGCTGCCAGGGGCGCAATCGAGTCAAAGGCAAGCCTTGAACGCCCAGGGGAAAGGCCTGAAACCGCGCAAAAGGGGGCTTTTCTGGAGGGGCTGCAAGATACCGCATTGCCGGTGATAGTGGAACTCGATCCCCCTGTTCACTTGAACATAGGAACAATTATTGAAGGCGCAAAGGCATTGAAAGAGTGCGGTGCAAGTGCCATCAGCCTGGCCGAACACCCCCTGGCGATCTTGAGGGCCGATAATCTCTCCCTCGCTCACATAATCAAGGAAGAAGTAGGCATTGAGACAATTTTACACTTGACATGCCGTGATAAAAACGTGCTGGGCCTGCAGGCCCAGATCATGGCAGCGCATTTCCTTGGGATCAATGCCATCCTGGCAATAACCGGGGATCCTGCCAGCGCCAGCGACCAACCTGGAGTTACAGGCGTGTTTGATTTGGATTCCATTGGGCTCGTGCGCACCATCAGCCGCTTCAATGCAGGATTCAACCTGGCCGGCCGCTCCATGCAGGGCAGGACACATATCTCCATTGGAGTGGCGTTCAGCTACCGGCCTTCCAATCCGACCATGCAGCTCAGGAAACTCGAAAAAAAGGCGGCAGCAGGGGCGCATTTCGTGATGACGCAGCCCATGTTTGATCCTGATCATATTGAAAAGACCATGGAACTCACACAGAAGTTAGGCCTCATGATATTTCCAGGAATCTTTCCCTTGATCTCTGCAAGAAATGCCGAGTTCTTGCACAATGAGGTACCCGGCATATCGGTTCCTGCCCACATACGTAAGCGGCTGTGGGAATTTGACAAGGCAGCGGACCAGAGAAAGGCCGCCATGGAGATAACACAGAAACTCATCTCTGAAATCAAGGAATTCGTGCATGGAATGTATGTAATCAGTCCATTGAACAAATGGGAAGTGGCCAAGGCATTGGTGGAATTTATAAGAACAAGCTAGTCTTTAACAAAAACAGGCTATGGAGGAGGAAATATGGAACGCACCCTTTCAATAATCAAACCAGATGGAGTTTCAAAGGGCCTCATCGGTGAAGTAATCGGCAGGTTTGAAAAGGCGGGCATCAAGATAGCCGCCATGAAAATGCTCCACATGACCAAGGATGAGGCCAAGGGCTTTTATGCAGTCCACAAAGACAAGCCTTTCTTTGACAGCCTGACCGACTTCATGTCATCGGGTCCCATTGTCGTAATGGTACTGGAAGGGGAAAACGTTATCAAAAAGAACCGGGAACTCATGGGGGCCACCAATTACAAAGAGGCGGAACCCGGCACCATCAGGGCGGACTTTGCCACTGACATCGAGAAAAACGTGGTGCATGGCTCAGATGCCCCAGAAACAGCCAGAACCGAGATTGCATACTTCTTCAGTGAGCTGGAGATATGTGACTAGATTCAAGGAAAGGGATTTAATAGCACTGGCTGAATCACTTGCTGGAAGCCGTGAGACAGATCCCTCGGTCAAGATTGGTATCGGCGATGATTGTGCTGTCTTGCAGCCGGAATCCCAAAAAGACCTGGTGGTAACCACGGACTGCCTGGCTGAAGGGATACATTTCGACCTCTCCTATTTCAAGCCCTATGAGCTTGGTTCCAAATCTGCGGCTGTAAATCTCAGCGATATAGCGGCAATGGGGGGGATGCCGAAATGGGCACTGGTTGCCATTTCGTCACCGCCTTATGCCTCAAAATATTTTTTGAAGGAATTTTTAAAGGGCCTCATTGATCAACTCGCCGAGGCCGGAGCTGTTTTAATAGGCGGTGACAGTGTTTCCAGCGCTGGCCCGTTCAACATTACCGTAACCCTTGTGGGCGAAGTGGGCAGGGATCGATATCTGACTAGAAGCATGGCCCGGCCTGGCGATCTGCTGTTTTGTTCAGGCTATCTGGGAGAGGCTTCCCTTGGTCTCAGATGGCTGCAAAAATTTGGCAGAAAATATCGTCCTGGCCTAAAACAAACCATAAAAAGGCTTATTTTGCGTCACCTTGTTCCTGCACCGAGGCTGGAACTTGGAAGGGCCTTGGCGGCCTCAGGCCTGGTAAGATGTGCCATCGATGTATCAGACGGGCCGGCAACAGATGTAGCCCATATCTGCGCCCAGAGCAGTGTCAAGGCCGTCATTTATGAAAGGGCTGTTCCCATATCAAGGGCATCAAAAAGGATCGCTGCCTTCCTCGGCATAGATTCGCTTGATGCGGCATTAAGAGGGGGAGAAGACTTCGAGCTGATCTGGACAGCTCGGCCAGAGTACATGCAGCAGATCTCGAAAATAGCCGCCAAGACCTGTTCAAAGGCCTTTGCAATCGGAAGAATAGAAGAGGGCAAGGGGGTCTGGCTGGAAGGAAATAGCGGGTGCCTGGAAGAAATCTCTTTCAAGGGCTATGAACACGATATCTGATGCTGTACCGGAAATATTTCATATACAATTCCTTGACTTGTTTCTAGAGGTAAGGGCGGTTTTCAGCCACTCACTCTTGACACGCCTGGAGTTATCTATTGCAGCTCCAGCCACGCAGCCCATAGTGAACCACCCCCTGGGAAGACGCCTCTTGGAGATCCTCAAGGGTAAAGGGGTTTCATTGGACAGCCGAGTTTATCGTCTGACCGGCACGCCTTTTCAACTGAAGGTATGGCAGGAGACTGCCAGGATTCCCCACGGCGCCACTATAACCTATGGTGAACTGGCAGAAACCTTGGGGTGCGCTTCCCCAAGGGCAGTAGGCCAGGCATTGAAACGAAACCCTCTGCCCATTGTTGTTCCGTGCCACAGGGTGATTGGCAGGGGCGGGAACCTGACCGGCTTTTCGTGTGGCCTCGATGTTAAAAAAGCTCTTTTGGATATTGAAAAGGCCTGTACAGGCTGAATGTAGCTTGATCAGGCGATTGACAATCAGGCGGACTTCGCAAAAACGCCTGCCCATCTTCCAGCCAGAACATTTAAGGCTGTCTCTAAAAATTGTCTTCTTGCCCAATAGCTGCACTGCACTCAAAAATAATCCTCGAAATATCGACAATATGTCTGCGGTTATTTTTGTGCACCTTGCCCTCGAACAAAAATCCTAATTTTTAGAGAACGCCTTGAGTTTCCGCCTAAGCCAGCCCCTTTACCAAATTGAAATATGTGCCTTTTGGAAGAGGCCTGTTGTTCACCAGGCGTTTGGCAATCTCTTTAAGATTGCCTGTTTCCCTGCAACAACTGGTCAAATCGATCACCCATGCCGCAAAGCCTGCGCCACTTAGCCTGCCGGCCAGACCAGTGGCATTGAATGGCACCGGGGCTACCAGTCTTCCGCCCTTCTTGCTGGATCGCCATATGGCAGTTTCACCCTTGGGGCTGATGACACTTGATGAAGACTTGAAATCCATGAGGCCCATGCGTGAATGAAACAGCGGCAGAAAGCTGAAAATGGTAAAGGCAACCGGCTTGCTGCGGAAACGGGAAAGGGCATTTTCAGCATTTTCCATGTCTGTTTCAATGGAAAATTGCGGGCGATCGATTCCCAGGGAAACCGCTTCCATGAGGGCACGGGAGTTGAGTAAATTAAGGTGGTGGGATGAATAAATGATGAGCTGTTTACTGGAGATCCGGCTTTTCACATGTTCAAGGGCCTCTTTAAGCATTTGGAGGTGACCTAGGTTAGACACCTCGAACCTGGCCGCACCAGACCTGTATAGCTGTACGGCTGCCTTGAAAAGCTCAAGGGCCTCGGATTCATGTTGTATCGGTTCAATAAACCAAACAATTTTATCCCTGTGGATTTTCTTAAGGCTCTGAAACGACCGGATGTTCCTGCGGGCCGTCTTTATCAGAAAAGCATCTACGTTCGCACGGTGGAACCATTTGATGTCGTGTATATTGGATAATCTTACACATAGCCGCGGCGTTGATACAGCCCGCCTCGCCGTTGGCCTGCCTGCTCTCTTGTTATCCATGGACTGGACAATATTTGCTGCTTTTGTGCGATCCCAGCGAAACTGCGAACCAGGTCTCCCAGCCAGCCCGGCGGTCAAATCCTTTCCCTTCCTTGCACAGTCGATCTTAAAGACCAAGGCATTTGAAAATGCCTGATCAAGTTCATGAAATATAATGACCTTATTCCCCTGTTGTTCATTTTCTAATCTTGTTATGCGGAAGGAATGTTGCTGATCTTTTTTATTGACCAGCCTTATCCGATCCCCCTTGTTTACAGGAAGATCCTTCAACGTAACCTCAAAACATCTCCTCTTTATGGAGCTCACCCTTCCAACAAAGAGTCCTGTATTCGAGGTCTGCCTCGGAGAAATCAGGTCATTTGGCCGAGGTGTGAAGAAAAAACCCTTGGAACCCGGCCGCCCGAGGGCCTGCTGGAAATGGTCGCGAGCTGCTTCAACAGCTTTGGGATCTCCTGCCTGGCTGTCAAGAAGAATCCTGTAGCCTGAGACTACATGCCTTACGTAGTTTGCTGGTCTGAGCCTTCCTTCAATTTTCAATGAGTCCACACCAATTTCAGCCAGATTCCATACCACGGGCCCTGCCTCTAGGTCATTCATAGAGAAAAATGTTCCCTGCCGCCTTCCCCATTTGTACTTTCGGCGGCATGGCTGCACGCATTTCCCCCTGGTGCTAGATCTGCCGCCCATAAAGCTGCTGAAAAGACAAAGCCCTGAATAGCAAAAACACATGGCGCCATGAATGAAGACTTCAATTTCTATTGGGGCTGCCTTAACCGCTGCCTCTATTTCATGGATGGTCATTTCCCTGGCAAGCACAACCCTTTTGAATCCCATTTGGTGTGCCTGTTTTACGCCGTAGGAATTGTGGATGGTCATGAGGGTCGAGGCGTGAAGCCGCAGGCCTGGAAAATAGCGGCGGGCTATATGAAGGATGCCGAGATCCTGGATGATCAATCCATCTGCCTGCATGGCCTCCACCTGGGCAAGGGTAGTAACTGCATGTTCAAGCTCTGACTCCTTTACCAGGGCATTCATGGCAACGAAGACCTTTTTGCCACGTTCATGGGCAAAGGCAACCAGGTCTGCCGCTTCCCGGGGTGAGAAATTCCTTGCCAGGGCACGGGCATTAAAGGCCTTTAACCCGATGTATACACTGTCTGCCCCTGCATCCAGTGCAGCAGTAAAGGCTTTCTTGTCGCCTGCAGGGGCCAGGAGTTCAGGCTTTTTTCCATCCATGATCAAAACATCTTATACCAGCCCGGTGGTTTTTGAAAACAAGAGGGATCAATCCAGGCCCAAAAAGGGATAACGGTTCAAATCATCCCTAGACCACAAAGAGAGGCCTGCCTGGTTTCCAACTGTTTCAACTGAAATGATAAAATCGGGATCTTCAAAGGATATTTCGGCGTCTTTGCCCTTTGAGTGCAGGACATCCAAAACAAACTGGGCAAGGAACTGTTCTTCTTGCTGGGATGAAATCTTTCCCTTGAAGCCCCTGCGGTGCATTCGTACATGAAAGGTGTGGCCAGCTATTGCTTCCGCCCATTTTCCAAGGATTTCACAGGCCTTGTCCTCAAACTCCTTTCGATCCCGGAAAGAGAAACCCGCCTGGGAGGGAACAAACTTGGATATATAACTGGTGATATTTGGATCTATGTCAATCATCTTTTTCAGGGCCTCGAGGGCCGCCTGCGTGTCTTCTACACGCATTACCAGCACATTGTAAAAATCTGTGCGCTGTAGCTGGCCGAGTTCATCCAAAAGCTCACAGGCCGAACGGAATCCCCGCTCCTTGACACATATGACAACGTTCCAATCCCTCATTCCTGCCTGCTACGGCGTCCACTGCTAAGCTTCTGCCAAAAGCCCTGCAAGGTCTTTGGGAAGCTGGGACAAGACATCTTCTATCTCTCCAGGGGTAACCGCGGATTTCAGCACAGAAAAGGTGGCCTTGATATATCTTTCGGCCTCCTCCAGGGAGACGTCCAGGCGCTCAGCCACCTTGGCAATGAACTTCTGACGATCCATCTTTATCACATGATCTGGCACACCTTTTACAAGTTCCTTGAGCTCGCGGGGCAGTTGGGAGGCAAGGTCGAAGGCCTCCTGTTCAGTAAGGCGCTCAGACAATGTCTTCAAGATCGTATCCGTGATCCATATTGCATCATCTTTGCTGTCTAGTTCCAGTTTTTTCTGTACCGTCTTGATAAACTCGTCTCTCTTCATGGCATTACCTCCTGGAACCCCAAAAGAATCGCAAGTGGTCCTGTTTTTAATTTGAGTCGAAGATCAACCTTGTCAACATCTCACAAAAGACTTTGTGCAAGATCGACTTTTGAGGTAAAAATATATAAGAAAAACGTTATTTTTTTCGATGGAGGTTTTTCCATGCGGGCATTGATCTTGAGTGCAGACGGCTTTGAAGACAGTGAATTACTGTGTCCGATGTACAGGCTGAGGGAAGAGGGCTTTCAAGTGGATATTGCGGCCCCGGAATGGGGAGAGATCAAGGGAAAGAGGGGATACACCGTAACTGCCAACCTCTCCTTTGATGATGTCCAAAGCAGCGGCTACAAGATATTGGTCATACCTGGCGGAAAAGCACCAGAGGCGATAAGGGGAATTCCAAGAGTACAGGATATAGTAAAGGATTTTTTCAAGGTTCAACGGCCAGTGGCTGCCATATGCCACGGCCCGCAAGTATTGATCTCAGCAGGCGTGATCCAGGGCCGCAAGGCCACGGGTTACAAGGCAATTGCAGGGGAAATGAGGGCAGCAGGAGTGGAATATGTGGATGCAGAAGTGGTCGTGGACGGCAACTTGATAACGTCGCGGCAGCCTTCTGACATCCCCGCCTTCAACCGCGAAATAGTAACGGCCTTAAATACTTAACAGTTACTGTTCAAAGGAGAGGAGCAAAGGCGGTGTCACGCACACTGAATATTTTGATTCTGTTGGTGGCGCTTTTTATCTTGGTATTCCTTAATATCAAGAAAGAGGGAGGCAAACCCCCAACAACCCCTCCTGCCGTGCCCCAAAAAGAGGCGCAGCAAACAGGTAACGTGCCGACAAAGGAGGATCTCCCGCACAAAAGGGTTGCCTCCTTGATCAAGGCAGAAACAGCCCATACCACACCCCCTCAAAAAAGACCCTCGTCGACAGCTCAAACCCAGGATGAGGACATTGCCCTGGAAGGGATAGCACCCGCATTTCCCGAAAAAAAACAGGGACAGACGCAACAAAACATCAAGCAATCTAAGGTAGAAGACAGGCCCTTGGAAACCGTGGTCATCAATGGCGCAGAGCATGTAGAAAACGGGCCTGAAAGGCCTGCACTAGCACCTGGAAAGGCTTCTACACCAGGAAAGGATGCAAATGGCACCCTTGCTGCCGGCGCCCCCTCCCCCGTGCACGCTCCCAAGGAATATGTAGTAAAAAAAGGTGAATATCTCTATATGATTGCAGCCAAATTCAACCTGCCCCTGGGCAAACTGATTCAGGCAAATCCCCAAATAAGGGATCCCGATTTCATCTGCCCTGGCCAGATCATTTTTGTGCCAGCGGAATAAGAACTATCTTGGAAAAGGCTTATATGCGCATTCCTGCCTGAATACCAGGACGTGTTTCCCGTTGATCTCCCTTGCCACGGCAATTATGCAGACCTTTTGCCCTTCTGGATGATTGGGCAAGGGCTTGACAGAGCGGGGAATACCGCCTGTTACGTAAATACAGCCGGATGCATCGGATAAGACCCAATCGCTTCGGGTTACCATGATCGTATTGTTCTGCTGCGCGGCGCATCCAGCCCATCCCTGGTACCGGCCTGCAATTTTGACCAACTTGTCATTCAATTTTCCAGAGTATATGTCCTTGACAGAAGCCACGGTCGGTTCCGGATAACAAGGATCCCCATGAAAAGGTTGTGCACTGCTGCAAGCACTTGTCATAATAAGGGCGAACAGCAATGCGGTGCCTACTGACAATCCAATCCAGCAATAGGCTCTCATGTTAGAAAGCCCCTTGTCTTTTATTGAGATATTGATCCCTGACCGCATTCCAAAAGGCCTGCACAGCAGGCAAGGGTGCCCTTGAAAGGGTCTTCTGGACCTCTCCTGGAATCCACCAGTCAGAATAGAAATTCATACTCAATAAGTATATAACCCATTCGTCCCAATCTTCCGGATCAGGTGCTGGAAGATACATGTCCATGAAATTCGGGCCCCAGGTGATGACATTGTGTAGGCTTGGATCCCGGGAATAGAAGCAGTAAGCGCGTACCCTGGATTCAAAACCAAGATCATAGAGATTTAACACTGGGAGATAGAGGCCTTTTTCCACCCTTTCCCGGGCAGTATAAACCTCAAAATTATTCCCGCTGTCTAGCGAGTCAGCAGAAAAGAATCCATTGGGCGTGGTCTGGCCCAGCCATGGCGCATAGGCAGCATCTGGTTCCACCACATAGAGGTCTATATCAGCACTGCTCTTAAAGCCATCAGAATCTGTCCAAAAGGCGGCAATAATAAATCCGCCCTCAGAAGTAACCATGTGGGTCTCCTGTACCTTGTGGTGCAAATTGTCGACGAATGCGAACCATTGTGACATACCAGCAGAAGAGCAGAATTGACGGTATTCGTGCATGACATCCCTCGTGACGTCCCTGAACCAAGGGAAAAAGATTGCGATTCCATGTGCACTTGACACCGAACTGGTGGCAACCAGGCCGCCTTCCACAGCTTGGGGCGTGTAATGGGACTCAATGAGCTGATCATTGTTGAAGAGCATTTTAACTGCCCTTGCCCTTTGCCCTACCTCTCCGCCCAAATCAGCAACCTTGTCGCAAAAGTCATAGAGATCTGTGCTTCCGGTCAGCCCATAGAAGGTCTGCACCTCCTTTTGGACACGGACAAGTCGATCGACACTTGAAGGATCCGACAAGGCATGTTCCAGTGCCTCTGCCAGAGAAACCGTTCTGGTTACCAACGAAGGCACTATAGTAGAATCCAGACCGGATTTCGTTACACTTACAAGGCCGTTCTTGGCGTTCCGATAATGCTCTACATATGAATACACAATAGTGGCTGCCAGCTGCCTCCCACCCATTTCCGGCTTGGAGACAAGAAGGTGAAATATCTTGTCGTAGGGATTGCCGTCGCCGGGTTCTGTGGCCTCAGAAAAGGTTATATATTTCGTATAGTCATACACGGTAGCAGCCACCTCGAGCATGCCCATTAGGCAGGCATCAAACTCTATGAGGTCGAAAAAAACAGCCGATTGCGCCAGGGAATCCTTGAGCTCTCCCAAAGACATGAAGGTTCCGCTCGTACGGTCCTCCAGCAAGCCGCGCATGCCGGCGCGCATGGTATCGTTGTTGCCGCCCATCCAGCCCAGGCCGTGATCCCAAAGGAAGAGGGCATAATGATCGGCAGGATAATTTCTGCTTGCCCAGCCTATGAAAGCCGAAAGGGTGGCAGGATCGGCCATGTCGAGATTGGTGCCCAGGTCGTGCCATTCGAGGCGATCCTTCAGCACCCTGAAGCGGTATGTATGGCCATTGTGCTTGAAGGAGCTGAACAGGGAACTCAGTTCCGCCTGTACTACTATATTCACGTCCTTTGTAGAGCCGACCTTCATCATCTCCAGCACGTCGTTCACCAGGGCATCGGACAAATTGTTGTCCCCGGCCATATATACCATTACCGTCCAGTTTGCTGCCTGTACAGCACTCCCCACCAGCCAAACCGCAATGAAGATGGGTGCAAAAGTATATGACAACGCCCCATTGAAACTACGAAACATTGGTTATCTCCTCAAAAGTTTGAACGAGAGAAACGACCATCTGACAATGGCCCCAGCCAGGGCCACCGCTGACAGAAACCCTGCGGGACTGTTATCATATTTTTTGTACAAAAGCCATGCGCTCCTGTGAAAATGATAATTGGAAAGCCACCTGACCTGCCTGCTGGCCAGACCGGCATGATGCACCACGGGTCCTGCGCCCGGTAGATAAAACACGCCCCAGCCATGGCGCCTGAACCTCGTGCACCAGTCGCAGTCCTCCCAGTAGAGGAAAAAGCGTTCATCCAAGCCCCCGACTTCGTCAATGGCCTGGCGCCTCACCCCCATGCATGCCCCTGAAACCCAGTCCACCTCCAACGGTCCTGAAACGTGGCTGCCAGAAAGTATCTCTTTTGACGTTAAGGGATTGCCTGGGAACAAACGGGAAAGAAGAGTGGTCCTGCCAAAAAACGCTGTTGCCAACCTGGGGAATGAACGCGCTGAGCCCTGTACCGAACCGTCTGAATTAAGGACAAGGGGGCCCGCTACTGATGCAGCAGGCTCCCGTTCAAAAAAATCAAGAAAATGGTTCAAAAAAGGCCCTTTGACTTCGGTATCAGGATTGAGCAGGCATATGTACCCGGCCTTTGAGACTGCAAGGGCCTGATTTACCGCCCTTGCAAAGCCTAAATTTGAAAAATTTTCATGAAACAGGACACCAGGGAATGCGGCTTTTATCTCCGGAGGCACTCCTTTGGGGCTGTTGTCAACAACGACAACGTTGGCAATTTCTGTGGCATTGTGCTGGAATAGAGATGACAGGCATGTCTCCAGGGGCCCGTGGGAGCAATAATTTACAATTATAACGTCAAAGTTCATGTATTCCCCATTTTTGCAGTTTCAACCTGAGGGTCTTCCTGTCTATTCCCAGTATCTTTGCGGCCTCTGTCCGGTTGCCGTTGGTGTCTTTGAGAACTCCAAGGATGTGGGCCTTTTCAACCTCTTCCAAGGGCAGTTTGCCTGAATAGTGGAGCCGCGGTGCCGGGCCTGCCTGAGGCACCCTGGCCATGGCAAGATCTTCCAGGGTGATCACATCATCCTGAGCAAAAATAGCCAGGCGTTCCACTGCGTTTTCAAGCTCTCTGACGTTTCCAGGCCATTCATACTCTTTAAGACGCGCCAGCACCTCAGGAGCGACCTTGAGCAGTTTTCTTCCATGGTTGAAAGCAAAACGTTTAAGAAAGTGCTCAACCAGCAGGGGGATATCTTCCTTGCGTTCACGCAGCGGCGGTGTGGTCAATGCAACGACGTTGAGCCTGAAATAGAGATCTTCCCTGAACTCTCCCTTTGAAACCGCTTTCTGCAGATCCCGGTTCGTTGCAGCCACTATACGGACATCCACTTTCGTGATCCTCTGGCTTCCCACCCGGGAGATCTCCTTTTCCTCCACGGCCTTTAAAAGCTTGGCCTGAAGCTCCAGATTAATATTTGCTATTTCATCCAGAAAGAGGGTGCCGCCGTCAGCCATTTCAAATTTGCCTATCTTATGGGTTGTAGCGCCGGTAAATGCACCCTTCACATGGCCGAACAGCTCGCTTTCGAATAAGGATGGAACGAGTGTTGAACAGTCCACAGAGACAAATGGAAAGCCGCTGCGTCTGCTCAACTGGTGTATCTTTCTTGCAATCAGGCCCTTTCCCGTTCCGCTTTCGCCTGTAATCAAGACCGTGGTGTCCAGTGGTGCAACCCTTTCCACCTGCTTGAGCAGTGAAGACAAGGCCCTGCTGGTGCCGATTACCTCCACCGACCCTTCCTTTTTCCGAAGTTCCTCCTTGAGATAGAGATTTTCCTTTGCCAAACGCCTTGCCCGAAGGGAACGCCTGACAACGAGACGAAGTTCATCCGGCTCAAAGGGCTTGGGTAGAAAATCATCTGCCCCCAGGCGCATGGCTTCTACTGCATTTTGAATGGTGCCGTAGGCAGTTATCATTACAACAGGGACCACAGAATCCCGTTTTCTGAGTTCGCGCAAAAGGTCCAGGCCGTTTATGTCGGGCAGCTTCAGGTCGAGCAGAACCAGGTCATATTCATACTTTTCCAGGAATTCCAAGGCCTCTAGACCAGAATAGGCGCATGTCACCTCATAGCCCAGCTTCGACAGAACCTGGTTGCACCCGTCGACTATGGCGTGGTCGTCATCTGCAATAATAATGCGTTCCTTCAATCTCTCTAACCCGATGCCAATACCGGGAGCCGCACCTCAAAGAGTGTGCCGACACCCATTTCACTTTCTATGGTAATGGTTCCACGGTGCCTCTGTACAATACCGTGGGTAATGGACAGTCCCAGGCCCGTACCCTTTCCAGGCTTTTTTGAGGTGAAAAAGGGCTCAAATATCCTGTGCCTTATTTCTGCTGGAATACCGACTCCGGTATCCTGAACTGCCAGGACAACACTTCTCGTGTCCTGTTCATAGCGTGTGGAAACATGCAGGTGGCCAGGCCCTTTAATGGCTTCTGCCCCGTTTATGATCAAGTTGAGAACCACTTGTTCCATCTGGCCCTTGTCACCCATTAAATGGGGGATCTCATTATCAAGATCGATCTTGACCTTGATCTCCCTGAACAGGTTGTGGTCTTCGATCAACGAGAACATCTCTGCAACCACCTGGTTGAGGTCCACTGGAGCATATGAACGGGAAGACGATTTGCCGAAATTGAGGAGTCCCTTTGCGATTATCCTGCACCGCGTGGCCAGCTTCACGATCTTTTCAACATTGGACATGGCAGCCTGCTCATCAGACATGTCTTCCTTGAGCAGATTTGCGTAAAGCAGTATCCCACCCAATGGATTGTTTATCTCATGGGCTATCTCGCCTGCCAAACGCCCCATTGCACTCAGGCGCTCGCTTTGAAGAAGCTTGTCCTCCCACGACCTCAATTCTGAGATATCCCGAACGAGACTCTGGTACAACACCTCATCGCCCGAATAAAAGGGCAATGTCATAATTTCAAGATCCACTGGTGAGCCGTCCGCCTTTCTGCCCAAGACCTCCCTGCGCCCAAGCCTTATTTCCCTTGCCGGCCAGGGCGAAAAAAATTCGCCGATTTGAAGCCCTTCCAGGTCATCACTTCTCACATAACCTAGCAGGGCAGCAAAGGAATCGTTAGCAAGCAGGCACACGTCTTCCGTGTGCACAATGCCAGGCTGCCGGATTTGTTCCCAACTTTCCCTCAAGATCGCAGGAATTTGAAAAGGACTTTCTTCCACTTTCATTATCTTTATTTTATCCTAAATTCAACTTGATAACCACTTGATCAAGCAACAAGGAGGAAATCATGCCTGTCAAGGATTGCAAAGGCCTTGCATGCCCCCAGCCTGTGCTGGCTGCAAAGGAACTTTTGGAAACCCACCCCAACGAACCAATTGAAATTATAGTGGATAACGAGGCAGCGAAGATCAACGTATCCCGTTTCTTGAAGAGTCAGGGAATGGCTGTTGAAATCACTCAAGACAGTGACGGCTCTATACATGTAACTGGGAATCCTGCAGGACAAGCCGATATTGAATCTCAGGCGTGTGAAGCCTTTTTCTCGAACATGGAGGGGCAGCAAAGGATACTGGTATTTATTCCCTCAGACCGAATAGGCACTGGAGATGAACAGCTTGGAAGGGCCTTGATGGGTAATTTCCTGAAAACATTGAAGGAACTAGGACCAGATCTTTGGAGGCTTGTTTTTCTGAACGCAGGGGTAAAACTTGCGATAAAGGATTCCCCGCATGTGGAAACCCTGAAAGAGCTTGAATCAAAGGGTGTGTCCGTCCTTGTTTGCGGGACGTGCCTTGAATTTTATGGAGCAATGGACCAAAGGGAAGTTGGAGAAACCACCAACATGCTTGATATAGTCACATCCATGCAGTTGGCAACCAAGGTCATAAGGGCCTAGGCTCAAGATGAGCCGACGCTTTCAAACAGGAAAAAGCCTTATTAACAAGGCCAAAAACAAGCTCGGAGCCTAACCAAAAGTACGAGACAACACGAAGGAAACAGCATATGCGGGAGTTGCCTCCCATCAGAGCCGTTCGCCCTTTGGGTGAACGGCTTCTCTTTGGCTTTTTAACGCCTTTGCATGCCTTTTACTCTGGCATGGTTTTAATGAATTCCTCTGCCTCTTTAATGGAAGCCTGCAGGTCTTTTACTAGACGATCTACATCAAGCTCTATGCTAGACACCTCGGCCTGAAGGCCTGCAATAGCCCTGGCATTCAGGTTGTGCTTAAGGTAAAGAACGTTGTCCCTAAGCTGGGTCAAGACCGGAGGAAGCCTCTTTTCGGTTTTTTTCATTGCTAGGTAGAGCCGTGCATATCGTTTCTTTGTGATAGCGAGCTTTTCCCTGCTTTTTCTTTTTAACTGCGGGCTGGACATGCTGTCTATCTCACTTGACCATTCATCGAAGAGATCAGAAGCTATGGAGTCAATCTTCCTTATCCGCCGCTTGACGGCCTCAGCCTTTTTCTCACACTTTTCATAATCATCCCTTAGTTTATTGTACGCATCTTCCAGATCGCCCCCCTTGAAACCGGTAAGCTCCTTTAGGCGAGTTAATGCATCCTTGAACTGCTCTCCAGCCTCTTGCTGCTCCTTTTGAACGGCCTCGATGTTGTCCCTGAGAAGATCTCTCTTATGCTTGCCCACCTTTTCCCATGCGGCGTAGTAGACATTGCTGCACCCAAGAAGCAGTGATACAAACATAGCCAAAACAACGAGCATGCACAGGCGGCCTGCGTACCTTGAAGACAGGGACTTCTTTTTATTCATTTGCCGTCTCCTTATTGATTCTAGCCCTCCAACTTGGACCGACTCAAAATAATTGACCTCTGGAATTTCGCAACTTCTTACTCCCTTGACGCTTCCTCCATCTTTATGATAATAAATGGCGTCATGAGACAGGTGCAATGGGACATAAGAGATGCAAACATTGAAATAGGTTCCGACCTCCTTTTTTAAGGAGGTTTTTTTTTGCCATTATGACGCCCAAAAAGGATATCTTGAGCATCCATGACCTCTCAAAAGAGGAAATCTTGTTCATATTGGAGACTGCGGCATCTTTAAAAGAGATCCTGGACCGACCCATCAAAAAGGTGCCTCCCTTAAGGGGCAAAACAATGGTCCATCTCTTTTTTGAGCCCAGCACGCGCACCAAGCTCTCCTTTGAACTTGCTGCTAAAAGGCTAAGTGCAGACACGGTAGGCATTTCCAAGGGCTCCAGCAGTGTGACCAAAGGGGAAGATCTGATAGATACGGCCAAAAACATCGAGGCCATGAGGCCTGACGTATTGGTATTGCGCCACCCATGTTCAGGCGCAGCGCATCTCATGGCAAAGGCCGTTGGTTGTTCTGTTATTAACGCAGGGGACGGCACCAATGAGCATCCAACACAGGCCCTGCTGGATATGTTTACTGTAATGGAACACTTCGGCACCCTCGCAGGGCTGAAGATCGCAATCATTGGTGACATTCTCCACAGCAGGGTGGCACATTCCGATATGGTGGGCTTTACAAAAATGGGGAGCGAAGTTGTGATATGCGGCCCAGGAACCTTGATGCCGCCAGCGCCCGAGGTGTACGGTGTAAAGGTGGAGTACAGTCTCACGGATGCCATCAAGGATGCCGATGTAGTAATGGCCCTGCGACTTCAAAAAGAGCGCCAGGGCAGCTATTTAATACCATCTGACAGAGAATATTCCAGAATATTTGGAATTAACGCCGATATACTCCAAAAAACAAAATCTAAGGCCATTATAATGCATCCAGGGCCAATCAACAGGGGCATTGAAATGGCCCCTGACGTGGCCGATTCAAATCGCTCTCTAATCTTGGATCAAGTTACCAATGGGGT
>JALVPX010000158.1 GCA_027031565.1 Deltaproteobacteria bacterium | reverse complement strand
CCCTGTTCCATGTCCAGCGAGGCCTGAAGTTCGCCAAGTATGGAAACCGCCTTAACTATTGCCTCTCCCTTGCCAGCCGTTGATCCATGTTTTAAGGCCCGTCCCGCATCCCTCAAGGAAGAGAGCAGGGCGGAATAAAGCCTTGCAACTATCCCAACCGGTGAAAGGGTCAGGATTTCGTTTTTCTTGTAAGCGTTAAAGGCACATCTGGCATACGCGTTCATCTTTTATCCTCTTTTTTACTTTTTCCTCGATATATATGAATTCAGATTTGCAATAGACATAAGCTGCTGTTCCAACTGGCCGGAAGTCATCTGAAACTCGGAAAGCAAATTTTCAAGCGATTCGAATTGATGCCGAAGATTTTCTTCCCGTTTGGACAGGCGCGTTTCTATTTGCTCTATTTGATCATTTATACCTTCGATGCTCTTTTCCAAGCCACTGGTCTTTGCAGCCAGAATCCCTGTTGAACCCTTTAAATAACCATCCAGGAAATCATAAAACTTGACGGCTACCCCTTTGTTTCCATCTTCATCTGAAGCGAAAAGCATGCTCACATCGTCTGGATGCTCTTCCATTGCAGCGGTGAGTTTGCTTTTGTCCAGGCTGAGGTGGCCCGATTCCTCCAGCTCTATTCCCAGCTTGCTAAGCCTGTTAACGGCTTGATCAATCCCTTTGACAGTGTGGTAGACGATTTTTGAAAGTCCAGAATTGATGCGGCTGACAGTGCTGTCACCCAAAAGGGTGCCTGCCTGGTCAGTTGAGGCATTGTATGCAGTTTGTTCCTTAACCAAATCGACAAGGGCATTATATTTTTCAACGAATGCATCAAGCTTGCTGGTAATGCCTTCATAATCTTTTGACGAAGTGATAGTGACGCTCTTGCTGCTGTCAGCAGACTTAAGGGTCAGCGTCATGCCGCTGATCAAATCGTCTATTTCGTTCGAACTGCGCTCTACATCGATTCCGTTTACCACCAGCTGTGCATTGGCCGCGGATTGGGTCTCGATCAATGTTTCTGCTGCTGGGTCTGCATAGATGGCTGAAAGACCGCTGTTGTCATTGTTGTTGCCATCGTCGTCCTGAACAGAAAATGAAATGGTGTTGTCGGCCCCTGTATTCTGCGATTGGAGAGTCAAGTAATAACTTCCGTTGCCGTCATTGATGATCCCAGCAGTTACCCCGGCCTCTGCATCGTTTATGGCCTGGGCTATGCCTGCCAGCGTATTATTTTCAGATGTAATTTCTATTTCTACAGGCTCATTGTTCCCCACTTGAATGGTGATTTTGCCTGTTCCTATGGCCGCATCTGATCCCGAAAAGGCAGAACTGCGCACCTGTTGAGCCGAGGCCAGATGTGATACCGTAATATTGTAAACGCCCGGCAGGACTTCGTCTCCTGCAGATACTGTAAGAATGTCTGTGTTGCTGCTGGAGGCCCGATATGAAAGAAAGTCTTCTGAATCCTTCAGGCCCTCTACAGCAGATTTGAGTTCAGACATGGCGCTTTTTACCATGCCGATGGCAGTTATCTTTGCTTGATAGCCGGCCTCTTTGCGCTGCAGTAATACAACAGGACGCCTTTCCAACTCCATCAACTTGGAGATGATGGAGTCTGTATCAAGGCCAGACATCAATCCTGATACACCCAGACCCATTTTGTTTCAGCCCCCTTTGAGATTTAAAACTCATGTTCAGGAAGGCGGCTCTGCGACCCGCCTTCCTGGTTGAGTTTCAGGAATTAACCCTGGAGTAAGGTAAGTGCTGCCTGAGGCACAGTATTGGCCTGGGCAAGCATTGCCGTGCCAGCCTGCTGCAGTATCTGCGCCTTTGTGAGGTTTGCCGTCTCAGCGGCAAAGTCAGCGTCAACGATACGTGACTTGGCTGCGGAGATGTTTTCGGAAACGTTCATCAGATTAGCTATGGTTGATTCAAAGCGGTTCTGGATAGCACCAAGGTCGGCCCGCATGTTGTCAATATACTGGAGCGCGCCATCAATGACAGATATCGCGCTGTTGGCACCTGACTGCGTTCCAATGTCAACCGACCCCACATCGTTGAGGGAGCTGGCGTTAGCGGTTGTTGCAGTGAACAGCGCACCTGCAGCAGCAGACGTAACGGTGAACGTGTCTGCCGACTCGAATGTGATGGTACCACCAATGGTTGTGCTGTCAGCGCCTGCACCGGCAGTTCCGTCTCCTTGAAGCGTTACGGCAGAACCGGCGTTTGACCCGTCTGCATCAAGGCCCTGAACCGTTACATCCAGGTCGTCACCACCAGCATCGACGCCCCAGTCAGATATCTTGATATCGTAACCTTCCGAACTTACCAGCGTCAGTTCTCCACCATTTGCCTCAGCAGAAATTCCAGTAGTGCTTGCTACCTTGTTGATGGCATCAGCCAGCCCGCTGAGGTCGCTTGTAGAGGCGACATTGGCAGATATTGTTACGGCAGTGCTGTTCTTGCCTGCAAGCTTGAAGGCTACCGTGCCGGTACCGGAAAGAGAGCTCAACTTTGCCTGGGTAATGGCACTTGCTGAAACACCGCTGTCTTTTGTGGTGGCGTTAATGCCTTCGGCAATGGATTTTGCTGTCTCATTGGCACTTACGTCATAGGTAGCTGTCCCCAGGGAACCAACAATGGTCAGGTCTTCACCATCTGCTACGCCGTTTCCAGCCTCTGCATCAGCGGCAGCAGTAGCCTGGTTTAGCGTCCCGTCGATGGTAACCACATTGTTTCCAATGTCCGAGCCTTTTGCACTACCCATGGAAAATGATATATACTGGTTTGCGTTTGCACCCACTTGGAACTTGGCTCCGCTGAATGTTCCATCAAGCAAGGTTTTGCCATTGAACTGGGTAGTGGTGGCAATCCTGTCGATTTCTGCCTGGAGCTGGGTAATTTCTTTTTGAAGGTTAGCCCTGTCTATGGCTGTATTGGTATCATTTGCAGACTGCACAGCCAATTCGCGCATGCGCTGGAGGATGCTCGTTACTTCCTGCATGGCGCCTTCAGCAGTCTGGGCAAGGGAGATGCCGTCATTGGCATTCCTCACTGCCTGGTTCAAGCCCCTTATCTGGGCATTCATACGGTCTGAGATCGCAAGGCCAGCAGCATCGTCCTTTGCGCTGTTGATCCTTAGACCTGAAGACAGTCTCTGTAAAGAACGGTTGAGAAGTTTACCTGTAGATGAGAGATTCCTCTGTGCGTTTAAAGATGCAATGTTGGTGTTAACTGAAATAGCCATTTTTTGATTCCTCCTTGAATCTTTTTTGGGCGTCACTGCCCTTTTTGGTTTTTTAAAGTTTTGTCAGCTGGTACGGCCTGTGCTTTTTTCAACCCCCTTTCCGGCCTTAGTTTTTCTGACTCTTTGTCTCATTTATCGAGTATTGGAGGAACCAACTTTAAAAAGGTACACATCCCCGGAAATGCAGGCAGAATCAGGCCTAGAGGCTTGTGTGCAAGTGATCTGGATGGCGTTTTTTCGAAATAAGTCTGAAATTTGTTACAGGCTCTTGTGCAATTGCCCAGGATTTTCAAAGTTACTGTTATGCAACAGCCTGGAAAGTGGGGTTGGTTGATCTGTCTCAGGCAATCAAGGTGACTGCAGCCTTTGCAGCCCTGGAGGCAACGCCTGACTCGCCGAGCCTTTTTCTCACTTTATCCAGTTCATAACGGATCTGTTGCGCCCTTTGCGGCCTTAGCAGGTCGAGTACAGCCTGGGCCATTGATTCAGGCCTTGCCTTGTCTTGTATGAACTCGGGGAACACCTCTTTATTGGCAATAATATTGACCAGGGAGACATATTTGACCTTTATCAGCAGCCTGGCTAGCCTCTGTGTGAGGGGTGAAATCTTGTATGTGACCACCGAGGGAATTCCAAGAAGGCCAGCTTCCAAGGTGACCGTACCAGAGGCAGCAAGGATCACGTTGCAGGCAGCTATTGTGTCGTAGTTGCAGCCCTTGGTTATTTTAATATCGAGTTCCTTGGGAAGATCGAGATTGTGCTGCTCTATATCTGGCGCCAAAGGTATCAAAAACTGCGCATCCGGCCTCTTGGATCTGATTTTGTGTGCCGTTTCTGCCATAATGGGCATGAGCCTGGAGATTTCTCCATGCCGGCTGCCGGGCAAGATGCCTATGGCTGGCCTGTTGGGATCGAGACCCAGTTTTTTCAAAAAATCTTCCCTTTTGTAGGTGGCTTTTACGATATCCAGGAGCGGATGGCCCACGAATTCCACATCCATACCGTGCCTTTTGTAAAATTCCTTCTCAAAGGGCAATATCACCGCCATCTTGTCCACCCTGGATCTGATCTTTTTTA
>JALVPX010000157.1:29700-33622 GCA_027031565.1 Deltaproteobacteria bacterium | reverse complement strand
GGGTTGGAACTCATGGCCTTGTCCGTCTATTGCCTGGTAGGCCTGCTCAAGACCAATCCCCGCTCTAGCGAGGCAGCAATGAAATATTTCCTGCTCGGGGCCTTTGCCTCCTGCTTGCTGCTGTTCGGGCTATCATATGTGTACGGCACCACAGGCACAACAGACATGCGCGAAATCGCAAAGGCCGCTGCTGCAGGCGGGCTCGGATCAAATTCCGCCTTCCTTATGGGCCTTGGACTGGTTGTGATAGCCTTTTCATTCAAAGTAGCCGCAGCTCCTTTCCACATGTGGACGCCGGATGCCTACGAAGGGGCAGCCACACCCGTCACGGCCTTCATGTCTGTGGGGCCCAAGGCTGCCGGGTTTGCCGCCCTGGGAAGGGTCCTGATAGAGGCCTTCCCTGCTGCACATGCAAATTGGGCAGCGGCCTTGACCATAATGGCCTTCCTCACCATGGGCATAGGAAACATCACCGCACTGTGCCAGACCTCCATCAAGAGAATGCTTGCCTATTCTTCCATAGCCCATGCCGGTTATGCACTGCTTGGGCTTCTGCCCGGCACGCATGAAGGCATGTCTGCTACCATGAACTATCTTTTCATCTACCTTTTCATGAACATGGGCGCCTTTGCCATAGTGATACTTTTACAGCACAAGGGTGTGGCAGGAGAGGCCTTGGAGGACTACAAGGGGCTGGCAAAAAAACACCCTGTTGCCGCAGGCCTCATGCTGGTATTCATGTTTTCATTGACGGGCATACCCCCTACAGCAGGCTTTATCGGCAAATTCTACCTCTTCATGGCTGCCATTCATTCAGGCTATACGGGCATAGTGATAGCTGCCGTGATATTCAGCGCCATATCTGCCTACTTCTATTTGAGGGTCATAATGCTCATGTACATGTACGAGCCTGAAAAGGAGATTGCCCTGGCACCTTCTGGAGGCTTGACCGCGGTTCTCGTGATTGCCCTGGCAGGCGTCATCTGGTTCGGCTGCTATCCAGCACAGCTCGTTGCCATGACCAGCAGGGCACTCCTAGGCCAATAGAATCTTTATATTGCGCCTTTGTGCGCCATCCTTCAGCATCCAGGCACTTCACCTGGATGCTGAAGCCAAGCTTTAGTCTTTCCCTTGCCTTTCAATGCTAATAATTGCACAATGCTCGACCATTAGCCTAGTTTTGGGATTAGGATGAAGTTTTACCCGCCAGTTTTAAGCACCTGGCTTTTCAGCCATTATCATGGGTAAAAACTCTTAATTCTGATGAACCTCCTGCACATTATTTGCCTTCTCTTTCATCTTTTGATCTGATAGCAAGAGGTGTGTTGTGATTGGCTGCCGAAAAGACTGCAAAAATATTCCATCTCGTATAAAATGGAGTTATTAAACTTGGTACCAGTTTAAAGATTTGGACAGAAACTTGTCCTTGGGAGGTGCGGGAAACATCGCCTTAGTCCCCTTAAATCCAAGTATGAGGATAACGTGGTGGACAACCGCGAATTTTACGTTGTTGGAGTGGTGGTGGAGAAGCTTAAGAGGTATTAAGGAAAAATTTTTTTGAAAGGTGTCAAAATAGGCAGTAAAAAGTGCATAAATGTATTTTACAACCTAGGCTAAAATAAGATCAACTTAACTGGAAGACCTTCAGCTTGGAGCAGCTTGATGAACTCATCAACATGGAAGGTACGGAAGAGGCAGATGCCGCAAAACTTCTTGCAGAGCTCATCAGAAACCAGAGGCTTGGATAAAAAATGAAAAAGAATTCTACTAGGATAGATGAAATAAGACAGGCGCTGGCACATTGTCTTCATGAACTGAAAAAAGAGTACCATGTGGAGTCTTTGGAAATTTTTGGCTCAAGGCTCAGGGGAGAAAACAGGCCGGATAGTGATATCGACATACTGGTTTCCTTTTCTTCAACCCCTTCACTCCTTGAATTTGTCCGGCTTAAGAACCACCTTTCAGAAATTCTTGGGCTAGAGGTTGACCTTGTAATGCGTAATGCCCTTAAGCCTCATATTGGCAGAAAAATCATAGATGAGGCTGTGCCTGTATGACTAAGCGGATTGCCGTTGATTATATTGCAGACATCTATGATGCCCTCAAAAAATGTGTGCAATTTACTGAAGGCATGGAATTTGACCAGTTTGTACGAGACGACAAGACTGTATTTGCAGTGATAAGGGCCTTGGAGGTGGCTGGCGAAGCGGCAAAGAACGTCCCGGAAAAGTGGAAGGCCGATCATCCTCACATCCCATGGAAAGAGATGGCTGGCATGAGGGATGTGCTCATCCATCAATACTTTGGGATCGACCATTCGGTAATATGGAAGACCATCCGCCAAGAAGTCAAAGAGATCCTGCCTTTATTTGAAAAGATGCTCCAAGAGGCTGAAGATACCTGAGACATCCATCCATGATAAACCGATTTTCCTCAAGAAGGCACTCCTTAACCCAGGACTTCCTGGCAAAAAGGCTTAAAAACGCCAAAAGTTACAAGCGGATTGCAGGTTATTTCAGAAGCTCCATTTTTGAGCTGGTGGGCGAGGAGATTGCAGCAATTCCAAGGGTCCAGGTGGTATGTAACAGCGACCTGGATATTGCAGACATTGCGGTATCAAAACATGCAAGGGAGATCGCCCTAAAGGACCGCTTAAGCGGATACACCCCCACATGGGATTGGCGAGAGAAAATTCAAGGATCTTCTCCGCGATCTCAGGCGGAGTGGTTTGGGGATGAGACTTGTGGATGGGAGGAAGGTCTTTCAAGCCCTCCAGCCCATGAATCTGAAACCTGCGCTTGTATTCGAAGAACTGGGTTCTCGAAATACCCCGACGCCGACAAAGCTCTGAGACGTTCACCAACGCCTCGGCAAGCTGCAAAGCGCTAAATCGTTGCTTGGCCAGTTTAATCTCAGCTGATTAGTTCATGATCATACCTCCTTTCCAATAACTTTAATCCCATGGGGCGTGGCTGCATTGCACTCAAAAAAATAATCCTCGAAATATCAGCAGCATCCAGGCACTTTGCCTGGATGCTGAAGCCAAGCTTTAGTCTTTCCCTTGCCTTTCAATGCTAATAATTGCACAATGCTCGACCATTGGCCTGAATTTGGGATACGGATGAAGTTTTACTTGATCATCCATGACCCTTGCCATACTGTTAAAATATATGGATTTCCCAGGGTAAAAATGGCATATACGCCTTGTTTTTCCATTCCGGATGGGTAGATAAAAAAAACGGACCTCCATATGGAAAAATATTAGAAAAACCATATAGATATCAAGAACGTTGTGCGCCTCTTAATTATAAGGCCGTTGCAATTAAAAAACATGAATGAAAAATCTAATAATGCCCAATATGAATGGAATGCCTCGGACTACGCAAAGCATTCTGTCCCTCAGCAAGAATGGGCAAGGGAATTAATCGATAAACTCAAATTAAAAGGGAACGAACATTTACTTGATATCGGCTGTGGAGATGGAAAAGTAACCGCTGAAATTTCAAAACAACTCAACAAGGGTCGTGTAGTTGGAATTGACAATTCAGAAAACATGATCGCTCTTGCCACTAGAGAGTATCCAGTATCCCGATATCCCAATTTGTTATTTAAACAGGCTGACGCCTCTAGATTATCTTTTTATCAAGAATTTGATATTGTTTTTTCAAATGCTGCTCTTCATTGGGTTATCGACCACAGGCCTGTATTAACTGGAATATACAAAGCCTTAAAGCCAGACGGGAAAGCCATTGTTCAAATGGGTGGAAATGGGAATGCGGCAAATGTTATTGAGATTTTAGAGGAAATATTATCTGAAAGTCCATGGAATGGATATTTTAAAGATTTTTCTTTCCCTTATGGTTTCTATTCGCCAAAAGAATATGAACCGTGGCTTAAAGAAACAGGATTCAAGATTCAACAT